>OMXV01000047.1 GCA_900315075.1 uncultured Prevotellaceae bacterium | reverse complement strand
ATAGTCGTCCATGATGGCTTGCAACTCGTCAGAGGTCACCTTGTCATCTGCAAAGCCTTGGTTCATGCCTGTCTGTGCATCGTCCTGACTCTCGTTGGCAGCGTAAGTGAATACGGCTCCAATCTTGATTTTCGGATTCAATGATTTGAATATCTTGTAGTATTTCAAGAGCATGGGGACAGACTGGATGGCAAACAGCGCATTAAACTCTCCATCAAAGGTTGATTTGTTGAAGTTGTTGAGAATGAACTGCGCTATCTCCGTCATACGCTTCTCGCTGAACAGGTCAATATTCTGCTGCCCCTTATAGTATTCCACAAGGAACCCAAGCACATTCTCGTCTGCAATGGCATCCTTGATAAGATACTTGTGCAGACAGTCACCAAAGACTTCTGCCGTTGTATGCTCCTGCTTGGCATTCTCTGCAAAAATGGGGGTACCAGTAAAACCGAATATCTGAAGATTATTGAAGAATTTCACAATGTTCTTGTGACATTCGCCGAAGTGACTTCGGTGGCACTCGTCGAATATCATCACCACCTTCTGGTCACGCACTCCTTGCAACCGCTTATTGTAATACTCACGAGTAACGGCCACATTCAGTTTCTGAATCGTGGTAATGATAATCTTGCTGTCGCTACGCAACCGTTTGATAAGTTCCTTGGTGTTGTCCGTGTTGTCAACGGCACCAGGCTCAAAGGCTTCATACTCCGACTGTGTCTGGGTATCGAGGTCGTGACGGTCAACGACAAACATCACCTTGTCGATACCGTCAATCTCGCTGACGAGTTGAGCCGCCTTGAATGATGTCAGGGTCTTACCTGCTCCTGTAGTGTGCCAGATGTAACCGTTCTTATTAGAATTCTGCACTCGGTCGAGTATCTGCTCCACAGCATAGAACTGATAGGGGCGAAGCACCATTAGGCACTTATCGCCCTCATGCAGTACTATATACTTGCTTATCATCTTGCCAAGATTGCACTTGTCAAAAAAGAAGTAGGCAAACTTACTCAGGTCGTTGAAAGGTACGTTTTCTGCATCCGTCCAGTTGAACGTGAACTTATAGCCGCTATTGGGGTTGTTTGCAAAGTAACGGGTATTTACACCGTTGCTGATAACGAAGAGTTGGATGTAATCAAAAAGCCCGTGAAACGAAGTCTTGTGGTATCGTTGAATCTGGTTGTATGCCTGTTTTAACTCCACACCACGCTTCTTCAACTCTATCTGTACCAGTGGCAAACCGTTGATGAGGATGGTAACGTCATAACGGCACTTCTTTCGTCCCTCAACGGTTATCTGATTGCTGACCTGAAACTCGTTTTGGCACCAGTGCTGCTTGTTGATGAACTCAATCCACACACGTTCACCGTTCTCTAACTGGAAGTTCTTCAGGTCACGGAGCTTCTTTGCCTTCTCAAAGCGGGTACCACCCTCCAAGTAGAGCAGTATCTTGTCGAACTCCTTATCGGTAAAGTGTTCACGACCATGCGCAGCCAGCTCCTTATGGTTGTGCTTCTCCAACTGCACCTTGAAATTAGCAAGCAAGTTCTCTTCCTCCTTGATAGAAACGTACTCGTAGCTCATTTCCGTCATCTTTATCAGTCCTTGCTCCAGTATCTCTTCGCTCTGCGTCATATTCGAATCAAATCATGTTGAACAACATTAGAGATACAATATCTCCAATATAATCATTTGTGGCACAAAGGTACTAATTTTTAGTCGAAAAAGTGCATTAACGGTCTAAAAACAAGCATTATTCACATTATTATATATAAAATCAGGATTGGTTTGCCACCTTGCTTATATATGCGCAATGTGGACTAAACTTACTCCTCTTTCGCCAGAACAATAACGATTGCTGGCGAAAGGAAAAAAATCTTCTCTTTTCGCCAGAAAAGAATCAGTGCTATAGGTTGAGTGCTGGCAAGCTGTTGATGGCATCCTCTTTCAGTTTGTCAACGGCACGGGTGTATTTCTCGGTGTGCTTCAAACCGCTATGGCCAAGGAGACTAGCAACGGTCTTGATGTTAGCTCCGTTATTGAGGATGTTCACGGCAAAGGAATGGCGAGCGCAATGCCAACTGATGTGCTTGTCGATGCCGGCACGCTTCACCCACCGTTTAACGGACTTACAGCAGCTTTCGTATGATGGGAGGTTGAAAACGAGCGATTCCTTTGTCTCTCCTTCTTTTGGCCTGCCGACCAGATGGATGAGTCCGTCATTGAGGGGAATGGTAACCCAACTACGGGCAGAATGTCCTTTAGTCTTGTCTTGTTCGAAACGTAGGAGTTTGTTGGCATAGTCGATATTGGAGTAGCGCAGGTCTTTGACATCGCAGAAACGCATGCCTGTGTAGAGACAGAAGATGAAGGCATTGCGGACGTTCTCTTTCTCGAACTGATAGTGGGTATCCATGAGTTTTTGTATCTCCTCTTGTGAGAGTACATCTTTCTTCAGCACCTGGTCATCAACCACACAGACAACTCCCTTGCATGGATCTTTCGCCATGATGCCCTGGTCAACGGCAGAGCGCACCACCTTCTTGAATCGCTGCAAGATGCTTTTTGCCCCTTCGCCCACACTACGAGTCTGAAGGTATTCGGCAAACTTCACCATCATCTCATGGGTGATGGCATCCGGCTTGATATAGTCTTTCATCAGCGGATGGAGTTAGCCATGACTTATCCGATGCAAAGGTAATGTCTCCAGCCTCATTCGCAATGGCAACATAGCCTTTTGCTGTCTTATCTGCCCATTCTCTAAGTTCTTTTTGAATATTCAAAATCTTTCACATTTTAGTTTTTATAATACATATACTATTGATAATTCTATTTCTTTAGCATCAGTGGAGATATTTGCCACGCAGTATTTCAATATTCGCACTTATGGCTGCAACACTGATACCTACAAGTTTTGACAAATCTGCTTTCCTCTTACTCCTTGCCTCCGTAGAATTGTAAAACTAAAAGATTTCTCAATAGAGGACGATGTCACTTCTATGAACACCAGGGACCTGGCGTGGAGTTCGGAAAATATCATTTCAGTAATCGAGCCAATCGGGATGTGATGAGTTCCAAATATGAACACTTCATACCTTCGCTGAGGAAGGAGACCTGAATGATGGCCTTCCACTTTGGTTGGGCCTTTTGAAGAGCAGATATAAGACGCAGCACTACATTCTCTTCCAATCCCATGGTTCTTGCCGCATTAAGAAAATCGTCCAAACGAAGTTTTGTCTTTTTCCCAGAAATGGGTAATGCCAATTCCTCTTTGTCCTTGGGATTGGCAATAGCAACGTTAAGGAGGTCATAGGCTGGCGACAACTGATACTTCTCAGAAGGACGATATAGCGAGAAGTTCTTTAGGTGCATATCATTGTTGCCTGTCACAAAGCAGAAAAGCAAGAGCTGCATATAGTTCGTCAAATCGAGCTTAGGCGTACTGCTATACTGTGCTATGGCCTTCGCTATCTGCTCATGTGAGCCTTTATACTTGTATTCTGTAGGGTGCAACGTCAGTTGGCACATGTCTTCCATGTCAATCTTCTTACCATTCTTGGTGCGGTCAATACGTTTGGTAATGTAACCAATTTCTCCGTCGGCCAAACGAATGAGGCTATGAGGAACAACACTTATCTTCGCTGCTTCAGCAAGGTGCATAGTCAGGTCTTCGTTTTCGGGCAACTGCGGATAAGTCTCTGTCTGGGGCTTGAAGATGTAGTCGCCCCAAAGCCCCACGATGGTCAGTCGACTGCAACCCTCATGTTTACTGAGGTTCAGCGATAATTTAGGCTGGACGCCTGTTAGTGATGTTTGGGCACGAATGACTTGCTCAGCTAGTCTGTCAAGGTCTTCATGCCGATATTCTAGCGAGGGGATATCTTTTGTCCCGAAAAACTTTCGGGCACAACGGGGATGAAAATCCTTCTGGCCTTCCTCCAGAGGTTGATAACAATACAGACACTTACACATTATTCGATTCCTTCCCTTTTTATTGGTACTACACTGACTGAGCCGATGCACTCCTTGCAGCACAGCAGAAGTAACGACATGCGGTCGAGGATGCTGATGTCGGTGTTGCGGAGTGCCACATCGAGCAACCATCCTTCGGGTATCAGTCCGTCAAAGAACGGGAATAGCACAGGACTGACAAAGGCATCCGTCTGTAATGGAAGTGTCAGACTTACAGGCTGCGCATCCTCACGAGCAAGATACGTTTCATTATAACAAAAGCGGTATTCTCCACCATCTTCTGTTAAGATGCCGGCAAAAATGTCCTTTCGGTATATTTTTGCTTGTCTCATTGCTTGGGTGTTGCCGTTAGTTCGTAATTAAATAAATCAAGCAGTTGGTTGACCTTGTCCATCCTCAGCGTCGGTTTCCCTTGCTCCAGATTTCTGACGAAGCAAAGTCCCACGCCTGACTTCAAGGCGAGGTCTTCCTGAGTAAGGCCATATTCCTTGCGCAGGGCCTTTACAACAGTGGATAGTTTAGTCTTTCCCATATCAAATTATATTATTTCGAATGCAAAAATACAACTTTATTTTGATATTACATCGTTTCTAATATAAAATTATTTTGATTAAACATAATTACATGCGTTCATATGCAAAACGCCACAGTTTCTCCGCTCCGGAATGCGCTTCTGTTCTATATCAATCCTTCCACAGTAGAAAAACTCCAACGACTCGTTGGAGAAATGCTATCCTCTATCAATCCTGATGATGGAAAGGGGTGCTTGGTTTAACGAAAACGTTAGATTTACTTTGCCTCACCTTCGCCATAGATGAAGCCGAAGGTGCAACTGGGGTATTCGAAGATTTCCTCGTCGCGGAAGAAACGTTTCAGTTCTATCTCTGCGTTTGAGGTGGAATCGCTGGCATGAACGATGTTCTGCTGGTTGCTCATCGAGTAGTCACCACGAATTGTTCCCGGTGCAGCCTCACGTCCGTTGGTAGAGCCGGTCATCGTGCGCACTACCTGCACGGCATCCACACCCTCGAGGGCAAGGGCCACCACTGGCGAAGCCTGCATGGAGGCAGCCAATGAAGGGAAGAATGGACGGTCCACAAGATGGGCATAGTGCTCACGCAATATCTCGTCAGAGAGTTGCATCATCTTCATACCTGCCACACGCAGTCCACGGCGCTCAAAACGGTTCACAATCTCGCCTATCAGCTGGCGCTGCACACAGCTGGGCTTCAATAATACAAGAGTTTTTTCCATAATAGTATTTGTTTATTTGAAATTTTGTAAGTCGATAAATATACAGTAGTTAAAAGGGAGTTAAAGAGTAGTTAAAGAGTAGTTAAAGGGACAATACCATTGAGGATTGAAGGGTAGTTAAAGGGGAGTTAAAAGGTAGTTAAAAAGTAGTTAAAGGGACAATACCATTGAGGATTGAAGGGTAGTTAAAGAGTAGTTAAAAGGGAGTTAAAGAGTAGTTAAAGGGACAATACCATTGAGGATTGAAGGGTAGTTAAAGAGTAGTTAAAAGGGAGTTAAAGAGTAGTTAAAGGGACAATACCTTTGAGGATTGAAGGGTAGTTAAAGGGGAGTTAAAAGGGAGTTAAAGAGTAGTTAAAGGGACAATACCATTGAGGATTGAAGGGTAGTTAAAGGGGAGTTAAAAGGGAGTTAAAGAGTAGTTAAAGGGACAATACCATAGCCAGTCACTCCTAACTTCTAACTAGATTAAACTTCTAACTAAATTAAACTCCTAACTTCTAACTCCTAACTCCTAACTAAATAAAGCGGCAGTGGTATTCTCTTACCTCTCACCTCTTACCTCTCACCTCTAAGTCACTTCTAACTAAATAAAGCGGCAGTGGTATTCTCTCACCTCTCACCTCTTACCTCTCACCTCTAAGTCACTCCTAACTCCTAACTAATTACCACTCCTAACTAACAACAGCCCACACCTATGGCATCAAGGCGTTTTTCTCGAGTGTCCATCCCTCTCGCTTGGAGAGTTCGTTGTCGGCGCCGACGAACATCTTTGCAGCCTTCACGTCGCCCTTGAGCTGCCAGTTGAGCCATGCCAGAGCCACCACAGAGAATTCACCTCCATGCGGCTGTGCATAGGTGCCACCATGTCCCACGGGGAGGTTGGCAGCGCATGCCGGCACATGGTCGATGCGGTGGAAGTCGTCCATACCGTTGCCGTAGGCAATGTCTGTCTCACCACCGAGAATATAGATGATGCTGGAATGTATTTCCTTGAGTTTCGACTTGGGAGGCATAGGCATTCCACCCACGGCACTGCCAGCGTTCGACTCATTGAACAGTCCGCTGTTGCAAACCATCAGGGTTTTAATGCGAGGGTCGGCACAGTTGTAGAGCGTCTGCAAGCCACCGCACGACATTCCTGCCACAGCGATATTGTCCACAGCAATCTTTTTGTAGTAAGGAGAGTTCTTGTCCGCATTCTGTGCTATAATCCAGTCTATCGACTCTATCTGCTGCTCAGTTCTCGACATCGGACCACGATAAGGTTTTCCTTCCTCGGGGAAGAAGCCTGTAGCCAATACAATATAGCCATAGGAAGCAATCTCGTTGAGGAACTTGTAGTGTTCCCAAGGAGAATTGGCACATGCGCCATTGCCCCATACCAACACTGGCAATGGAGTCTTCTCGTTGAAGATCGTCAAGTCCTGGGGCACGAATATGGTATGCTCCTTGAGTGTCGGATCCTCTTTCATAACAGCCTTGAAGGGCCCGGTGCCACCCTCTTCCACAACCTGTGACTTGGGGGTGTCGTCGGTGGTGATACACATGCCTGTCAGGCAAAAGGCCATCAATACTACAGTGGCCATTCCTCTGTGAAGTAATAGCTTTAGATTCATTGTCTTGTGAGTTTTTATGAGTTTTTGGATAGATTGAGATAATTTGGGATAGATTTGAAATAGATTGAGTTTGAGTAGAAGGGGTAATCTCTCACCTCTTACCACTCACCTCTTACCACTAATTTATAATGCAAAAGTACAATTTTGTTTTGAATATTCAAACTGTATATATGAAAAAAGCGAATAACTTTCGAAGTATTATATCTATATTAGACTTTGTGTCTCATTTTTTTTCATACCTTTGTATGTGCAAAGATATTAAATAATTTACATGGAATGAATAAAAACAATATTTCTATAAGGACACTGGGGATTTTTATCATGCTTTTTATCTTTGTCCCTATGGTATTCTCACAAAACAATCGCGTGATGTGTGAGGTGGCTGAGAACGACAAATCCATATCTGTCGTTTTCGGCGAGGATATCAAATACCTCGGAAGTGATTATGAAAAGCAGATAGGCTTGTATGATGACAGAAACAAGTTGAAGTTCGATACGGCTATTGAAGTTGTTTCATATCTCTGTTCACACTGGGGATGGAGACAATGTGGGAATCCTGTGTATAAGGATAACGGAAAAACCAAGATATACACGTTGGAACATAAAATCGACAACGTCCTCCCCAATTTGTGGAAGCAAATTGAACTTTTCAAGGAGTACGAGAAATCCCTCAAATAATCAAACGGATGGGGAATAAGTATTTTGAACAATGAAAGACTTTGCAGCTATAGATTTTGAAACGGCTAACAATGAGCGTAGTTCGGTTTGTTCCGTTGGCATCGTCATCGTTCGTGATGGTGAGATTGTTGATACGTTTTACTCGCTCATTCAGCCTGAGCCGAACTACTACAACTATTGGTGTTCGATGGTGCATGGTCTCACACGCGCCGACACTGAGGAAGCACCGGTATTCCCGAAAGTATGGGCACAGATAGAACCGCTGATTGAGGGACTGCCGCTTGTTGCCCACAACAAACCCTTCGACGAGGGCTGCCTAAAAGCTGTATTCCGTGTCTATCAGATGGACTATCCCGACTACGAGTTCTACGACACACTTCGCGTCTCACGGCGGGTACTCCCCGATTTGGAGAACCATCAGCTTCAGACTGTAGCCGCCGCCTGTGGATACTATTTGAAGCATCACCACCACGCCCTCGCCGATGCCGAAGCATGCGCATGGATAGCAAGGGAAATACTGTGATTCTTTTAGGTACAAGAACATATTTTATATTGAAGTTTCGCAAGTCCTCAACTTCAAGGTTATAAGATCTTTAGGTTATGAGGTGAGATTTGCTCAAGCATATCGTTAGCATATATATATCACCTTAAAACCTGCAAGCGAAGCGACCTAAAATCCTGAAAACCAGACGAAACTGGAGCATGTATGAATACAATGATATAGATCAAAAACAATATGATAAAAAAACGCTTCGCTTAAGAAAAAGGAGGAAAAAGGCTAAAAAATGAAAGAAGGAAAAAGTGCCAAAGGCACTCACAAAAAGGTAGAAAAACATTCTGCTATGTCTATTTCACCATAGAAGGGACATACCCCGTGTATGTCCGAAAATACCGCCATAGTCTTTTTTTATTCTACGGACTTTTAGGACTTTTGGGACTGTTCATCCTAACTCTATAGCTAACATATAATTACCGTGAATGAACATGAATGCAGAAATTAGGAGTTTAATTTAGTTAGGAGTTAGAAGTTTTATTTAGTTAGGAGTTAGAAGTTTTATTTAGTTAGGAGTTAGAAGTTAGAAGTGACTTAGAGGTAAGAGGTAAGAGGTGAGGGGTGAGGGGTGAGAGGTAAGAGATTACTCTTGTTGCTCATAGTTGTTACCAAGGAATCAAATAACTGGTCAACTTGTCAACTCGTTTACTTGTCAACTAAATAAATAGGAGTTAGGAGTGACTGGCCAACTCCAAAACTCATCATATCACTCCCCTCGCCCTTTGGACATACACGGGGTATGTCCCTACCGTGGGTGACAGTGATGTCGCGGTGGATGGTCGGGTTCCTTAGTGAAAGAGCGACAGGCGGAGCGGTTGAGCCCCATCCCGATGTCGGGAGGGGGACGGGGAGTGGGTAGGTACCCATCTTATAAGTCGTTATGGTATAAAAAAAGAACAACCCAGGAAGCTTGTTATTAAGAGTCAAAATGGTGTGAAAATAACATAATTGAAAAAAAAGTTGCTCGATTTATTGAATTTTTTTTGAGTTGTGTCTATATTATACCTATAACAAATAAAAAAGAGAAAGATATGAACACAACAACCATTCGCACCAGTTCCAAGAATCTGTATGAGAGGATTCACAATTACATCAAGAACAAACGAATCTCATTCGTTCCCTCTATCAGCAATAACTCCTACGCCATCACTCTCTTCGGCCTTGACAAAAAGGAGGCCGACACCCTCATCACAAAAATGACTCGCCATTTTCATCTTAGGAAGATGATTTCTCAGGAGGCTCAAGTCGGACGCGATACATCGCGTCCCTACTGGCCAACAGCCTCTGCTGCTTAACAATCGAGCCATCCCACGGCAACCCTCCCGCAATGGGAGGGAATGCCAATGGGGTTGTCAAAAAGACTGACAAGTCATTCCAAATCGATGATACAAGATTATTTTGAAACAAATAAAACTGGACGTAATTTTGCAAACAGAAGCCTCACCCCCAACCCCTCTCCGAAGGGCGAGGGGAGTGATATGATGAGGGGGGCAGTCACTTCTAACTCCTAACTTCTAACTCCTAACTAAATAAACCTTCTAACAAAATATGGAAAAGAAAGAAACTACAAGCAAAAAGAAACAGCAGAAAACCACACCCACCCTGTTGGAAGCCATTGAGCACGTGGTAGAATTGTCGGAAAACTCAAAAATGAGCAGTGAATTCATGAAGAAAGCAAAGCCGGAAATCCAACTGCTCGCCAATCGCTATGGCATCACCGAAAGGCAAGCGGTGCTCTTCTGCATCTGTATGGAAAAAGGTCCCTATAGGGTAGATTACAGAGACCTGGCCTCACATCTCGACATCAGCAGAATCAGGGTGCTTAGTTATGCCAGCGACATCGATGCGCTCGTGCACCGTCGTCTGCTGCGCTATCGTGACGTGAAGGATGAAGATGACTTCGATGTCCCCACCGCCGTCATCAGATGCCTCAAGCACAATGAAGTCTATGAACTGCCCAAGCGGACAGGTCTTAACTGTGCTGAGATGTTCGAATTGCTCAACCTATGGTTTGAAGACCTAGGCGATGATGCCATCTCACCTCATGAACTTAAAGAAGAGCTCCAGGCTCTTTACGACGACAACCCACAAGTGGGCTTTGCACAACAAATGAAAGCACTTCATCTGTGTAGCGAAGACCTGTTGCTGCTGACGCTCTTCTGCCACCTGCTGATTAACAGGGATGACGACGACATCAGGTTCAACCAGATGGAGGACATCTTTGAAACCAACGCCGATTTCAACAATGCCAAGGGAGTACTGCGCACCGGAGATCACCACCTGATACAACAAAACCTGATAGAGCATCGCTGCGAGAATGGTATTGCCAACAACACAAGATACAAGATGACGGAAGACGCCAAGCGACTGTTGTTGGCAGAGCTGAGAATCAACACAACCACCGAGAAGATTGCCGACACGGTGGAACAAGAGAAACTGACGGAGAAAAAACTCTTCTTCTCAAAAGATATCCAGCGGCAGGTGGATGAACTGACGTCCTTCATGAAACCAGAAAACTTCCAGAAAATTCAGGAGCGGATGAAGGAGAAGGGCTTCCGCAACGGTTTTGCATGCTTATTCTATGGAAGTCCCGGCACGGGGAAGACAGAGACTGTCTATCAACTGGCACGACAGACCAAGCGCAACATCATGGTAGTGGATGTGCCACAGATCAAGAGCAAGTGGGTGGGCGAGAGCGAGAAAAACATCAAGGCGCTCTTTGACCGCTATCGTGAACAGGTGAAACATGCCAAGCAGACACCTATCCTGCTCTTCAACGAGGCTGATGCCATCATCGGCATCCGCAAAAACGCTGCCGAGAATGCTGTCGATAAAATGGAAAATTCTATCCAGAACATCATCCTGCAAGAGATGGAAACCCTCGACGGCATTATGATTGCCACCACCAACCTGCAGCAAAACCTCGACAAAGCCTTTGAACGCCGATTCCTGTATAAGATTAAATTCGACAAACCTTCAGAAGAAGCTCGTGCTCATATCTGGCATGAAATGATTCCCGAACTGAGCGATATCGACGTCCACACATTGGCTGCGAAATATGACTTCAGCGGCGGACAAATCGAAAACATCGCCCGCCACTACGCCATCGACAACATCCTCCATGGTGACAGTAAAGATGCCATGGCCATGCTCATCAGCCACTGCGACAACGAGCGCCTGGACAACAACAACCAGCGGAGGGTTGGATTCTGATAAGATGAGTTTTGGCTTTTCACAACCTCCCCGCCCCCTCCTTAGCCTAAGGCGGGGTACCTACCCACCCCCCGTCCCCCTCCCGACATCGGGATGGGGCTCAACCGCACCTACTCGGTGCTCTTTCACTAAGGTACCCGACCATTCATAAGGTCGGGTGATTGCTTACGCAACATAGTTGCGATTATCTATGTTCGCTCCGCCGTTTTTAGTTAGGAGTTAGAAGTCAGGAGTTAGAAGTGTCTGGGTGGGGTATTTCACAACTTCCCCGACCAGGCGACGGCAAGACCGTCGCCTGCGGAGAAACTACCCCTACAGAGCTATAGTATTGTCCCTTTAACTACTCTTTAACTCCCTTTTAACTACCCTTCAAATATCGTGCAAACCGAGTGAAATGAAACTTGTTTCAATTTCCGAGGTGCAGCCGATATTCATGCGAAGTATAATTTTCAATCTTCAATTGGTAATATCCCTTTAACTACCCTTTAACTACTCTTTAACTACCCTTCAATTGTAATCCTGCCTTGTAGATGCCTTCGTAGTCGAAGCCGTAGTGATGGAAGACCTCCTGGGGTGAGGCGTGGATGACATTCTCATCGGGAACGCCCAAGATTTTCATCCTGACGGGACAATGCTGTGCTGTGACCTCAGCCACAGCCGCTCCAAGTCCGCCATAGATGCTGTGTTCCTCTGCTGTCACGATGCCCCCCGTCTCTCGTGCCGCTGCAATCACGGCCTCGCTATCGAAAGGCTTCAGGGTGTGCATATCCAGCACACGGGCATGAATGCCGCGACCAAGCAACATCCGGGCAGCCTCCACACAATGCGCCACAGTCTCACCGGTGCCAATGAGTGTCAGGTCAGTGCCATCCATCAGCATATTGGCCTTGCCGGGGATAAAGTCGAAGTCATCGTTTTCATACACGTCGGGCACGGCATTGCGCCCCACACGGATGTAGGCAGGCTTCGGGCGGTTGACCAACAGTTTCACCAGGCGACGTGTCTGACGGACATCACAGGGCAGATAGACTTCCATCCCCGGGAAGGTGCGCAGCACGGCAATATCGTGCAGGGAATGATGGGTGGCTCCCAACTGACTGTAGGCAACGCCACCGCTCACGCCCAGAATCTTAACGGGCATCTGTGAATAAGCCATATCCACCTTCACCTGCTCCAGCGCACGCGCCACATAGAAGCAGGCAGGACCGAAAATAAAGACTTTCTTACCTGTGGAAGCCATACCGGCAGAGATGCCCACAGCATTCTGCTCGGCAATGCCCACCTCCACAAACTGCTCTGGCAGAGCCTTGGCAAAGTCGGTGAGTGTGGCGGAGCCACTGGCATCGGATGTGACGGCGACGATTTCCTGGTCTTCACGGGCCAGTTCCAATAAAGTTTCAGTAAAACTTCTACGACATGGGATTTTATTTGGTTCTTTCATGTTTTTTATTTTTAACGAGGTTTTATTTAGTTAGAAGATTTATTTAGTTAGGAGTTAGAAGTTAGGAGTTAGAAGTATCTTAGAGGTAAGTGGTGAGAGGTGAGAGGTTTTATTTAGTTAGGAGTTAGAAGTTAGGAGTTGCTGCTTTCGAAAGGGATGGCAGAGGCGACGGCAAAACCGTCGCATACTGAGAAACTACCCCTACAGCAGCGATAATCTTCAAATATCGTGCAAACCGAATTCAATGAAGCTCGCTTCTATTGCTGAGGTGCAGCCGATATTCATGCGAAGCATAATTTTCAATTTTCAATCTTCAATCTTAATGGTATTGTCCCTTTAACTACTTTTTAACTCCCTTTTAACTACCCTTTAACTACCCTTCCATTTTCAATGGTATTGTCCCTTTAACTACTTTTTAACTCCCTTTTAACTCCCCTTTAACTACCCTTCTTTTTAAAATGGTAATGTCCCTTTAACTACTTTTTAACACCCTTTTAACTACCCTTTAACTACCCTTCTTTTTTCAATTCTCTCATAGCCTGCTGATATTGTTCTTCGGTGGGCACACCATGATGCCATTTGGCCACATTCTCCATGAAGGAGACGCCCAGGCCCTTTGTGGAGTGAGAGATGAGCAGATGGGGCTGGTGGCAAGTATAGTCGATGCTCTCCATCGTATCGACGATATTGTTGATATCATCGCCATTCATCTGCTTGACATCCCATCCAAAAGCCGTCCAACGGTCATGGATGTTCTCCAGCGGCATCACATCTTCGGTAGAACCGGATATCTGCAAACCATTGCGGTCGATGATGGCAACAAGATTGTCGAGATGGTATTTATTGGCCGCCATAGCCGCCTCGTAGATGGAACCCTCGGCCTGTTCGCCGTCGCCCATGACCACAAAGGTCTTGTAATCGGCCTTCGACATCTTCGCCGCAAGTGCCATGCCAACACCGACGGAAAGTCCGTGACCAAGGGCACCCGAGCAAATCTCCACCCCGGGGATACTTACATCGGGATGTCCACCCAGGTGAGCGTGGTATTTGCCATAGGCAGCCAATTCCTCTTCGGAAATGAAGCCCTTGTCGGCCAAGACGCAGTAAAGAGCCTCAGCACAATGGCCTTTGCTGAGCACAAACCTGTCGCGAGAAGGCATCTTGGGATTCGACGAATCCACCCGCAGGATGCGATTGTAGAGCACGGTCAGCACATTGAGCACAGACAGGTCGCCCCCAGTATGGCCTGTCTTGCCATCATGGATGAGTTGCATCAATCGCAACCGCAACTTATCTGACTTTCGTTGTAGTTCTAAGCAGTTCATTGTTTTAGTATTTAGTTGTTAGTTTTTTAGTTTTTTGTTGTTAGTCGTAAGTGGCTTCAGCAAATGTGAGCAATAAGAGTACTAAAATTCCTACAATTCCAGTTTAAATTTCACTTTGTGTCTTTTTGAGAAACGCTGCCAAAAGGCGGTGCGGGCAGCCATGGCGAGCCGTTCAGCCTCAACGGTATCAAACCCACGCAACTGAGCATATTCACGTACGATGAGTTGGATAAAACGCTTTGGTCCCCACAGTCGGGCAAAATTGGCACATCCTCGTGCCATATCCACTTCACCAAAGTACATTCGGTTGATATCGACAATGGAGAAATGATAGGCCTCCCCTACCCTTTCCCACAGGATATTGCCGGGTGAATAGTCCAGATGCAACACCTGCAGCTCGTGCATCCTGGCAGTGAAGGCAGCAAAAGCCGTGGCTATCTCCTCATATGTTCCCTCCTCGGCGTCGCCCATCTCATAAAATGTATGTGGATAATCACACTGGATGCTAATAAAATACGACAAGCCCAAGATTCCCCCGTGTCGCTCTTCGATATAGGCTATCGGCTCTGGTGTTTCTATCCCCAGTTCCTGCAGCCGCATGGCATACTCGTAGGCCCGCTGTCCTTTTGGTTTGCGGAGCCCGGTGGAATACACCAGTTTGTTGACATACCTCGGAGCATGATACCGCTTCACGTTAACATGGGTACCATCGGGCATCTCGAGCACTTTGATCAAGTTGCGTGTAGCCTTGATGGTAGTGCCCTGTTGCTCCAGTACCGACGGGATGCTATCGATAAACTGTTGCTGCGACTGGTATTTGGGATTGAGAAGCATTATATTTAGTTGTATTATTGTTAGGAGGGAATTTTAGAGTTAGAAGTGACTTAGAGGTGAGAGGTGAGAGGTAAGAGATTACCACTGCCGCTTTATTTAGTTAGAAGTTTAATCCAGTTAGAAGTTAGAAGTTTTATTTAGTTAGGAGTTTGGAGTGATTCGTCATAACGATATATCGATATATCGATAAAACGATATAACAAAAATCCTCAATCTTCAATTTTCAATTATCAATGGTATTGTCCCTTTAACTACTTTTTAACTACCTTTTAACTACCCTTTAACTACCCTTCAATTGTAACTACCCTTCCGTCTTCTTCGCTCTTACTTTCCCATTGACCACTTCGTAGCGGCGGTCGAATTCCTCGTGGGTGCGCTTCCAGCGGTTGTGGCTCCACAGATAATAGCGCGGCTCACGGCGGACGGTCTCTTCGAGCATTTTGAAGAACTCACGGGTAAGGGCAAATTCCTCCATTTCGTCCCACGGAGTGGGTATTTGTTTTAGGTTTACCACATAATATCCCCGTCGTGGACGCTCCATATCAACATAGAACACCGCATTGTTCATCTTGCGCATAATTCTCTCGCCTCCTGTGAAGACAGGCGTATCGTGGTTGAGGAAAGGCAGCCAGAGGTGGATATTGGTCCACTTAGGCGACTGGTCGCCGGCATATCCGAAAAGCGACATACGATTTTCTCGCCGTAGTGTGAGAAGTTGTCTCAGGATGTCCTGTTTGGGCACGCAGGTTCCATAGAAATGCTGGCGGATGTCAATGAACAATCGGTCGAACACCTTACTTGAAAGTGGATGATAGATAACCCCCATCACAAAGTCTTTATGGCGCTTGAATGGCAACTTCATGGTTGTCAGATACTCCCAGTTGCAGTAATGCCCTGCCAGGAGCGCACAATGCTGTCCTTTGTCGAAGCATTGTTCTATTCCTTCCACACCACGAAATTCGATATGCTTTAGAAAAGTCTTTTCAGAGACAGAAAGTAGTTTGATGGTCTCCATGAAGTAGTCGCACAGGAAACGATAAAATCCTTTTTCGATGCTTTTTATCTCCTTTTCATCTTTTTCCGGGAACGACGAGGTGATGTTCTGCCGTACCATTCTCCGTCGGTATCTTATCACATAATAGACCAGGTAATACAAGCCATTTGAAATCCCGTAGAGTGCCCAGAATGGCAGCAGCGACAGTACGTAGAAGAAGGCATGGACGATGGGATATATAATTTTTATCATATTTTACGTGGTTTGCATGTCGTGCAGTTTCTTGTAGTATCCATCGAGGGCGATGAGTTGGTCGTGTGTACCCTGTTCCACGATGCGTCCCTCATGGAGCACACAGATTTCATCGGCATTGCGGATAGTAGAGAGACGGTGGGCGATGGCCACGGTGGTGCGCGAGTGCATGAGCCGCTCAAGTGCATCCTGCACCAGGCGCTCGCTTTCGGTGTCAAGAGCCGAAGTGGCCTCGTCGAGAATCAATATCGGAGGGTTCTTGAGGATGGCGCGGGCGATGCTCACACGCTGTCGCTGTCCACCTGAGAGTCGACCGCCACGGTCGCCTACACTGGTGTCATAGCCATTTTCAGAAGCCATGATGAACTCATGGGCATTGGCGATACGGGCAGCCTCTTCTATTTGTTGCTGCGTGGCATCGGTCACTCCGAAGGAGATATTGTTGCGGAAGGTGTCGTTGAAGAGTATCGACTCCTGATTGACGTTGCCGATGAGTTGGCGCAGGTCGTGGATGCCCAGGTCGCGCACGTTGATACCATCGATGAGCACCTCGCCTTCCTGCACATCATAATAGCGTGGTATCAAGTCCACGAGTGTAGACTTGCCGCTGCCACTCTGCCCCACCAGGGCGATGGTCTGTCCCTTGCGGATGACCAGGTTGATGTCGCGGAGCACCCATTGCTGTCCATATTTGAACGACACATGCCGGAACTCGATGCTCTCTTTAAACTCGCTGATATGCTGTGGGTGCTCAGGTTCCTTGATTTCCACCTCGGAGAGCAGAATCTTGTCCACGCGCTCCATAGAGGCAAGGCCTTTGGGAATGTTGTAGCCAGCCTTTGAGAATTCCTTCAGCGGGTTGATGATACTGTAGAGCATCACCATATAGTAGATGAAGATGGGACCCGAGAGCGTCTGGTTGTTCAATACGAGGGTACCACCAAACCATAGCACGATGACAATCATCACGGTGCCGAGGAATTCACTCATGGGGTGCGCCATCGTCTGGCGGATGTTCACCTTCATGATATCATTGCGGTAGGCTGTGTTCACCGTGTCGAAGCGGTTGTTCATCTTCTCTTCGGCGCAGAAAGCCTTGATGATACGCAGACCGCCAAGTGTCTCCTCCACCTGGCTCATCGTGTCGCTCCACAGAGCCTGTGCCTTGATACTCTTTCGTTTCAGTTTACGACCCACATAGCCCATAAACCATCCCATGATAGGCACGATGAAGAGCGTGAAGAGGGTGAGTTGCCACGAGATGAAGAGCAGCATGGCAAAATAGCCGATAATGAGGATGGGGTTTTTGAAAAGCATGTCGAGGCTCGACATAATGGAGTGCTCTATCTCCTGCACATCGCCACTCATACGGGCAATGATGTCGCCTTTACGCTCCTCAGAGAAAAAGCCTAACGACTGCGAGGTGATTTTTCTGTAGAGTTGATTGCGAATATCACGCACCACGCCTGTACGCACTGGCACGATGGTGGCCGAGGAGAGGAAATAGGCTCCCGTTTTGAGAAATGTCATCACCGCCAAGAACAACCCGATGACCAACAGTGTCGTCGTCGGACCAATATTGGCTATCATCTGGTTGACGTAGTAGTTCATATTGTTCATCAGCACAGCCTGCACATTTCCCCAGTCCCACGCCATCAAGGCGGTTGCCGCCTCACCATCCCCCGTCTGGAAGATAATCTGGAGGATAGGTATCAGTGCTGCAAACGAGAAAATATTCAATATCACAGACAGGATATTGAATACTACCGACAGCACCAGATATTTTTTGTATGGCGGTATAAATCGTTTTAATACTTGTAGAAATTCACGCATAATTTAGGGGTGAGGGGATTTTTAGTTAGGAGTTAGAAGTTAGAAGTTAGTCGTCATAACGATATATCGATATAACGATATAACAAAAATTTTCCATCTTCAATCCTCAATCTTCAATCTTCAATTGTATTGTCCCTTTAACTACACTTTAATCTCCAACAGCCTCCCCCAACAACGTTGCACTGGTAGAACCGGTGATTCTCACGCTGACGGTTTCTCCGATGTGGTGGGTTCCTTTGTCGAAGACTACGGCTTTGTTTTGCTCGTTGCGCCCCATGAGCTGCTGCCGGGAGCGCTTGCTGAAGCCCTCCACAAGCACGTCGAAGGTCTTGCCCACATCGCGGGCGTTAGCCTCTGCCGACAGTTGTGTCTGCAACTGTATCAGTTCATTCAGGCGGCGTATTTTCTCCTCTTCCGGCACATCGTCGGGCAGATGTTTCGAGGCGTAAGTTCCGGGGCGCTCGCTGTATTTAAACATAAACGCAGAGTCGTAGCCCACTTCGCGCATCAACGACAGCGAGAGTTGGTGGTCTTCCTCCGTCTCACTGTGATATCCCACGAAGATATCGGTCGAAAGGCCACAGTCGGGGATGATGCGGCGAATGGCCTCCACGCGGTTGAGGTACCACTCGCGGGTATATTTGCGGTTCATCAATTTCAGGATGCGGTCGCTGCCGCTCTGTACGGGCAGATGGATATGGCGACACACGTTAGGCATATCGGCAATCACCTGGAGTGTCTCATCACTCATGTCCTTGGGATGCGATGTGGTAAACCTCACGCGCATCTGTGGTGCTGCCTCCGCCACCATGCGGAGCAACTGTGGGAAGGTCACATCCATGCCGTCGGTTGTGGCATGATACGAGTTTACATTCTGTCCGAGCAGTGTCACCTCACGGAATCCCCGGGCCTGCAGGTCGGCCACTTCGCGGAGGATGCTCTCCACATCGCGCGAGCGCTCGCGCCCACGTGTGTAGGGCACGATGCAATAGTGGCAGAAATTATTGCAGCCACGCATGATGCTCACAAATCCGCTGATACGGCTGCCGGCGATACGTTGCGGCACCACATCGCGGTAGGTCTCTGAGGTGGAGAGTTGGATATTGATAGCCTTGTGTCCTGTTTCAGCCTGAGCGATGAGGTCGGGCAGTGTGAGATAGGCATCGGGACCGGCCACGAGGTCGGCGTGATGGTTTTCCAGCAACTCGTCTTTCACCCGTTCAGCCATGCAGCCCAGCACACCAAGAATCATCCGATGTCCCTTGCGCACTTCTGCATGCAAAGCCTCCAAGCGACGGTAAATCTTTTGTTCGGCATTGTCGCGCACGGAGCAGGTGTTCAGAAAGACGGCATCGGCCTCGTCGAGGTTCTGGCACACCTCATATCCTGCCATCTGCATGATAGAGGCCACCACCTCGCTGTCTGCCACATTCATCTGACAGCCATATGTCTCTATATATAGTTTTTTCATTATTCCAAATTTGAATGCAAAGTTAATTAAAATACAGGAATTATCACCTAATCAGGATAAAGAATTTACTTTTCTTTCAAGGAAAAGCAATGGGAAAATCCCCGTTTGAGCAACTTTCAACATCGAAATCTGCTGAAACGGCCTAAAAAATCCTCGTTTGAGCAACTTTCAACACTGAAATCTGCTGAAACGACCTAAAAAATCCCCGTTTGAGCAACTTTCAACATTGAAATCTGCTGAAACGGCCTAAAAAAATCCTCGTTTGAGCAACTTTCAATATTGAAATCTGATAATTTTCAATTGGTAACGTCCCTTTAACTACTCTTTAACTACCTTTTAACTACCCTTTAACTACTTTTCGGGCATACATGAAGTAAGCCCCAACAACAGTAATGGTAATGTCCCTTTAACTACCCTTTAACTACCCTTTAACTACCTTTTAACTACCTTTTAACTACTCTTTAACTACCCTTCAATCCTCAATGGTATTGTCCCTTTAACTACTCTTTAACACCCTTTTAACTACTCTTTAACTACCCTTCAATCCTCAATGGTAATGTCCCTTTAACTACCCTTTAACTACCTTTTAACTACCCTTTAACTACTTTTCGGGCATACATGAAGTAAGCCCCAACAACAGCAATGGTAATGTCCCTTTAACTACCCTTTAACTACCTTTTAACTACCCTTTAACTACCTTCCAATCCTTGCTCCATTTCATTAGCAGCCAGTAGCAAAGGCCGCCGCTCACCAGTCCGGCGATGGCATCGATGGCATAATGAGCCTTGATGTAGAATGTGCCAAAAAACATCAATATACCCAATGGCAGCAGGCAGTAGAACAACCAGCGGTTGCGGGTGTGCCAGGCCAGGCACAGCAGCGCTACCGTCACACTTACATGGCTGCTGGGAAAAGCAGCCGTGGGGCGCTCGCCGGCATCGTGTGCTTGCTGTACGAGATGATGGAAGAAACCGTCTTTCCATCCTGGTATCGACAAACAATTGCCATCCCATCCCGTGGCATAAAAGTCGTGGATATTGGGAAATACGCCCTGTGCAATCTGGTCTTCACCTACCACATAATAGTAGAACTGCGGTCCGGAGACAGGAAGGAGGTCGAAGATGACATAATGGATGAAAAATGCACCGATGATGACAAACACAGCCCGCTCAAACTCCTGTCGCCGACAGAAGAGATAAAACAAGGTGACTGTTCCTATGATGGGATAATAAGAACTATATCCTAAGCACATCAATTCGCTGAAGACATGGTTGCAACATTTCTCTGCAAACACCAATGCCGGCTGAAATCCAAACACCCCCTGCTCCATAGCCGCAAAGACATGGTCGAGGTTGGGAACAAACATCTTGTTCATCTCAAACGTGTCGGGATACCACAAGCCGAGCAATGCCAGATGAGCACCTGCCCGCAGCGCTCGCAATGCCAGACATGGCCACAAGCGATAAACACCCCACAATACCATTGTCAGGGCAAGCACACCCACACGAAACCATATCATCTGCGGGGCATTCGTCGCCCGCTCATGAAAAATCAGCACCACCACCAATGTGATGAGCAGATAGCTCATGATGACCCACTCAAAAGCCATCAGTCCACGACGGGGGTGTTCCTCTCTATTGAAAAAAGAATTCAAAAACGATTTATTCATCTGTTATCCGACAATCTTCTACAACCATTTGTTCTCTTTATACCACTTGACAGCACGGCGTACACCCTCCTCCAGTTTCACCTCGGGATGATAGCCCAGTTCCTTGATGGCGGGCGTGATGTCGCAACGCCAGTTGCGCTGCCGCAGGATATGGTATTTGTCGTTGTTCAGCGCCGTCACCTTCTTGGTGAGCCGACCCCAGTATTCGCCGCAGAAGGTCACCACACGGAGCACCCAGATGGGAGCCTTGATACGCAGCAGCCATTTGTCGCCCAATTCATGCTTCAGGTAGTCGCTGAAGGCACGCGACTGATACACCTCGCCGTCGCTGAGGAAATATTTGCGCCCCTTCTGACCATGGTCAACAGCCAGATACACCGCCTGCACCACATCGCTCACATAGACGAAAGTGATGTCCTGGCGACGGTAGCCCACGGCGAAGTCCACATGCTGCTTGATGCTCTTGGCCATCATGAAATAGTCGCGCTCACGAGGACCATACACGCCGGTGGGGCGTAAGACCACATACGGAAAGTCGATACCCTCGGCCGAGAGACCATCAAGGAAGCGCTCTGCCTCCAACTTACTCTTGCCATAGGCTGTGTTGGGTCGCGGGGTGTCGCTCTCCAAAATCTCGGTATAGGGCTGCTGCTCGCGAATGGCACCATAGATGCTCAGCGAACTGATATATACGAAGCGGCGCAGAGACTGCTGGGTGGCAAGGAGCGCACGCACCAGATTCTGGGTACCCACGGTATTGACACGATGGAAGTCTTCCACATTGAGGCACTTGGTGACACCGGCAGCATGCACTACATAGTCGAACTGATGCTCACGCAACTGCTCCTCCAACTTGCCCTGGTCCGACAGGTCGAGTTGGATAAAGTGAATACGCTCATCAGCAAGAAACGACTTGGAACTGGTCTTCCGCATGGCTGCCCATATTTCCATACCACGGTTTAAACCTTCTTCCACTATATAACTACCGATAAAACCGCTGGCTCCTGTAATTAAAATCTTATCCATCTAATAATGAAAATATAAATGATCTCCAATTATTAATACCCGCAAATATGCGGGCTATATGATGACCGAAATTTGTAAAAAAAAGACTTTTTTCGAAAATTGCTTGCAAAGTTAGTAATTATTTCGTTAATTTGCAGAAAACTAAAAAGTAAATGCTATGGGAAAAGGAAAAAAAGGCGGAAAACGCATGAACAAGAAACAGATGAGAGAACTGCTTGTGAATTTCTTCGAGTCACAGCCGGAATCCACACTGACATTTAAAAACATCTTCAGAACACTACATTTAGATACTCACCCTCTCAAAATGCTCGCCATCGATGTGATGGACGAACTGGCATGGGACGACTTCCTCAGCAAAGTTTCCGACACCTCCTATCGGCTCAACCTCAAAGGACAGGTGCAGGAAGGAATCTTCCGACGCAAGGCCAACGGCAAAAACAGTTTCATGCCCGACGATGGTGGCAAACCTGTCTTTGTGGCTGAACGCAACTCGATGTTTGCACTCGACGGCGACCGTGTACGCGTGCAGTTCAATGCCCGCCGTGCCAACCATATCAAGGAGGCCATCGTGACCGAAATCTTAGAGCATGCCCGCGATACCTTCGTGGGAAAACTACAGGTGGAGCGCGACTATGCCTTCCTCGTCACCGAGAGCAATATCTTCGTACACGACATCATGGTTCCGAAGAAAAAACTCAAAGGTGGCAAGACCGGTGACAAAGCGGTGGTGCGCATCACACAATGGCCCAGCAAAGACTCCAAGAATATCGTCGGTGAGGTCATCGACGTGCTCGGCAAAACCGGTGAAAACAATGCCGAGATGCATGCCATCCTGGCACAATACGGACTGCCCTACAAATACCCGAAAAACGTGGAAGAGGCCGCCGAGCGCATCTCTGCCGACATCACACCACAAGACCTCAAGGAGCGGGAGGACTTCCGCGAGGTATGCACCTTCACCATCGACCCAAAGGATGCCAAGGACTTCGACGATGCACTCTCCATTCGCCAACTCGACAACGGCCTGTGGGAGGTGGGTGTACACATCGCCGACGTGTCGCACTATGTGAAGGAAAATTCCATCATCGACAAAGAGGCACAACGACGGGCCACCAGCGTCTATCTCGTCGACCGCACCATACCGATGCTGCCCGAGCGTCTCTGCAACTTCATCTGCTCACTGCGCCCCGACGAGGACAAACTGTGCTACAGCGTGGTCTTCGACATGGACGACAATGCCGACGTGAAAAAATGGAGACTCGTACATACCGTCATCCGTAGCAACCGACGCTTCGCCTACGAGGAGGTGCAGCAGATACTCGAAGACAATGGCGTGAAAGATGGCACTGGCCAACCAGCACCACCAGCTCCAAAAGGTGGCTACAAAGGTGAACTGGCCACAGAACTGATTACCCTCGACCGCCTGGCAAAACGACTGCGTGAGGACCGTTTCAAAAACGGTGCCGTGAAATTCGAGCGCGAGGAACTGCATTTCGACATCGACGATACCGGTAAGCCCATTCGCTGCTACTTCAAAATCTCCAAGGATGCCAACAAACTCATCGAGGAGTTTATGCTGCTGGCCAACCGCACCGTGGCAGAGAGCATCGGCAAGGTGAAAAAGGGACAGAAAGCCAAGACGCTACCCTACCGCGTTCACGACGCTCCCGACCCACAGAAACTGGAAGGACTGCGAGAATTCGTGTTGAAATTCGGCTATAAACTGAAAACCTCAGGCACCAAAGGGGCTATCTCGAAGAGCCTCAATGCACTGATGGCTGATAGCGAAGGACATCGGGAGCAAAACCTCATCCAGACCGTGGCACTCCGCGCTATGATGAAAGCCAAATACAGTGTTCACAATATTGGCCACTATGGTCTCGCCTTCGACTACTATACCCACTTCACCAGTCCCATCCGCCGCTATCCCGACACCATGGTACACCGACTGCTCACACGATACCAACAGGGTGGGCGCAGTGCCAATAAAGACCACTACGAAGACCTCTGCGAGCACTCCAGCGCCATGGAGCAGACTGCCACATTTGCCGAGCGCGACTCCATCAAATACAAGATGGTGGAATTCATGGCCGACAAAATCGGAAATGTCTATCAGGCACATATCAGCGGCATACAGTCGTATGGCATCTACTGCGAAATCGACGAAAACCACTGTGAGGGTATGGTGCCCATGCGCGACCTCGACGACGACTACTACGAGTTTGATGAGCGCAACTACTGCCTCGTTGGCCGCCGCCATCACCATAAATTCCAACTTGGCGACCCCATCACCATCCGCGTAGCAAGCGCTAACATCGAAAAACGACAACTCGACTTCGCATTGGAAAGTTAGAAGTTAGGGGTGAGAAGTAAGAGGTGAGAGATTACTCCTACTAATCCATCCTAAATCATCCCAAATCATCCTAAATCATCCCAAAACTCAAGAACTCAAGAACTCAAAAATGATCCACTACACCCGCAAAGAGGAATATCTTAACACATGGTCGCACGCAGCAGGCATCCTGATGGGTGCGGTCATCGGTGTGATATTCCTCGTGTGGTGCTTCCGGTCCGACAATGGATGGGCGCGCCTGGGGGTCATCCTATATCTTGTGGGCATGATGGGGTCGTACATCACGTCCACTGTCTATCATGCCCTGCCAGAGAAAAGCCGGTGGAAGGAGCCAATGCGACGGTGGGACCATGCCGCCATCTATTGGCATATCGCCGGTTCCTACTCCCCCATCACCTTAGTGGCACTGCGCGAGGATGGTATGTGGGGGTGGGGATTGTTCATCTTCGTCTGGGCATGTGCCATCGCTGGCACCATCACCAGTTTTGTCAGACTGAAAGAGCATAGCAACTTAGAGACCATCTGCTTTATAGGGATGGGACTGAGTGTGCTTGTGGCATTCAAACCTCTCATCGACAATGTGCCTACAGCAGCCGTGATATGGATTGTGGCCGAAGGTGTATGCTACATCACCGGCGCTTTGTTCTACAGCATCAACAAGCGCCGTTACATGCATAGCATCTTCCATTTCTTCGTCCTGGCAGGCTCCGTCTGCCACATCATCGCTGTCTGGGATGTGCTATATGCGGTACTAAGTTAGTAAGATCTTAGAGGTAAGAGGTGAGTGGTGAGAGGTAAAAGATTACCACTGCCGCTTTATTTAGTTAGGAGTTAGAAGTTAGGAGTTAGAAGTGACTGCCCCCCCTCATCATATCACTCCCCTCGCCCTTCGGAGAGGGGTTGGGGGTGAGGCTTCAAATAACTTGTCAACTTGTCAACTCGTTTACTCATCAACTAGATATCATGGAAATAAAAGAGCAAACAAAGAGTAAGAATATAGCGTTGGTGCTATCGAGTGGTGGTGCCAGGGGCCTTGCCCATATCGGTGCAATTGAAGAATTCGAGGCGCAAGGCTTCCAAATCACCTCCATCGCCGGTTGTTCGATGGGAGCGCTCATCGGTGGTGTCTATGCCGCTGGCAAACTGGAGGAGTTTCGTGAGTGGATGAAGACCATCGACAAGAGGAAAATGCTGGAACTGACCGACTTTTCACTGAGCCTCAATCATTTCGTGAAGGGCAACAAAATCATAGAGGCCATCATGAAGTTTGTGCCCGACGTTCCCATCGAAGAATTGCCGATACCCTATTGTGCTGTGGCCACCGACTGGATGAATGGGCAGGAGGTGGTGTTCCGCAAAGGCAGTCTTTTTCAGGCTATACGGGCATCTATCTCGCTGCCCTCGTTTTATGAACCCGTGCGACGTGATGGGATGATTCTTATCGATGGTGGAGTGATCAACCCCATCCCGCTGAATCGGGTGGTGCGCCATCCTGGTGACTTGTTGGTGGGTGTGGATGTCAGCGGCTACGACTACAAGGCACAGGCAAGACAACAGCGTGAGTTGGAAGAGCGCCGCAAGCGAACTCGTTCGCTGCCTATGCAGATTCTCGACAAGCTGATTCCTGATAACCTCAACTTCAACTATTATACGATGCTCTCACGAACCAGTTCGCTGATGATTCGTCAAAACTCCATCCTCATGACGAAACTGATGAAGCCCGACATGCTCGTCGATATACAAATGAGCCGCTATGGCAGCTTCGACTACGACAAGTCGGAAAAACTCATTGCCATCGGACACAAAAAGGCCGCACAGACGATTCAAAAGTTTAGTTGACAAGTTGTTAGTTGACGAGTAAACAAGTAGACGAGTGGACAAGTTGTTAGATACTCCTAACTTCTAACCCCTAACTCCTAACTTCTAACTCCTAACTCCTAACTAAATAAACCTTCCAACTAATGCCCCCTATCTAAACAACTTTCTCTTCAATTTTCCTTTTAGTTCCATTATCTTGGCATCGATTTTGACTTTTGAGGGGATGGGATAATTGTGTTCTTTCATGGATAGGTATAAATCATGATACATCAAATCGCTTTCCCTGAATATTATTACCTTGGTGATATATTCCAATTTGAGTTCAGGCCATTTTGACAAGTCGAAAATGTTTTTAAAATCATCCAAGACACCTAAGATATCAAGTTGGAGCATGGTTCTAAGGCATTTCTCACACATGCCACAATTTAAGAAATCACCATAATACTTGTGTATGGAACGAGGATTATTTAATATCTGTTCTTTCAGGCAGACATATAGATGTTTTTGCACGATAGGATCATCTGCAATGTATTCAATCTTTTTGCTACGTCTTAAAGTCATTGACCCTGAAATCAGTTCCGTACTTTCTGTGGATAGATGAGGCAATAGATATGGCTCGTAAAAAGCCGAGTCTCTGATATCAAATTTGAAATACTCTGCTGAGTAGCCTGAAGCATAGAAATATTTTTTCCAGAGTTTTTGCATTGACAGCACAATCGCCATATTCAAGTAGGTGTGACACCAGTTGAAACTAAATTCAGGAAAAAACTCTCGGATGTTTGAGTCAACCCATATTAGAGGTAATCCAATCTCTTTTGTAAAGTTTTCTGTTTTTTGTATCTCCTTGTAAAATGATTGTCTTGCAGCCTCATTCGCACCGAACGCTCCCGCATTGAACAATGTGAGATGGGTGATTTTGTAAGAAGGAGGGCAATCCTCGCTGAGAACATGTTTTTTTAATTCCGTAAAACTATCTACACCTAAAGAACAGCCTGTACCAACGGCTTGAGGTGAGCAGTTGGTCGAAATCAGTTTGTCGCAGTATAATTTGATTTTTTTCCCGTTTCTTTTGCCGTTTTTTTTCTCATAAGCATAATTTACCAATGAAAAAACAGAGTCATTGAGATGGTAATACAATTTCTCTGACATAGATGAATCTACTTTGATATCCTGCTGGGTTTTTACTGCGCGGAGTATCATAGGTAGGACGAAGGCATCAGCATGGTCTTCCGTAAAATACTGGCCATATTCTACGTTTGTAGCAAACCACATCCATTCGTTTTTCTTTTCAGTATCATTGCTGACAAATGCCTTAAAATAGATTTTGTCGTCTTTTTGTTCTATAACGGGTTTTCCAATACTAATCATAATGCAAGTTTGGTGGTATTTTATTATCATGCAAAAATAACCAAAGATTCCGACACACCCAAATATTTCATGAAAATTCTCATATTCCCACTAGGTTAGAAATATCTTAGGGGTGAGAGGTAAGGGGTGAGAGGTGAGAGATTACTCTTGTTGCTCATAGTTGTTACCAAGGAATCAAATAACTGGTCAACTTGTCAACTCGTTTACTTGTCAACTAAATAATAGTGGTGAGAGGTGAGAGGTGAGAGATTACCACCACTGCTCTCTGTCCGGGCACCTACCGTGGGTGACAGGCGATGTCGTGATGGAATGGTCGCCACCAAGTGAGCGTGAGCGAACACAGATAATCGCAACTATGTTGCGTAGATAATCACCCGACCTTATGAATGGTCGGGTACCATAGTGAAAGAGCGACGAGTAGGAGCGGTTGAGGTCGGGAGGGGGACGGGGGGTGGGTAGGTACCCCTCATTAGGATAAGGAGGGGGCGGGGAGGTTGTGAAAAATTTTTATCACAAGATTTGTCGCAGACACACGTCTTTTTGTCACGAGATTTGTCGCAGACCCACTGACCAACGGGAGGTAATTGGAGAATTTGAGAATTTTTGATATATGAATTTTTAGGAATTTGAGACGATGCTATTCGCATCGAATTATATCGCTACGGAGGTGAGGAGTATGAGGAGGCAACCTACGGTGGCATGTTGGTTATGAAAATGAATAAGATAAAAAAACGCTTCGCTTGAGAAAAAGGAGTAAAAAGGCTAAAAA
>OMXV01000041.1 GCA_900315075.1 uncultured Prevotellaceae bacterium | reverse complement strand
CGCCCTAGGTAATCATAACCGATGGGTGGTTGGCACGCCCTGTAAGGGCAAAAGAGTCATCATATTTATAAAGCTTTTGCCCCTTTGGGGCGAATTTTCCCTTTCACACTATAAACCCAGGGCGTTGCCCTGGGCTGATTGCTCATTGGCCTTACAGGCTGTCTGAGTATAAATGCACTTGCGAAACTTAAATAAATTATAATAATGAAAACAAGATTTATTACATCGATTATTGCTATCCTTGCATTTGTAAGTGCAAAGGCAACTACATTTGAGGTGAATGGCATTTGGTACACAGTCACTTCTGACCAGACTGTTCGTCTCGTGCCGGAGCCATCAGCATCAGGAAGCGGTACATCATTTATTATTCGTAATGTCTATGAAGGCGACATCGTCATCCCTGAGACAGTGACATACGATGGTGTGGAATATATCGTCACGGAAGTGGAAAACGGAACGTTCAAAGACTCACCAAAACTTACGAGTGTCTCTATGCCCGCAACAGTGATTGATTTGGGTGAGACACCTTTCTCTGCCTGCGGTAAACTGAACACCATTACCGTTGCTGCCGACAATCCCGCATACACTATTGTTGATGGCGTGCTCTACGACAAGGCCATCACCACGTTGTTGGGCTGCCCAGGCATGAAAAATGGTGCCATCGTAGTGCCTGAAACGGTAACCACCATTGCGAGGTCGGCTTTTCATGGGTGTGCGCACATTACGTCGGTAGCTATCCCACAGACTGTGAATGAAGTGGGGCGACGCGCTTTCTGCGGATGCAAACAATTGACAAGTATCTCATTGCCTGAGGGTGTGACATTTGTCGGAGACAGTACATTCTATAATTGTACCGCAATAACAAACATCTCGCTGCCATCAACGCTAACATCTATTGGTGCCAACGCTTTCTATCACTGTAATCTGGTGAAGTCTTTTGTCCTGCCCGATGCCGTGGAAAGTATTGGGGACCGGGCTTTCAACCTATGCTATGGCATGACGACCATTACGATGCCCACCAACCTCAAGCGGTTGGGGTATCGGGCATTCGACAACTGCAACAAACTCAAGTCTGTCTCTCTGTCAGCAACGGTCACGAATATAGAGAATCTTGCTTTTTGTGGTTGCAGTGACCTACGCCGCATTGATGTAGCATCAGATAATAATGTCTATCGTAGCGAAGACGGGGTGCTCTTCAGCAAGGATATGACCACTTTGGTGTGCTGTCCAGCTGGAAAACTCGGCGACTATGTGGTGCCAACGTCTGTTACTACCATTGGGGAATATGGATTCTACTATTGCAGGGCGTTACAAAGTATCACATTGCCTATGACGCTGAAAACCATCCAAAATCATGGATTCCGCTTTTGCTCTGGGCTCAGTACTATAGTGCTGCCACCGGCACTCACCACCATCCAGCATGATGTCTTCAGCCAGTGCACGGGGCTGAAGTCTTTCGTGTCTTATCCGTCGAATGTCCCCGACATCATAGCATCCACCTTTACGGCGACCAACTACAATGTGCCATTGTATGTGCCAGAGGGTGCACTTGGCAACTACCAGAATGAGGAGAATTGGCAGAAATTCGCTTCCATTCAACCAATTACATCAGAAGTGGTAGATGGTATCATGGGTGACACCGACAACGACGAGTTCGTCACTGTGACCGACATTATGCGCACGGTCAATGTAGTCGTTGGCCAGACACCCGGAAATTTCTTATGGCAGCGGGCAGACATGAACTTCGATGGTAATATCTCCATCACAGATGTCATCGGCATCGTCAATGCTGTCGTGGGAGAGTAGGGACATATCGCATACGCCCAGTAGTAAGGGGTGAGGGAGAATAGGCTTTAGACTTTAGACCTTAGACTTTAGTTGAGTCCCCTCTGTCATAATCTATCACAATCTTACGGACGCAATACATTGCGTCCCTACGGGCGGTAGAGCATTTGTCCCTTTAACTACCCTTTATCTACCCTTAAACAACCCTTTCAATTATCTTGTCAACTTGTCAACTCGTTAACTCGTCAACTAATAAATTCAATGAAACATCTATTAATTATATTTTCGACTCTCTTCACCTTGACAGTTCAGGCACAGAAAACGATGCCGATTGAGCAGGTGGGTAAACAATGGACTACACAAAACATCAAAGTGGGTACACGGGGGAAAGTCAATGTGCTGCAACTCACCGAGGCATTCCAGAAGACTTGGCCAACATATTCCGGTAAGCAATTGTTGGATTTTGCCAAGAAGAATCTCACTGAGGATGATTACGGTGGCATCATTGTAGATAAAAAAAATGGTTTTGTACAGTATGCTGAGGGCTGGCCAGATGCAGAAAACGATGAGTCGTACATGGCGTGCTATTGGAATCGCTCCAATGGTCATGGCCTTTTTGCTGTCAGCTTGCACCGGTTCACGCCTAAGGAGTATGATGTGCTGTGTTTCTACGACTATGACCCCAATACCGGTGTGCTCACTCCCGAGAAGTCGATGAATAATTTCTTCAAACCCTCGTTCCCCGGATACCACTATCGAGTGTTCTTTCCACGTAATGGCAAGAACATGGAAATAGAGGAATTCTTTGGGTGGCTTACTATCAAGCATACCTATCAGTGGGACGGTATGCGACCATCTGCGCAGAAAACCGAACTCGACCATAATGATATGCTGCAGACAGTCTATCATGAGCATTATTTTTCCTCTGACGATCTTACTCAGTATGCGCTCATCGATATCGACAACGATGGTGTACCCGAATTATGGATGCAATCGGATGACGGGGAGTCGCAGGCTGTCTATGCGGTTGGCCTGACATGTGACCTGCTTGGTGGACAGGGTGGAGGAAGGACTTTGTCGTTCTACAGAGGTGCTGTCTGCGACGCTGGTCCTTGTGGCACTCTCTGCATGTCATCGGTCTATCGCTATGTAGAGAATAGTGCTTATCAGCGCTCTTTGATAGATCAACAGGAATGGGATGCTGCCAATGATACCTATGGACCAAGCACCTATACTTACAATGGGGAAACGCTCATGGAGGGCGAGGGAGAGCGCCTCATCCTTGAACTGGGCGACCAACTCACTTTCATGCCCGAATGGCACCCAATCCAATAGCTCTACGGACTGAAAACTCTACGGATGACGTGTGTTGTAATTTGTCTACGGACTTACAGGACTTAAGGGACTGTTGTCTTAAATAAGTCTACGGACTTAAAGGACTCAAAGGACTTTGGATTTAATGTGTTTGTGGGGTTATAGGACTCAAAGGACTGATGATTTCTATGGTTTTTTTGACAATAAGGAATCTTGATTCCAAAGTCCTAAAAGTCCTGAAAGTCCGTAGAAAAAAGACGATTCAGAAGTCCGTAGTCAAAAATAAAAAGATGATTCCGTAGGCTATCAATCAGCATAATCCATAGTTAATTAGAAAGAAGAAAATAAACAATTATAAAACAAGATAGAATATGAGTAAGAAAAAGGTAATTCCATTCCTCGCAGTGGCTTTGATGATAAGCACTGGAGTGAAGGCGCAAGACAGGCTGTATGCCGATGAGTTCCCAATAGGTGATGTCACACTGCTCGACGGACCACTGCAAAAAGCACGTGACCTGAATGTGACAACACTACTGAAATACGACTGCGACAGGTTGCTAGCACCTTATCGTAAAGAGGCAGGACTGGAACCACGGGCCAAAGCCTATCCCAACTGGGACGGTCTCGACGGCCATGTCGGTGGGCATTATCTCACGGCAATGGCTATCAATGCTGCCACTGGCAACGAGGAATGTCGCAAACGTATGGAGTATTTCATCAGTGAACTTCAACTTTGTGCCGATGCCAATGCCAAAAATCACCCAGAATGGGGTAGGGGCTACGTGGGCGGCATGCCCGGCAGCGATAAATTATGGTCAACATTTAAAAAAGGCGACTTTGGCACCTATTTCGGCTCATGGGCACCCTTCTACAACCTTCACAAGATGTTTGCTGGGTTGCGTGATGCCTGGGTTTATTGCGGTAACGAACAGGCACGGCAGTTGTTCTTAGGCTTCTGCGACTGGGCCATTGACCTTACAGCCTCCCTTACTGATGCACAGATGGAGCGAATGCTTGACAATGAGCATGGGGGCATGAACGAGGTGCTCGCAGATGCCTATGCCATGACAGGGGAGCAGAAATACCTGAAAGTGGCACGCAGATTCTCGCATCGTAGATTGCTCACACCGATGTCGCAGCGACAGGACTGCCTCGACAATATGCATGCCAATACCCAGGTGCCAAAAGTCGTGGGATTTGAGCGTATCAGTGAACTCTGCGGCGACGAGACCTACCATACCGCAAGCGCATACTTCTGGGACATCGTCACCGGTGAGAGATCGTTGGCTTTCGGTGGTAACAGTCGTCGTGAGCATTTCCCAAGCAAAGATGCATGCACCGACTTCATCAACGACATCGATGGTCCGGAGACGTGCAACACCAATAATATGCTGAAGTTGACCGAGGACCTCCACCGCCGCAATCCCGAGGCTCGTTATGCCGACTTCTATGAGTTGGCAACATTCAACCATATCCTCTCCTCACAGCATCCGGAACACGGCGGATATGTCTATTTCACACCCGCACGTCCACGGCACTACCGCAATTATTCGGCTCCCAACGAGGCCATGTGGTGCTGTGTGGGTACGGGAATGGAGAATCACGGCAAATATGGGCAGTTTGTCTATACCCATGTAGGTGATGCGCTGTTTGTCAACCTTTTCGTAGCTTCTGAACTGAACTGGAAAGAGAAGAACCTGACACTGCGCCAGACAACAGAATTCCCATACGGTGAGACCAGCCGCATTACTATTGTGAAAGGAAAAGGGAAGTTCCCATTGCTCGTACGCTATCCTGGATGGGTGAAGCCTGGAGAGTTCTCCGTGAAGGTTAACGGCCAACCTGTGGCTATCATCAGCGGACCTTCGTCGTATGTTACCATTGACAGGAAGTGGAAGGCTGGAGATGTGGTGGATATCTTTTTCCCGATGCACAACAGCATCCAATACCTGCCCAATGTGCCGCAATATGTGGCCATCATGCACGGTCCCATCCTCTTAGGCATGAAAACGGGAACAGAAGACATGGCACATCTCATTGCCGATGATAGTCGATTCGGCCAGTATGCCAGTGGGAAAAAATTACCTATCAACGAGGCACCTATCCTCATCAATAACGATATTGACGAAATTGCCAACCAATTGAAGCCCGTCAGTGGCAAACCGCTTCATTTCACACTCAACACCAAGATGGTGAATGGCATCAGTGGCGAGTTGCAACCTTTCTTCGAGATTCACGACTCACGTTATATGATGTATTGGTTGGCTCTCTCTGAGGATAGTTATCGCAGCTATCTCGATGGATTGGCAAAGGCTGAGCAGGAACGTCAGGAACTGGAAGCACGTACTATCGACAAAGTACAGCCGGGTGAGCAACAACCCGAGACCGACCACCAAATGCTTACAGATCAGTCGTTCACGGGCAACTCAAATGATGTGTTCTACCGCGATGCGCGCGATGGTCATTACTTCAGTTATCTGATGAAGACAGATGGTCGCACTGATTTGAGCCTCCGACTGAAATACTGGGGTGTGGGCGAGTGGAAGACTCACGAGTTTGATATTTTCGTTGACGATGTGCTCGTAACGTCAGTAAACAACACTGGCAAGTACCGTATTTCAGAATTCAAATACGAAACTTACGACATCCCTGCCAATCTCCTCAGCGGCAAACAGCAAGTTCGAGTCAAATTCGTAGCAAAACCACATCGCCAAATCGGCGAAATCTACGAAGTGAGACTGGTGAAGAATACCACGAATTAGCTTGACGACCACGGATTAGTTTGGCGACCACGGATTAGTTTGGCGACCACGGATTGCACGAATCAACACGAATATTTGAATGACCACGAATTAGCTTGACGACCACGGATTGCTCGAATCAACACGAATATATGTTGGTTGAAGTGTAATGTCACAAATTATAGAATTTTGATTATTTGAACGACCACGAATGCTCAAATATTCATGAATAAAAAGGATGGAACTGTACTATAAACAAGAAAGCTATAATATAATAGGTGCAGCATTACATGTGTATAATGTACTTGGACCAGGGTTCGTAGAAGCTGTTTATCAAGAAGCACTGGAAATAGAATTTCAGAAATTTGGCATACCCTATGAACGTGAGAAGGAGATTGACTTATATTATGATGGACAAATGATGAAGATTAAATTTTGACCAGATTTTGTATGCTATGACAGCATCATAATAGAAATCAAAGCTTTACTTCAACTTGATGACATGAATCGAGCACAAGTACTTAATTACCTGAAGGCAACACATTACAAACTCGGATGGCTCATCAATTTCGGACACAAAGATGGCTTGGAAAGACAAAGAATAGTCCTATAACTGCCACAAGGGGGCGTGTCAAAATGACACGCCCCCTTGCGCTATTCAAGTGTTATTATTCACTGAAGTTTCGCAAGTCCTCAACTTCTAGGTTATGAGGTCTTTAGGTTATGAGGTTATGAGGTGAGATTTGCCCAAATATGTCGTTATCTATACATATATCACCTTAAAACCTATGAGCGTAGCGACCTCAAAACCTCAAACCCTAACGAAACTGGAACTTGCGAAAGTTGAGTTATTCATTATAGAATATTTTCGTGGTCATTCGTGCATTTCTTGGTCGTCTCTTAGAATTATTTGATCAAAAAAATTCGTGGTCATTCGAGCCATTCGTGGTCGTTTTTTTAAAGTTCGTGGTCGTCATTTAAAGATTATTAGTGGTTTTTCTTGAACTCATCTAGTTGTTTGAAGCAATGGCGGTTGATGATTTGCTCTAATTCGCGGTCGGGATTGTGTTGGATGAAGCATTCGTGGTTGAAGATGAGGATTTCACCATTCTCAGCAGAGTACGGATGCCATGTGGGTAGAGAGTCGATTTGAGGGTTACCGGTCTTTGCAAACTGCGCCCACACGCTGCTCATTGTGTCGGCCAGACGGAGGTCATCTGCTGTGGGTGACGGCAATTCATTGGGAGAAAGGTGGAGCGTATTGAAGCAGAACTTCAACTCATGTCCGTGTACAGACCCATTATCGACAGGAGAACGCCAGGAGAACATATACATATAGGTGGGCGCCTGGCGTGTCTGTGTCATGGCATCGGCGGTGATGATGGTTTTGGGCCGGAAAAGCCAATCTATGCTCAACAAATCCTGAGTAGTGTGCTTCGGGTAGGTTTTGGCAAAAGCAGCTATATATGCATCGGTTTCATCGCCGAAGGTTTTTTTCAGTTCTGCTCGTGCTTCCTCCAGTGTCATGGTCTGATTGTAGCGTAGGCGCTGTAGTTCGTTGAATGTAGTACCAATCAACACCGGAACATTGTTACTGATAGAGGCAAACGATGGTTGGAATGGTTGCTGTAGCAGAACTTCACCATCAGGTGTCGGCCCGAAGCCCCACATCATGGGTGTGCCAGGTTTGCGGGTGCCGATACTGGCGGCCATCGCCCGTTGACCGGCCGCATAGAGCTCGTCGTATGGAACGTCGTTGATGCGGTCGATGTCAGATGCACTGATACCCAGTTCTTTCAGTACGGCCTTGCCCAACGATTGGGTCATCTCCTGGTTGTTAACATTGAGGATGGTTCCACTCATAATGATGGCTTTATGGAAGAGGCCTTTGGCTGCTGGCATACACATCAATGTGCCGACCTTACCACCACCGCCAGATTCTCCAAATATGGTCACATTGTGAGGGTCGCCGCCGAATTTCGAGATGTTGTCACGAATCCATTCCAGTCCCTGTACCACATCGAGCATCCCCACGTTGCCAGAATATTTGTATTTCGGAGAGACTGCAGACAGGTCGAGAAACCCCATGATGTTCAGCCGGTGATTCAGGCTGACCACCACGACATCCTTTTGCGCTAATTGCATGCCGGGGTTCCATGCCGATGTTCCAGAGTCGAAACCACCGCCGTGAAGCCATAGCATTACAGGCTTGTGGGCTTTGACATCCGTCGTCCATACGTTCAACACGCAAGAATTTTCCGACATCTCATCCTCGCTGAGTGTTTTTCCCCACACTTGTTGCATTGCCTGTGGACCCCAGTGGTCGCAGGCTTTCACGCCTTTCCATTTCTCCACTGGTTGAGGGGGCAGAAATCGTACGACCTTGGCATAGGGTATGCCTAAGAATGCCAAAGTTCCTTCTTGCTCAATGCCGCTCACCTTGCCGCTTTTTGTTTTGACCACAATGTTTTGTTTCGTGCTCTGCTGTGCCGTTGCTGATACTATCATCATCATTGCGGCGAATAACATCAATGCTTTTTTCATTATTTTCTTAATTTCTTTGATGCAAAAGTACAAAGAAAAAATGAAGATTGAAAAAAATGGATTGTTTGTTTTGTTTTGTGGCTGGCTTTCGTTATCTTTGCACTCATAATAATCTACTAAATTAATAACCGACATCTTTATTTATGAGAAGATTTGCTTTCAAAATGTACCTGAAACCCGGGTGCGAGAAGGAATATGAGAAACGCCATGCAGCGATATGGCCTGAATTGGTGAAAATGATTAAAGACCAAGGTGTGGGAAACTATAGCATTTACTGGGATAAAGACACCAATATCCTTTTCGGGTATCAAGAATGTAGTGGTGAAGGTTCATCGCAGGATACCGAGAGTGTTGACCCTATCACACAACGTTGGTGGGATATGATGGCCGATATCATGGAAGTCAATGCTGACAACTCTCCCGTTACTGTTCCTATTCAAGAAGTGTTTCACCTTGATTGACAAGTGGACGAGTTGACAAGTTGTTAGCAATGGTAAACCCTTCCCCTAACCTTTAATTAACACATAGATTTATGAGAAAATACTTCTTCTTGTTGACATTGATGACCCTACCATTGATGGCTCAGACAGGATCGTTTGATGTGGATATCCACGAACCCGGCTATTTTAAAGTGGCAGTTCCAGATGGTAACTATAGAGTGACTGTCACTCTTGGCGCACCTGACAGAGCTTCACAAACCGTCGTGCGCGCAGAAAATCGTCGACTGATGGTGGAAAATGCATTTACTCTTAAAGGGAAATACGTGGATTATGAATTCGTTGTCAACAAACGCTCGGTTAACTATGTGCTCGATGGCAAAGAGGGTGTCGTGAAAATCAAGGAGCGTGAAAAAGACTATTTCACTTGGGATGAGTTCCTCACCCTTGAGTTCAATGGGCCATCTCCTGCCGTGAAGCGTATTACCATACAGCCCGATACCACAGCCACCACCATTTTCCTTTGTGGTAATTCTACGGTGGTCGATCAAGCCACAGAACCATGGGCGTCGTGGGGGCAGATGATACCTAAATGGTTCGGACCACAGGTGGCCATCAGCAACCATGCGGAGAGTGGGCTGACAGCACGCACATTCCTTGCTTCCAACCGTCTCGACCAAATCCTCTCGATGATGCGCCCTGGCGACTATGTCATTTGTGAGTTTGGACACAATGATGAAAAAGAACATGCCGATGGCGATGGTCCATGGTACCATTACACCCACAATCTGAAAATATTTGTCGATAAAGTAAGGAAACGTGGAGGCACAATCATCTTCTGTACACCTACACAACGCCGATTCTGGGAAGACGACCAAAAACATATCCGTAACACCCATGGCGAGTTCCCCGAAGCGATGAAAGTCGTGGCTGAGCGGGAAAATGTGCCTGTCATCGACTTGAACGCTATGACAAAGATATTCTTTGAAACCTTAGGAGTAGAGGATAGCAAGCGCGCCTTGGTGTTCTATCCCGCTAACACCTATCCCAATCAGGAAAAGGAACTGGCCGACAATACTCATTTTAATCCGTATGGTGCCTATGAAGTAGCCAAAATGGTGGTTCAGGGTATGGTTGACTTAAAGATACCCATTGTCGATGGGCTGCGCGAGAAATGGAAGACATTTAATCCTGCAACACCCGACGACTGGAAGACATTCAAATGGTATGACGCTGATGCCACCGATACCACTAAACCGGATGGGAATTAGGCCTTAGATTGAAGATTTAAAATTGTTCTCTATGCTGCAACAGTGTTGCAGTTATGTTACACCCTATATACCACATATCACAACCCCTAAAAACAACAATGAAAAAAGCACTATTTATCATCATGTTGATGACCATTGCCTTGACACCGGCAGAGGCAAAGAAGAAACCAAAACCACAATTGTGGCCTGATGGCACACCTATTTCGGAATGGTTTAATGATACCACGAAAATAGATGTCAATACTCTCGGAACAAAATATATCATTACCGACTATGGTGTGAAAAACGACTCCACAATCATCCAGACCGAAGCCATCCAGCACGTCATCGACCTCGCTGCCAACAGCGGTGGGGGAGTGGTGGTGATTCCCAAGGGAACCTTCCTAACTGGGGCACTCTTCTTCAAGCAGGGCACACATCTGCATGTCATGGAGGGGGGGGTGATCAAAGGTATTGATGCCATCAAGTATTATCCCATCAAGAAAACGCGTATCGAGGGGCAGACCATCGATTATTTCTGCGCACTTATCAATGCAGATGGTATTGATGGCTTTACCATTTCGGGTACTGGCACCATCAATGGCAACGGACTGCGTTTCTGGGAGGAATTCTGGATTCGCCGTAAATACAACCGACAGTGTACTAACCTGGAAGCACTCAGGCCAAGACTCGTGTATATCTCTAATTGCAAGAATGTGCAGGTACAGGATGTGCATCTTATCAACAGTCCTTTCTGGACCAATCATCTCTATCGTTGTGAACGTGTGAAATATATCGGTTGTACTATTTATGCACCCCATGAGCCACAGGAGTCGAAGGCTCCGAGCAGCGATGCTCTCGATATCGATGTTTGCAAGGATGTGCTTGTGCATGGCTGCGATATAAGTGTCAACGATGATGCCGTAGTTCTTAAGGGAGGTAAGGGCACATGGGCGGACAAAGACCCTAACAACGGTCCCAGTTCAAACGTCATCGTCCAGCATTGCCACTATGGCTTTGTTCACGGGTGTGTGACGCTGGGCAGTGAGAGTCTGCACGACTGGAATGTTATTTTGCGCGATTGCCATGTTGAGGAGGCAAGTAATGTGCTTTGGCTCAAAATGCGACCCGACACGCCCCAGCATTATGAGTATGTCACTGTGGAGAATCTCACTGGCAACTGCAAGAACTTCCTCTTGGTTCGTCCGTGGACACAGTTTTTCAAGCCAGAGGAACGTGAGGATATGCCGTTGTCGCAATGCAATAACATTGTTATGCGTAATATCAATATGATTTGTAAGGACTTCTTCGCAGTGAATCCATCGGATAAATTTGCTCTCAAGGATTTCACATTCGAGAATATCAATGTCAAAGACGAGCGTAACGGGTTCGACCCACAACTCATCCCAGGCACTACGATGAAGAATGTGGTGATTAATGGAGTGAGAATTGACACTAAGCGTTAGTTATAATGATATAATATCAAAACTTCACTGAAGTTTCCCACCCTCTCAAATTCGTGATAAAAAGGGTGGGAAAGTTCAGAAACTTCATTATTCAAATATGAAAAAAAATATAATCACACTACTCCTGTTGATGACCACCGCTCTTGTCTGTGCGCAAAATTGGCCCAAACCAGCTCCAGAGGCCAAGGCTGGTGCAAGATGGTGGTGGCTCGGCTCGGCAGTAGATAAGGAAAATCTCAGATGGAATATGCAGCAATATGCTGATAAGGGCATTGGTGCGTTGGAAATCACACCGCTATATGGTGTACAAGGAAATGACGCCAACAATATCCCGTTCCTGTCAAATCAGTGGATGGAGATGCTGAAGTTCGTGGAAGAGGAAGGCCAGCATGATGGCATTCAGATAGATATGAACTGCGGTACGGGATGGCCATTTGGCGGCCCCCTTGTACCCATTGAGGAAGCTGCCTGTAAGATGGTTATTGTCGATACTATAGTGGATGTAAAAATAGCCGACAAAATCTCACTTCCAGCACCGGAGAAAGAACGTCAGTATGCAAAGTTGCGCTTGCAACGTGCATATCCCGTAGCCGACCCATCCAAGCGACGTGTTATCGCATTCTATGAGAGTCGGACAAGGCAGAAAGTGAAACGTGCTGCGCCAGGAGGCGAAGGGTATGTCATCGACCATTTCGATTCCACAGCGGTGGCGCATTATTTGCAGCGTTTCGAGAATGCTTTTGCCCAGACGCAGACACCTTATCCGCATACTTTCTTTAACGATAGTTACGAAGTCTATAATGCCGACTGGACTCCCACTTTGTTTGAGGAATTTGCTGCAAGAAGGGGGTATCGTCTGGAGGATTGTATGCCACAGTTTATTGATGGCGACCCACAGGTGGTGAGTGACTATAGAGAAACCTTAGGTGACCTGCTATTGAAGAATTTCACAGAGCAGTGGGTGGCATGGTGTCATTCCCATGGTGTGATGGTGCGTAATCAGGCACATGGTTCACCAGCCAACCTCATCGATGTCTATGCTGCTGTTGATATCCCCGAGATTGAAGGGTTCGGACTGTCGGAGTTTGGTATCAAGGGCTTGCGTACCGACCCGGGTTACACACGTAAGAATTATTCTGACCTTACCATGCTGAAATATGCACCTTCGGCTGCACACATTACTGGCAAAAATCTCACAAGTTCAGAGACATTTACATGGCTCACTGAGCATTTCCGAACATCGTTGAGTCAGATGAAGCCCGATCTCGACCTTATGTTCTGTGCCGGTGTCAACCATGCTTATTTTCATGGTATCTGCTATTCACCGAAGGATGACCCATGGCCAGGATGGAAATTCTACGCCAGTGTGGATATGTCGCCTACCAACACGATTTGGCGTGATGCAGGTTATTTCCTCAAGTACATTGAGAGATGTCAGAGTTATCTGCAATGGGGACAGCCGGATAATGACTTCTTAGTGTATCTGCCTGTAAGAGATATGTGGAGGCAGGATACAAAGAAAAAACTGATGCAGTTTGATATTCATGCCATGGATAAAAAAGCCCCCGAGTTTATACGTTCAATTCTGACGATTGACTCCTTAGGCTTCGACTGTGACTATATTTCCGACAAATACCTACTTACAACGACTTTCGACGGCAAGATGTTACGCACGGCTGCTGGAGTCGGATACAAGGCAGTAGTTATCCCGGGTGATGTTGTCATGCCTGACAATGTGAAAACTCATCTCGATGATTTAGCCGCGAAAGGGGCGAAGATTATCAAGGGCGTATCAGAGATGGAAATGAAACGTGCTGCCAAGCCTGAGTCTTTAAAAACAGATGCTAAATTGAATATCATCCGTCGTAGCAATTCCACGGGCTACCATTATTTTATCGCCAATCTTACTCCCAATGACATTGATGAGATGATTCCTCTCGCTGTTGATTTTGCCAATGCCATGTGGTATGACCCAATGACGGATAAACATCATTTTGCTGTTATTGAGAATGGTAAAATTCAAGTAAAACTGCGCTCAGGAGAGTCGATGATTCTTCAGACTTTGAATGAAAAGGGGAACCGTAATGAATCTTGGGTTTTGCCTGTAGGCCCCCCAGACACCACAACTCCTTTAGTCCAACCTATAGAAATCAATAAAGGATGGACACTTTCATTCATTGAGAGTGTACCACAAACGAATAAGAAATATGATATTCACACCTTGTGTACTTGGGAAGGGCTTGACGATGTAACTGCTCAACTGATGGGTACAGGTGTCTACGAATGTGATTTCAAACTTTCACGTAAGGATTTGAAATTTAGTAAAAATAAATGGGTAATCAATTTGGGCGACGTTCGTGAGAGTGCCAGGGTTTATATAAATGATGTGATGATAGGGTGTGCCTGGGCGGTGCCTTACACCTTGGTGTTTTATGGTAACATCCTACGAAAGGGGAAGAATCATATTCGCATCGAGGTCACCAACCTCCCTGCCAATCATATCGCACAGTTGGACAGAGACGGTGTGAAATGGCGTAAGATGAACGAAATCAATGTCGTGGATATCAATTATAAGAATACTACTTACGACGGATGGGCACCTGTGCCTTCCGGACTCAATAGTAAAATAACTATTGCTCCCATTGAATGATTATGACTTTTGAAGAATTGGTGGCAAGACGAAGAAGCCACCGCAGGTTTTTGCAAACAGAGATAGATGCCGAACAGGTGCAGAAAATACTCAGGGCGGCATTAATGTCACCTACGTCAAGAGGGAGACAGTTGTGGCAGTTTGTCGCTGTTGACAATAAGGCAGAACTGGAAAAACTGGCAGATGTTAAAGAGAGTGGCTCTGCATTTGTCAAGGATGCTGCATTGGCAGTTGTTGTCATGGGAAATCATGAAGATAATGACTGTTGGGTGGAGGATGGGAGTATTGCTGCCATCTCCATGCAATATCAAGCAGAAGAATTAGGTCTTGCCTCTTGTTGGGTGCAGATTCGAGGACGACGACTGAGCGACGGCACATTGTCTGCTGATGTCGTTAAAGGAATACTCGATATTCCTGACGAACTGGATGTTCTTTGTATTATCGCTTTCGGAAAACCTATGACAGCGTTGCCTCCACACGACGAGGAATCACTGAAATGGGAGAGGGTGAAAATTGAAGATTGAAGACTTATCTTTTTTTATTCAACTTTCGCAAGTCCTGCTTGTTTTGTTTTAGTGGTAAGTGGTAAGAGGTAAGAGGTAAGTGGTAAGTGGTAAGAGGTTAGAGAAATGCCTACTACTGAAAGTTGAGAATGTGAAACATGAATCATTTTATTTGTCAACTCTAAAGACAATGATTAACTACGATTTATCCAAGATAAAAGCAGTGTTTTTCGATGTGGATGGTGTGCTCAGTGCGCAGACCATCCTCATGGATGCAGAGGGCGAACCCATGAGAACCATCAACATACAGGATGGATATGCTATTCAATTGGCTGTAAAACTTGGTCTTCGCATTGTGATTATCACTGGTGGAAAAACACCCAATGTGAAAACTCGTTACAATTATTTGGGCGTGACAGATGTCTATTTGAAGTGTGCAGTGAAAATCCTCACATACGAGGAAGTGCTCCAAAAATATGACCTCACCGATGAACAGGTTATGTATATGGGTGACGATATTCCTGACTTGCAGATTATGCAGCGTTGTGGATGCCCTTGTTGTCCTGCTGATGCAGCACCTGAAATCAAGGCCGTCAGTATTTATGTCAGCCAACGAAAGGGTGGGTATGGCTGTGCTCGTGATGTCATTGAACAAGTGCTACGGGCACAAGGCAAATGGCTCAATTCCGCAGAGGCCTTCGGATGGTGATGATTAGTTAGGAGTTAGGAGTTAGAAGTTAGGAGTTAGAAGTTAGGAACTGAGGACTGTGATTATTTCCAATCTCTAATCTCAAACCACCAATCTCTAATCATCAGGGCATTTGTCCCTTTAACTCCTTTTTAATTTCCCTTTATCTACTCTTCATCTCCAATTTTAGCTTCGCTGATTTTTGTCACGACTCGGCATAGTTCAAACAAGTTTGACCTTCGGTCGAACTCCTCCTTGCAAAGCATAGTATGAGTAAACTCAATCTCTGCCCTTGCTTCGTACGTCGTTTGACTCTGCCCTCGCTGCTCCAAAAATTCAATCTTCAATTTTCAATCTTCAATTTTCAATGCTCCATCTCATTCTTGCCAGCAATTCTCCAAGACGAAGGGAACTCCTTGCCGGTCTTGGATTAGATTTTGAGGTACGTGTCATCAAAGACATTGATGAGACCTATCCCCTCGACCTGTCTGTTGAACAAATTCCAGTATATATATCAAGTCAGAAAGCCAAGGCTTACCAAGAAAGTATTCGAGATGATGAATTGGTCATCACTGCCGATACCGTGGTAATCGTCGGGAAAAATGTCTTGGGTAAGCCACATGGCCGTGAGGAGGCTTGTGATATGTTGAGGATGATAAGTGGGCGCACGCATCAGGTAATCACAGGCGTATGCCTGACAAGCAATAAAATCCATCGGTCTCTATCTGTATCAACGGATGTAACTTTCAAGTCTCTCGCTGAGCAAGAGATTGAGTATTATGTGGACCAATACAAACCATACGACAAGGCAGGGGCATACGGCATTCAGGAATGGATTGGCTATATTGGCGTCACTTCACTCCATGGAAGCTATTTCAATGTGATGGGGTTGCCAGTACAGAGAATATGGCAAGAACTGCTCGATATCTATGGCATGGAAGCACTTATTCATGATGATAAGGTTCACCCTTGATGATGGTGCAAGCACGATACACCTGTTCGGTGAACACCAGTCGCACCAACTGATGCGAAAATGTCATTTTGGAAAGGGAGAACTGTTCGTTTGCACGATGATAGACAGCTTCTGAAAATCCATACGCACCGCCAATCACAAAAACGAGGCGGCGACCACTTTGTTGGCGTTTCTCAAGCCATTTTGCAAATTCCACACTGCGCAACTCCTGTCCATGTTCATCGAGAAGCACTACATGGTCACCCTCTTGAATTTTGTTTAATAGCAATTCGCCCTCACGTTCTTTCTGCTGTGAAGTGCTCAAGTTCTTGGTGTTTTTAAGTTCAGGAATGACCTGTATCTCGAAGGGCATATAATGACCTATACGCCCTACATAGTCGTCTATGCAAGTGGAAACATGCTTGTTGGTGGTCTTGCCTATCAGCAGCAGCAAACTTTTCATTTTGTCAAAGGTTGATTTTTGTTGCAAAGATAATGCAAGGTGAGTGAAATACAAATAAAAAATGAAAAAAACATATAGATGATTGATGATTATCAAAACTTTTTATTATCTTTGCAAGGAAATACACTAATAGCTAACCGAAAGCACAATTACCTAATTATTATAATAATATGGAAAATAACGAACTGATTTTGCAGTGTGAGGAAAGAGCTAAGAAATGGCTCACCCCAGCGTTTGACGAGGAAACTCGTAATGCCGTACAGGCTATGCTCGACAATGAGGACAAAACAGAACTCATTGACGCTTTCTATCGTGATCTTGAATTTGGTACTGGTGGACTTAGAGGAATCATGGGTGCAGGTACCAACCGCATGAACAAGTATATTGTTGGCATGGCCACACAAGGTTTTGCCAACTATATCAACAAGGCTTTTCCAGGGCGCAACGACCTGAGTGTTGTTGTTGGTCATGACTGCCGTAACAATGGAAGAATGTTTGCTGAGACGGTGGCCGACATCTTCTCGGCGAATGGTATAAAGGTTTATCTCTTTGAGAGCCTCAGACCTACACCGGAAATCTCCTTTGCTATTCGTCATTTGGGATGTCAGGCAGGTGTCAATGTGACTGCATCTCACAACCCACGGGAATATAACGGATACAAAGCTTATTGGGATGATGGTGCTCAGGTGCTCGCACCACACGACAAGGGTATCATCGACGAAGTTAATAAAGTGTCGATTGAAGACGTGAAGTTTGAAGGTAATAAGGACCTCATCACTATCATTGGTGGAGAGATGGACTGGGACTACCTGCAGGCTGTCAAGGAAGCTATGGTTGATCAGGAGGTAATATTGAGGAACAAAGACCTCAATATCGTCTATTCTCCTATGCATGGCACAGGTCGTGTCATCATTCCAATGGCACTGCGCTCATGGGGATTCCAAAACATCCATGTAGTGCCAGAGCAGATGGTGATTGATGGCAACTTCCCAACGGTGGTGTCGCCAAACCCAGAGAATGCCGAGGCTATGACATTGGGTATGAAACTGGGTACCAAGCTGAATGCTGATTTGGTAATCGCTTCCGACCCCGATGCCGACCGCTTGGCCATTGTATGCCGCAACGCAAAAGGTGAATGGGAAATCCTCAATGGTAACCAGACATGTATGATGTTCTGCTGGTATATTATTGCCAACAAGAAAAAACTCGGCCAGCTCAAAGGCAACGAGTTCATTGTCAAGACAATTGTCACAACAGAGGTTATCAGAAAGATTGCTGAGAAGAATGGTGTGAATATGCGCGACTGTTACACTGGATTCAAGTGGATTGCCAACGAAATCCGTGTATCTGAGGGCAAGGAGAAGTATATTGGTGGTGGTGAGGAAAGCTTCGGCTTCCTGCCATTCGACAAAGTGCGTGACAAAGATTCACCAGCTTCTATCTGCTTGATTTGCGAAATCGCTGCTTGGGCAAAGGACAATGGCAAGACCCTCTACGACCTGCTCATGGACATCTATGCAGAGTATGGCTTCTCGCGTGAGTTCACCATCAATGTGGTACGTCCAGGAAAGACCGGCGCCGATGAGATTAAGCAGATGATGACCGACTTCCGCAACAATCCACCTACTGAACTTGGTGGCGCAAAGATTGTGCTTTGGAAAGACTTCCAGAAACTTGAGGCATGCGATGCAGACGGCAATGTCACAAAACTCAACATGCCCGATACATCCAATGTGCTGCAGTGGTTCTGCGATGATGGAACAAAAGTCAGTGTTCGCCCCTCTGGCACAGAGCCGAAGATTAAGTTCTACATTGAGGTCAAAGATCCTTCATTCAAGTGCGCTGGATGCTACGAACGTTGTGTGGCAGCCGCTCAGGATAGAATCGCTGACATCAAGAAGAGTCTCAAGCTCGATTAGTGTCTAAGGCAATCAACCCTGTAAGGGACACCGCTAAAAAACGATAGAGTGCCCCCTACAGGGTATTTCCTGTCCCCCTAAAAAAGAGGTCATCCCATTGATTGGAATGACCTCTTATATTTTACATTTTTCCTAATTTCTTTAGGGCCTTTTGTTTGTCTTTCTCGGCTTTTTCAGCTTGTTTCATTAATTTTTCTTTCTTCTTCAATTCCTTTTCCCTTGCCTTGTTCTCTTTCTCAATACGCTTCTTCTCTTTTTCAGCTTCCTTGCGAGCTTTCTCGGCTTCTTTTTCAGCCTTCTTGGCTTCCTTGCGAGCTTTTTCGGCTTCTTTCTCAGCCTTCTTGGCTTCCTCTTCCTGCTTCTTAGCTTCTTTTGCCCGTTCTTCCTGTTCTTTCTGGAATTTTTCAGCTTTTTCCTTCTCACGCTTGGCTTCTTCCAGTTGAGCCTCACGGGTGGCTTGTTGCTGCTGGATTTGCTCTGGTGTCAGGGCATCTTGTTGGTCTGTAACCACCTGGGCATTGGCACTCAGACAGCATGTCATGGCAGCTATCACCATCATGAATAATGTTTTCTTTTTCATTGTAAATAGTTTTAAGTGAGTATTCAAATGTTTATAATTTCTGCAAATATAATGAATATTGGGTAAAAACCAAAACAAAAAAACAATTATTTTGCGGCAGTGCTAAAATGTCCATTTCATCGCTATAGTGGGGATGGCATAAAATTTGTCGTTACGCCTCTGGTTGTCGAAGATGAAATTGTTACTGATTTCAACTTCCGTTCCTAAGCTCAGATGCAGGTCATCCAAACCACGGAAAGCATTGAGGTTAAGCCAGAATTGAGGTTCGGTGATGGTAATCCAGTTGCCTCGGACACTGCGGTCATACCAGCAATCGAAAAATCCGGAGAACGTAAACATGCGGTTGGCGGTATTGACACCCCAGACACAAGTGGCTTGGAAACTGGAAAAAGGACGATTCCATGGGTTCTGCCCCTTGAAATAATATTTATAGAGTGCTTGCACGGAGAAAGTGCGTGAAAAGTCGGCGCTTGCCCAGTTCCATGCCGGACCGGCGAGGAATGAATGTTGGAACCTGGTGGAGATATTGTTTGATTGATTGGAACTAAGTCCTCCGTCGTATTCCACATGTGCAGCCCATTGCTTATTGCTACTCAGATTCATCTCACGGGAGATTTCCCAATATGCGCCTGCCACACCATCATGGTAATAATCTAAATCTACAAATAGGAAGGTGTTGCCCCATTTATCTGGTTTATAAGTTTCTACTGTGGTTGTCACACTGGGACGTCCGGAAATTTCTGAATTCAGATGTCCCATATCATAGTGAAACTGTACATTCTGAGCATGAATACATAGTATGGTAAATGCAAAACAGATGGATGTTAAAATTCTTTTCATTTCTTTATTATTGTTGTTTGTTTGTTTTTTGTCCCTCACACTTGCTGATTTCACTGACATCTATCTGATTTAATGATGCAAGGAATTCATCACGCGACTTCATTATTCTTTCAAGGATATGATTGTCGGTATATTCCGAGATTTCAAGACGCTTCTTATCCTTGTAATGCCGACTTAACTTCTCAACCATTGTGCCAAGATTAACAGATGAAATGTCAACGTATGGATAATAGGTGGGGAAAGAGTATTTTTTGTCGATTTTTTGGTCGAGAAGCTTCACAGCACAGAGATCGTCAAGTAATTCAATGATCAGACGAAGTGGCAGGTGAGACTCTTCATGGAGTTTCTTGGCTGTATAATGTGGGGCTCCTTGCTTAAAACGCTTATAAATCATACTTAACAGTACACTGCTGGTTATCAACCTATCCTCATAACTCAAATCATCCTTACCTATCCTCATCTCTAAATAATCCTGATTTTGGAATATATAGCAAAGCTCAGCAAAGTAGAGGATGATATACCACGACAGTTGTATCCAAATCATAAAAAGGGGTAGGGCGGCCAATGAACCATAAACAGCGTTGTATCCGGTGAGGAATCGTTGCCCTATCATATAGGCTTGTTGGAGTATTACCATGAATAGAGCCGTTAAGAGGCTTGGGATAATGGCAGAGCGTATATGAACTTTTGTGTTGGGCACTGAAACATTGATGATAACAAACACCACCGTCATCACTACGATGGGAATCAGTTGTATCAAAAATTTCAGGATAGGGGCCAGTAGCGTATAACTATTGGCTTTGATGAAATAGGCATAGATGGCTATATTGACACCGGATATGATGATAATGGTGATGGGGACCATGAAAAACATCGAAAGATAATTGATAATCTTTCGGGAGATGTCACGACTGTCTTTCACATTCCATATACCGTCGAAGACAGTTTCTACGTTGTCAATCAAGCTGATGACACTATAGAGCATTACGATAATGCCAAAACCTATAAATGTGCTGCTGAGGGCATGGTTAAGGTATGAATTTGCGAAGCGGATGATATAGTCTGCAACATCTTGTTGACTTGACAAAACCCAGCGAAGTAGATTTTCTGTCATGTCGGAATAACCAAAACCACGGCTTACTGCCAACACTATGGCTACCAAGGGAACAATGGACAAGACAGTGTTGAAAGCTAATGAGGCAGCATAATACAACAAGTCTTTCTGAAAAAATAGCTTTGTTGCAACGCATATCTTTCTAAAGGCATTGCTGATGGAGCGTACAAAACGGTTCGACGCCTTGTCCTGGCACCAAATATCCTCATCAAAATACTGCTTGATACGGTCGCTGAGATGACCATGCTGAGGAGGATTTTCCTCAAGCTTTTCGTCCTTATCCAATGTTATATATGTTTTGTGCCGCAAAAATAGCGAAAAAACCTCAAAAATTTGCTAATGTCGAAAAAAAATACGATTTTTGCCATCAAAAACCAAGTGGGTGTGCAAAATCAAACGATGCTGTACCTACTCAGAGAATAATTTAGATAATATAGAACTCCTACTAAATAAATTGATGAATATAGCCATTTTCGTTTCTGGCGGTGGTACCAACTGCGAGAACATCATACGTTATTTTCATGAAAACGGTCATGCAAATGTGGCCTTAGTAATTAGTAATAGAAGTGATGCATACGCGCTGGTTAGGGCAGAACGCCAAGGTGTGCCAACTAAGGTGATTCCTAAGTCTCAATTGGCTGATGAAAATGTGGTACTACCTTTATTGGATGAGTATCACATTGATTTCATTGTTTTGGCAGGGTTCTTGCTGATGGTCCCGGAATATCTTATACATGCCTATCCTCGCAGGATGGTGAATCTGCATCCGGCATTGCTTCCTAAATTTGGGGGAAGGGGCATGTGGGGGCATCATGTCCACGAAGCTGTGAAAGCGGCTGGGGAGACTGAGACAGGAATGACGGTGCATTATGTCAGTGAAGTGTGTGATGGGGGAGAGATTATCGCCCAGTATTCCACACCACTTTCACCTGATGACACACCTGATGACATCGCAGAAAAAGAGCACGTTCTTGAAATGCGCTATTTTCCTGAGGTCATTGACAATCTGATAACTGCTATCAATTCAGAATCATAGAATTCCGGAAATATATTGGAATTCAATCCTCTATAGGTTAATTGTCGTCTTTGTTAATTTTTATCACTACTGGCCCCAATAGTCCGGCTGGTAGGAGTTCTGTTGTCTTCATACGGTATTTGGCATTGGTCCATATACCGTCGAAAGGAGGATTCCCTATGTCAGAGCCACGCAGTGCGTTAGCCCACGTGTTGACGACTTCTATTTCTATTTTGTTTTCACTCTCTTTTATTGCATGGGAAATATCTACTTCGTAAGGAGCTGTCCAAACATAACCGCAGTCAATGTCGTTGACGCGTATATGGGCTAGGTCATGAATCTCACCGACATGAAGTATTGCTTCTGTGATGATAATGGTTGCAAAGATGTTGCAAGTCGTTGTATAGATAGCCTTGCCACTGTAGTATTTGATGTTGTCTTCAGATGATTGACTCCAGTCAAATAACTCATTGACATGCTTACGCTGACCGGTCTCTTTGAAGAATACATCCCATTCTCCGTCTAAGGAAATTGTTTCTGTGAATTGGGGAGTGAATTCATCGACTTTTGTGTTAGAGTCATTTAGTTCTATAAACACACTTCCGTATGCGGGAAGTGTAAGTGAGAGGATAGTACGTGGGTTGTTGATACTTTTTATATCTGGTTTTAAGTATCGCTTTTTTAGCGGGTCATATACCCGAACAGTGGTATAGTTGCCCTTTCTGATAGAAATGGTGATGGTTTGTTCCTCTGCTTGTTGGTTGGAGAGGAAATACATCTCGCCATTATTGTCGTGTCGGTGTGTCCAGGCGATGTTCTCGGGTACTTCTACGTCGCGCTCAACGCCATGGGATGATAGGTCGGAGTCTGTATATGGAGCGTCAATGATAACCACTCCTGCCTTTCTGAATTCTTCCACTTTCGCGGCGACTTCCTTTGATAAGGTGATAAGCGAGGGATTCATGGGATGGGTTGGGGGGAGTACAAGTACACGATAATGGTTTCCATTGGGTAGGACAATCGTATTACCCTCAAGTTTTGCAAATCGTAGAAGAGCATCTTTATTGATACAGTCATACTGATAGCCTCGAAGGGGATTCACCCATTCTTGTGGTGTAATGATATTGGCTGAGTGGTTTACGCCAACAGGGCTTTCCTCCATAGGTTGTCCCTTGTTTTCTAAACGTTCTTTTTCCTTGAGATAGCGTTTGCTACCTATTAACCCTGGAAGTATGTTCACAAGACGGTCGGGGAGGAGAGAGCGACTTGGTATTTCCTCACCGGTAAAGACAAGGATATCACCGACGGAATATCCTGACTGAAGACGGCGCTGACATTCGGTGATATAATCTACCAGTCCGGTGGATTCCTCATACCATGTCTGGTCGCGTTGGAAAAATAGACCGATGCCGTCGAGGGTCATGCCTGGTCGGTGGTCGAGCCAGGGATTATGGGTGTCAACATGAAATACCAGTCGGTTCATACCGAGAGCAAAATTTAAGTCAAGGAGAGGCTTAATCATCGCTGGGGTCTCATCCCACACGCCACGAACCTCCGTAAAACCTTCTCCTTGAACGATTTGTTTGCCATAGATGTGTGCACCGCTAATAGCATCTGCCATGTCGTTGGGCTTGTCGTGTGTGGGGGAGTTGAGCCAAAATTCGCCCATGGGGACGTCGGCATAGCGGAAATGGTCGATGCCGTCGCTTACCATGGTGGGTGCCATGCTCTCAGATGACAATTCACAACCATATTCGTGGGCGCGTCGTTCCACTACGGAGAAGAAACACTCGTTTACTAATTCATTGATGGTTCGGCGCACATCACGGAGCACACGTTCACTGTCCTCGGCACTGTTGATTGGATAGCCTGCCATGACCGGAAGCCAAGGAAGAAGGTCGTAACCACGGCGTTGCCTAAATTCTTTGGCGAAATTCTTACTCCAATTTTGGGACCCACACTCCCAGCTATCTACATGCAGCATCTTGATGACAGAGGAATGGGGACGTTTCATAAACTCACCAAACCAGTGGTTGATTTGTTTTTCTACGGTCGTTTGAGAAAATTTGTCACATTCCAAACCTTTTCCACCACCTCCTGTGGCATTGGAGTGACCATTACTGGCATGTCCCATGCGCAGGATGAGCCAACGGCCAGTGGGAAGGGTGGTGGTAACTTTGTTGTTGAATATGGTAAGACGATGCATTTCACCCTTGGGAGCACAAAGTTCATTGGGCAATTCTTCTGTTGTGGTTTCCGGAGCCATGCGCCAGACATAGCCTGCCTTGCCTTCCCATTGATGAATACGGGGAATGTCAGACAATTCGATGTCTTTGATTTTCAGGTTAGGCCGCCATTTGGCAGCGTCAAGGTCCTCGCTGCCAGGTTCTGTGCCATTGGGCGTCCATGAAAAACGGAAATAGCGTCCTTGTGTAGAGGGGATAGAGTAGGTATGTGCAAACCCAGTGTCTTGCCATCCTTGTCGTGACGGTGACATTTGGGTTACTTCTCTAAAGTCTTCACCATCGTCACTGACTGACAATAACAGACGTTGAGACTGGATGTTGTTGCCACTGGGATGTATCACAATGCTGCGAACGATTGTAGGCTGTGAAAATTCGTATTGTATCCAGCAGGGCTCGTTAGAACGGAATGTGCCTGTAGAGTCACGGGTGACGGTAGCAGAATAGGTGACTGTTTCTTCATGGAGGCGACCTTTTGTACCCTCTGGCAGAGGAAGGGCATAGCAGACAATATCTTCGTAATAGTCTTCGGGGGTAGCCGGTCGAGGAATCCGCACGTTGACACGTCCGCTACCCTCGACGATGGTGTCGCTGAATACAATATGTTGCATAGATTCTGCAGGGGTGATCCATGGACCACCAGCCAAGGCAAAACCATCGCAGATATGGATGCCCATTCGAAGACCAAGACTATCGGCAATAGCAAGTGACTCATCCACCATATCCCAGAAAGTAGGGCTGAGTTGTGTGGCATTTCCTTCGTATTCGGGCTTTTTGTCTGGTCCATAAATGGGCATGAGGTAACAGCCTCCCAGACCTATACGACTCATGCCTTCGAGGTCGGCTTTGATGCCCTCCTTGCTTACAGCACCATACATCCAATACCAAAATGTCCAGGGACGGGCAGGGTCCCAACCGTCAGCATGCACTACACCAACGGTCATCAATATTATCATCAGGGTCAGAATAGTACGTCTCATTGTTATATTGAAAATTGAAAGCCCTTACTCCTAATCAATTACCTCTTGCCTCAGAGAAATTAAAGATCACTCTCCCTTCGTGCTTCCCTATGGCCCAGAAGGGTTGGGCGGAGGGGCCATTTAGGTCAGTGGTATTGACTTTATTGCGAACGGCTGGGATTGCCTGAAGAATGCTAATTCCTGTTTCCGGTAGTTCGTAGAGAATATGGTCGCGACCGTCGCGAGGTGTATATACCCCGATATACTGGTCGTCGGGATAGGTGTTTTCTATTAAAATCTTACCTTCATCGGTGTTGAGTTCCATCCATTCCACATGGGCAAAATACCCCTTGAACTCGGGATATTCGAAACTCTCGGCAGGAATAGGGTCGTTGTAGTCTGTGGTCCAGTAGCCATAGGTAGGACCCTGGAGACGGTTTTGCCATACACGATAGGGACCATGCCCCACCCATCGCTTGCTTCGTACTTTTTGTTCGGGATAGTCGAAGGTGACACCAATTGCATCCACCACACCACCAAAATCGTAAATATAGGAAAGACCGATAGTTCCATCTACGTTGAATGTCCATGTGGCGGATTGCAGACTACCATGTTCATATACGGCTGTGAGACTCTTCAAATGGCCTGAACTGTTGATGTCTTTGTCGAAATGATGGAATTTACCGTAGTCATTATATACGCTGTATTGGGTCTTTTTATTGAAAGCATCTTTGTCGTCATGGTTATAGAATCCGTCAAACGAACGGTCAGATCGACGAATAGCAATAAATTTCGGCCCGTTGCCAAAGGTAATGGACTTGTCGGATACTCGTACATTCAGAAGCATGCCATTTTCTTTTGAGAAGGTGTATGTGCGCCCTTGGCCGGATACGATAATCTTGTCGATGTCTTCCTCAATGGTGTATGCTTCATTTTGTGGCGAAGATTTGGAATGGCTTGTTTTGGCAAGTGGTGTGGTCCATTGTAGGATTTCTCTTCCATAAAGGTCTTCGATAGTGATTGCAAGAATAGGGAGCCTGCCGTCTTCAATGGAACCTGTATAGGGGGATTGAGGTATCTTTAGGGCGACACTCTTGCCTGGTTCGCAATTTGGTGAAGGCAGAACACCTTCTTTGTCAATTGAAACTTTGGTTCCCCCTGGTTCAGGCATACGTATATATTTATAAGTCACTTTGCAGGTGCTGAGATTGAGAAAGTCATAGTGGTTGCTTATCTGATAGCCGTCTTCAGTCTTTATTATTTCCACTGGGCTCCATACCTCTTTAATCGTATAGTAACTACCTTCTTTTTCAAAATGTGGGCCCAAGATGCCGTCGGCACCATTGTTGCCCTGGCAGTCGAGGATACCGCCTAAGTCGGTGCGTACTACTGCCTGGTCGGAGAAATCCCAAAGAAAACCTCCTGCACAGCGGGGATTTGCCATCATCATATCCCAATAGTCTTTCAGCCCCGCACCATGACCTCCGTCGTATAGTCCGTGCAAAAATTCAGTAGGCATAAAGATTTCGGGTTGTCGCATGTATTCTTGTGTCTCACCATATGAACGGTAGTGCTTTGTCTCAAAACCATTGCGGTTGGCCCATGGATAAAGCACAACACGATGTTGAGGGTCCCAGCGATAGAACTCTTGTTCTAATTCATAGTTAAACCCACCTTCATTACCATTGCTCCAGAAAATCACTGAGGGATGGTTCACGTCGCGAGTTACCATTTCTTTTACTAATTGTTGACCGACAATTGTTTCATGCGCCCAATGCCAACCGCTCAGTTCGTTTTCCACATACAGTCCCAATGAGTCGCATGCCTCTAAAAACTCTGGGTCGGCAGGGTAATGACTCAGACGTACAGAGTTCATATTCATGCTCTTGATGAGTAGTACATCCTCAATGTTCTTTTCCTTGCTTAGTGTTCGACCCGTCTCAGGACGGAAACTATGTCGATTGACACCTTTGAAGATGACTTTATGGCCGTTGATATACACACCGTCATGCTCTCGAATCTCAATCGTACGGAATCCGAAACGTTCTCGATGCACATGTAATGTCTTGCCATATTGGTCTTTTAAAGTAAAAACAGAAGTATATAGATTGGGCGTCTCGGCTGTCCATAGCAGAGGATTCTTTACATGGATTTCGGCAGTTGCCACGTCGCTGTCGCGGGTGGGAAAGTCGGCATTTGTAATACGTTGGCCCTGAGCATTGAGGATGCTCACATTCACGACACTACCTTTGATGGCACGATTTAGGTAGCATGTGGCAGTGAATTTACCATCCATACCCGCATCGATGGCCACGCGGTCGATGTTTTCAATTGGTTTCGACACAACGAAGACCGGACGTATGATACCACCGAAATTCCAATAGTCGGCGCGCCGTTCTGCCATGTTCACCTGACTGTTCTCGCTTTCTTTTGATACTTCTACTTCGAGACGGTTTTTTTTCTTGCCGAAGAAAACACGGTCGCTTACATCAAGGGCAAAACGATAAAAGCCGCCTTGGTGGTTGCCGCCTTTACGACCGTTGATGGTCACTTTGGCATCAGTCATTGCTGCCTCGAACACCAGTTGTATTTGTCTGCCTTCCCATGATTGGGGAAGAGTGAACTCGCATTTATAGAGACCTTTCTCGTCGGCAATACCTTCAGGTGTGCGGTTGCCATAGAAACGCATGCCATATTGGTAGGTGCCAAAACCTTGCAGTTCCCAGCATGAGGGCACTCCAATTTTAGTCCACTTGCCGGAATTACGGCCATTGGTGCAAAAAAAGTCCCATTCCACCATATCGTCACAACCATGGCCCGACAGATATTGCCGTTCTGTCTCAATGGATTGTTGGGCTATTGAAATAGTACTACTGACCAGCAATAGTAGGAGAGTTATGTATTTTCTCATAATTATGGTTAGTTTCTAGAATGAATGCAAATCGTGCACAATCAAGCATGTTTGTTTTGTAGAGATATAGCTTATTTTCTGCAAAAATAAACAAATAAATTGACTTTTTCATCTGAATTAATAGAAATCTTCTTAATTTTGCCCTTACAAGTAAGTCGATTATCTGCATAAACATAATAATGATGAGAAAAATCACCTTTTTATTGTTGATAATGGCATATGCCATGGTATATGCACAAGGGACGTTCTACCCCGGAAAAATATGGAAAGACAATAGAGGCATACACATCAATGCCCATGGTGGGGGAGTAATGGAGTATGATGGCACATACTATTGGTTTGGTGAACATAAAGCCGATACCACCAGTTCGGCATACGTGGGTGTGACTTGCTATTCCTCAAATAATCTTACAGACTGGAAATATGAGGGGGTTGCCCTCTCGGTAGTTGACGAAAAGGGACATGACCTTGAAAAAGGATGTGTGTTGGAGCGGCCTAAGGTGGTCTACTGCCCCAAAACGGGTAAATTTGTGATGTGGTTTCATCTCGAATTGAAAAACCATGGTTATAACGAGGCGCGTTATGGAGTAGCGGTAAGCGAAAAGCCTACAGGACCTTATCACTTTCTGAGGTCAGGTCGTGTGAACCCAGGACGCTATCCTCTGGAAATGTCAAAGGCAGACATTGAAAACCTGGATACCCTTAATGAGCAGAACTATCGCGAATGGTGGACACCGGAATGGTATAATGCTATCAGACAGGGACTATTTGTGAAACGTGACCTCGTGGCCCATCAGAGTGGCAGAAACCATTTTGGACCAGGACAGATGGCACGCGACCAGACTGTTTATGTAGATACCGATGGAAGAGCCTACCATATCTATTCATCAGAGGATAATCTGACACTACATATTGCAGAACTTACCGATGATTATACAGCACATACAGGGCGATATACGCGAATGGCACCAGGCGGGATGAATGAGGCTCCTGCTGTCTTCCGACATGAGAATACCTATTGGATGATTACCAGTGGATGTACAGGATGGGAACCCAATGAGGCGAGGATGTTCTCTGCTCCAAGTATCTGGGGACCATGGACACAACATCCCAACCCTTGTGTTGGTGCAAATGCGGGGAAAACGTTTGGAGGTCAAAGCACATTTGTGCTAAAAGTAGGCAATTGCTTCATCTTCATGGGGGATATCTGGAGACCTCGCCATCCAAGTGATGCTCGCTATATATGGCTGCCCATCGATTTTGTTGATGGTGTGCCTGTCATTGAATGGAAAGACGAGTGGAGCCTCAAAAACTTGAATAATTGTGAAAAATAGTATAATAGTTTGCTCGTCTCGTTTTTTTTACGTAATTTCGTGGCCCATTAGATATTTACACCCCATCGACAGTAACAATGATAATCCCTTGCGGAGCTATCAACTTGTCAGTTAGTCAACTTGTCAACATAATAATAATTGATTGAAAATGGAAAAAACAAAGCTGCTGTGGCTTGCCGTAATTGTCGCAGTTCTTTCATCGTGTGCGTCAACAACAACTGTAGAGTCTTTATCATCAAATAGCAAAAGGGAGTTTCGTGGTGCATGGATTCAATGCGTCAACGGCCAATTCGTTGGTATGTCAACCGAACAGATGCAAAACACACTCTCGTATCAACTTGATGAATTGAAAAAGGATGGTGTCAATGCCATTATTTTTCAGGTAAGACCCGAATGCGACGCTCTCTACAAAAGCGACATTGAACCATGGAGCAGATTTCTTACATCCAGACAAGGAACAGCCCCGGCACCTTATTGGGACCCACTGCAGTGGATGATTGTGCAATGCCATAACCGTGGCATGGAACTGCACGCATGGATTAATCCCTATCGGGCAAGGACAAAAACTACCAAGGATTTGGCGTCAAATCATATAGCAGTCAGGCATCCTGATTGGGTGTTCTCTTATGATGGATTGCTCATACTCAACCCTGGTATTCCAGAGGCTCGCGATTATGTATGTGCTGTAGTAGATGATATCGTGAAGAGATATGATATCGATGGACTGCATATCGATGATTATTTCTATCCTTATCCTGCGGCAGGACAAGTAATTGATGATGAAAAGACTTTTGCAGCGCATAGAAATGGTTTTTCCAATATCAGTGACTGGAGACGTGACAATGTGAGTGTCTTCATACAGCAACTTTCAAAAACCATACACAAACGTAAACCATGGGTGAAGTTTGGCGTTTCACCGTTTGGTATTTACCGTAATAAAACCAGCGCACCCAATGGAAGCGATACCCATGGAACACAGAATTTCGATGACCTCTATGCTGATGTCTTGTTGTGGGTGAATAATGGGTGGATAGATTATTGCGTACCACAACTCTACTGGGAAATCGGTCACAAGGCCGCTGACTATAAGACGCTGATTACATGGTGGAATAGCCACGCGTCAAACCGACCGCTTTATATCGGTGAGGATATCGAAAGAACGGCTAAAAATCCTGACCTTGATAATCCCAATATCAATCAGATGAGGGCTAAATACAAACTACATGCACAGATGCCTAATGTCAATGGTACGGTATTGTGGTATGCAAAGGCTGCAGTTGATAATATCGGTAACTATGGAACTAATTTGAGGCAGGTGTATTGGAAATACCCTGCACTACAGCCTGAAATGCCTTTCATCGATGATGATGCACCTAAAAAGCCACAAAAGGTGAAAATGCTAAAAATGGACAATGATCATGTGCTCTTCTGGACTGCTCCGAAAGGAAAAGGATGGGATGACGAGGCTTATAAATATGTTGTTTACCGCTTCAACGAACAAGAAAAGGTAAACTTGGCCGATCCCTCTAAAATCGTAGCTGTGACACAGCAGACATTCTTAAAGTTGCCCTATAGAGACGGAAAAACGCGCTTCGTATATGTCGTCACGGCACTCGACCGGATGAGCAACGAAAGCGCGGGAGTAGTGAAAAAGGTGAAATTGTAGAAGGAGAAGTCTATCCTCAATCCTCAATCTTCAATCTTCAATTTTCAATCTTCAATAATCATTAATTCACATCTTTCATCAATTCTGAAAAGAAGGAGTCGAGGTCTTGGTCAAGACCTTCCATCAGTTCACCATTGATGATGATGGTATCGTCATCGGCTACGTATAGTTCAGCTATATTCTCTTTCTCGTCATCCTCAAGTACAAAACTATAAGGTTTCATGATGCCGAGATTATCAACAGTTTTGCTCATTTTCTTGATTACCTGACGAAGGATAGGGGTGATTTCGGCATAGAAATCATCATCCTTGTTGTCTATCCATTCTTCAATGACACAGCGAGTTATTTCCTCATCGTCATCGTTGTAGGCAAGAATCTCACCACTCTCCTGAACAACACGAAGATGAATATCGGTGAGAATGCTTGACTCCTCTGCGAAAGGGAATTTCTGCGAAATCTTCCTGATGGCTCGCTCAATTTGCTGTACTGTTTGTTCCGATGCTTTCATGATGCTAAATATTAATTTACTTTTCTTGTATCTCCGTTATTATTTTGAAACAGGGTAGTTAAAGAGAGGATAAAAGGTAGTCACACTTCTAACTATTAAATTCTTTCAGCCGTATTCGGGTGAGTGCCTGCTTGGTATTATAGGTGAAATCGCCGTTGAGAATCCAACTGTAATAGCCAGGGTCTCGGCGAAGAACATCTTTCACGGCCATGCCTTTGTATTTCCCAAAGTTGAAAACCTCTTGTTTCACAACATTACCATCAGAATCCTTAACCTCTTTCCCGTTTGCGTCGATAACAGGTTTCCACACCATTCTGCCAGCGAAGTCAACATTGTCGTTGGTTTTCGAGAATGTGGCAAGTTCATTCATGTCATTGGGCAACTGGCGTTCTTTCTCAGCCTGTCGTTCACTGCTGTACATGTCTAATTGCCCTTTCAGAACACGATAAGTGGCTTCGGTGTCGTTTTCGGCACGATGAGGAGGAAAATCGTCGCTCATTTTTCGACCACAATAGAATTTGTAGGCAGCTTCAAGATTCCGCCGTTCCATCTTATGGAATATGGTCTGAACGTCGATCATCAAGTGTTTGGAGAAATCGAAGTCTGTGCCAGCCCTCAAAAACTCCTCGGCAAGCATGGGGATGTCGAAATGGTTGGAATTGAAACCTGCAAAGTCACAACCCTTGAAATCCTCTGCCAGTCGGGGGGCAATCATTTTGAACGAGGGCTTATCCTTCACGTCATCATTGCTGATGGAAGTGATGGCAACAACCTCTGGAGGGATGGGTATGCCAGGGTTGACAAGGTAGTTGCAACGTGTTTCACTGCCATCGGGGCAAATCTTGATGTAGGCTATCTGGATGATGCGGTCGCGCACCAAGTCAAGCCCCGTGGTCTCCAAGTCGAATATAACCAGGGGCCTTTGTAGCTTTAGTTCCATTGGGATATGGGGGGATACGTAGTTATTATACTGAACTTTCCCACTCTTTTTATCACGAATTTGAGAATTAAAGAATTTTCCATTATGATGAATTTATAGGAATTTGAGATGAAATGACAAGTCATTTCCTAACTCTATGGCGTA
>OMXV01000088.1 GCA_900315075.1 uncultured Prevotellaceae bacterium | reverse complement strand
ATTTGGTCACCAAATCAAGGAAGAAACGTTCAGCCCTAACGGACTCTGTGTGCGTTGCCTGGAAGCCAATATGCACAGCATCTTCCATCGGCAGGCTGTTAAACTGAACTTCAAGCGCGAGTTGAGCGATGAGTTCTTTGTCAAAAGCGACCGTCACCTCATAGAGGTCATCATCAACAAACTGATTCTTAACTCTTGTCGTTTTACGGAGGAAGGATTTGTAACACTGGGATGTAACACCACCGAGAATGTCAGACAGATAACCTTCTTTGTGGAGGACACGGGCGGTGGTATTCCTGAGAATCGCAAGAATAACCTTTTTTCGTGGTTTGAGGATCCGGAGGATATGGCAGACGAGGCCGAGCTCGACTTGAGCATTTGTCAACGACTGGCCCGAAAGTTAGGCGGAGCATTGGAACATGACGAATCGTATGTGAAGGGAACGCGCATGTTGCTCATTCTGCCCCTCAAAGAAACATCATTATATTAAAGTTTCGCATTCGCTCACTTTACTCCTTACCTCCTTACTTCTCAACTCCTTACTCAACTTGCGAAAGTTGAGTTACATTCTATCATCAAGACGGTTGCTCCAAAGATATTTGCGTGTCTCGTGGATGATAACCCCGCTAAGTGCCAGGATGGAAATCAGGTTGGGGATGGCCATCAGGGCATTCATACAGTCGGCAAAGTTCCATACGACACTCAATTGTGCGATACTACCTATGAAGATGGTTACGATATAGATGATACGATAGGGTAATGTCCATTTGTGACCTTTCAGGTATTCTACAGCACGCTCTCCGTAATAACACCATCCCAGTATGGTGGAGAAGGCAAAGGTTATCAAGCCAAAGGCCAGGATGGGTTGCCCAACCACAGGAATCTTGGAGAAAGCATCGTGCGTCAGTATCGTTCCGTTGTTAAACGAAATGTCGGGATAAGCTAGCACACTGCTCACAATGACGATACCTGTCAAGGCGCAGATGATCACTGTGTCCCAAAAGGTGCCAGTGGAGGAAACCAAAGCCTGGCGCACGGGGTTGCGCGTCTGGGCAGCAGCAGCTACGATGGGGGCGGAACCGAGTCCTGACTCGTTGCTGAACAAGCCACGTGCGATACCAAAACGAGCTGCAGCTATCATGGTACTGCCCACAAAACCACCACCTGCGGCCTCTGGGGAGAATGCCGATTCTATGATGAGTTTGATGGCGGGCCATATATAGTCATTAATCTCACATATTATATATATACACCCTCCAATGTAGAACACTGCCATAATGGGCACCAGCATGCTGCACACTTTTGCAATGCTTTTGACACCGCCTAACACGACACAGGCTACGAAGAAGCAGATGAGGAAACCAACGATGTAGGGTGATATCCCATAAGTCTCAAAGGTCAGTGTGGTAATGGCATTGGCTTGTACAGTGCTACCTATACCCAAGGATGCCAAGGCGGTGAAGATGCAAAATAAAATAGCCAGCCACCGCAAACCCAGTCCCTTCTCAAGTGCAAACATCGGTCCGCCTATCATCTTGCCTTGTGGGGTTACTTCACGATATTTGACGGCCAGAAGACCTTCTGCATACTTGGTGGAAATGCCGAACACACCTGTCAGCCAACACCACAGCACGGCACCCGGACCGCCCAGTGTGACGGCAGTAGCCACACCAATGATGTTACCTGTTCCTATGGTTGCAGCCAGTGCGGTGGCCAAAGAAGCAAATTGCGACACGTCACCTTGTCCGTCAGGGTCTTTTTTGAAGGACAGGTAGATGGCGGTGAAGATCTTACGTTGTGGGAATCGTAAAATAATGGTCAGGTATATGTGTGTACCTAACAGGAGGATAATCATAGGCCATCCCCATAGCAGATTGCTGAAATCGCGGAAAAAATTGTTTATTAGTTCCATTCTTGTGCTGTTTTTATATGATTATTCTTTCCATTTGATAGCGATGTGCTCATAACCCATCGACTTCATGATTTGACGGAATTGTTCCTCTCCATTATGCTTGGCGCTCTTGATGTTCTCAGGTGTCACACAGCGCTTCAGCATCTTCTTGTAAGCCTTACGGTACATGGCTTCTCGGTCTGCAGCCTTCCAGCGCCCACTTTCATGGAAACTCTGGGTGCGTGCCTCGTCAATGAAGTCGCGGTCCAGCAGTCCAATCTTTGGTAGAGTCACCTCGATGCTGTCGCCCGATGTGTTGATCCATCCGGGTTCTACTTGGTGCATGTTGATACCCAAACGAACGGTACCATAGTAGATGCGCACCAAGTGGTCGTCGGAAAAGATGCCCTTGCGCATGGTGTCCACCATCTCTTCGTCGGCAATCGACAGAAACTCCCATTCGCCAATGGCCTTGATACTCTCTATCTGTTCGGGTGTCACATTAATCTTCTGGTCTACGTCCACGCTGACCTCGGTCTTCTTAAACGATACTGTCAGCCAGATGACTAGGCAAAGTGCGACAATGGCTACGAAGAGATACTGACTATATTTGACGGTCCGATTCATTGCTTTTCAATACTTGAGTTAATCAATTGCTGGATGCTGAGGTTCTTGCGGAAGGCTATCGTGATGTTCTCCTCTTGATAGCCCATTTGGGTTATCATGGGAACAAGTACCCTTGCCGCATTCTCTTGGGCGGCCTGGATGAGTCCCATGTTCGGAATATTATTCAGAATGGCTTTTCTGCCTTGTTGCTCATAGTTGGTCAGTTCCTTGTCGGTAAAGTGCGAGCGGGTCAGTCCTACATATTCCTTTATCTCCTTCTGGTTAATCTTCGAACTGGTCAGCGTGATTTTCGGGTCGGGCAACAGGATGGTGATGTTATCCCCGTGTCGCTCGATATTCTTTTCTGAGAAATCCGCAAAGTCAATATAAGCCTTTAAGGTGGCATCCATGGGAATGGCTATCTTTCTTTCACCCAGAGGCAGTTCCACATCGAAGTCCTTGCTGAGGAAGTTGCCTTTCAGTCTCACTACATCGTCGTGGGTTACTATCTTATGGATATGATACTCGGTGGTATAGAGCCTGGAAGTTTTCTGAATCTGCATGACCAATGAGGGAACGGTGTCTGTTACCACAGCCTCCGTATTCTCGGCCTGCTCGCTACTGCAGGATGCTGTAACGCTAATGGCCGCTATCAAGAGGAAAAAGTATAGAAATAGTTTCATTATATTGAATTATTGCCTACAAAGATACTAATAAAATACCAAAATGTATGCAAAACTAATTTTTTTTTGTTATTCCTTTAAACTTTTACCTTTCTTTTACGTCAAATTGACAAGAAGAGAGAAACCAACACAATTCTCAACATATTAATAAGTTAAACATCATAGTGATTTAGGTTAACATAGTGTTTTTTAAAAAAAGCAAGCGTGCTTATCTTTTTTGAACGTCTCGTCGGATGACGGGGCGTTTCATTTTTGCCCTAATTTCTTGTTTGTTTCAAGGTTTTTTCGTACTTTTGTCAGCAAATATTATTGGCAGCCTGTGGAGGTAAGAAAAAAAGTGAGGATATCATAGCACCTAAGGTGGAAAAAGTGAAGCCAAAGGCTCCTATTTCCATGCAGGAATATACCGACGATCGTGATGTGGAATGGATTGGCAAGACCTATCATGTGGCCATCAATCGTCGTCCTGCAGATTCGCTGTCTATGGTGAAGGATGAGAATGGACAGAAGTACGTAGACAATATCTTTACCGTTGCTGTCTCACGTTCGGACGGTTCGGTATTTTTTTCTCGCTCGTTTACCAAAAAAGACTTGAATTCCTATTTGGATGACGATTTCCGTAAAACGGGACTTTTTGAAGGTCTGGTGTTTGACAAGGTTGATGGTGACTGGTTGGTATTTGCAGCCAGTGTGGGTCATCCGCAGACCGATGAATACATTCCTATGGTCATCCGTTTGTCGCGAATGGGCAATCTGGTCATTAAACGTGATGTACAGATGGATACCAATAACGTTGAGAAAGCCGATTCACTGGACGAGGACGAGATCTAAGTTATTCCTCCCCTTTAAAGCCTTTCATGATGTTTTGCCATTCCTCGCAGAGTGCTGTCATGCGGGGGAAGATAAGGTTTGCACCTTCATCGGCGAGCATCTCGTCAGGTAATGGGCCCGTGTTGACAGCGATGGTAAAGCAATGGGCTGCAACGGCAGCTCTTACACCCAATGGGGCATTTTCGACAACGATTGCCTCCCAAGGGTTGATGCCACATTTCTCCATCCCTTTCAGATAAGGCTCTGGTGCAGGCTTGCCATGCTTCACGTCGAAGGCTGTTACCAT
>OMXV01000007.1 GCA_900315075.1 uncultured Prevotellaceae bacterium | reverse complement strand
ATTGAAGTTTATTCGCATAGCTCATCAGCAAGCAGTCGGAAGTCCTCAACTTCTTAGGTTGTGAGGTTATACGTTACCTAACGAGACTGGAGCTTAAGTTGAGTGAGGGCATGTCAAAATCCGAAAGTTCACTGAGAAGCGTTTAGTTTATAACTAAATCATCAAATAAGACCATTTCAAATCCCGATTATGGGCTTTGAAATGGTCTTTTCTTAACTTTCACAAGTGAATACACAATCATAACAATTAGTATTTATGGTGGTTATAGAATGTATAGCCAATCTATGGGGACAACGTGATGTTGTTTGCTGAGCGTCTGATGCAGGCCTCGGGAAAGTATGTCATCGTCATATTGTCCGATAAGAATGGCATCACACAAGATTCATCGAGCTGAAATACGCTACTTTCGACGAGCGTCAGCTTGTCAGTGAGAAGAACACTAAGACGGCAAGGTGACGCTAATAAAGGTGAAGAACATGGAGAATACTAACGACTTCGAACATGAATGTATCAACACACCAAGGAGAGGGATCATAAGAGAATTGGAATTATCGTTGTGACCAGTTTGACATTTTTAACATTTTCCGATACAAGATTTCCCCTTATTCTGTATTATTAAAGAAAAAACAAAAACAAAAATAATATGAAGAAGGTTCTTATATCGCTATTGACAGTAATGACTGCAAGTTGTATGATGTTGTCGTGCTCCTCATCGGAAGTCGATGAAGATATTGATACGACAAAAATAGTTGTAAACATGGTGTCAGATCCTCAGCCAATCCAGTTGACAAAGGAACAGAAAGTGTTTGTCAACGACAATAATGCTTTTACGCTTAATTTCTTGAAGATGGTCAGCCAGACAGACCGTAGCAGCAAGAGTTTTATTTACTCTCCACTGAGCATCACCTACGTGTTGAGTATGGTGAATGATGCCGCAACGGGACAGACCGAACAGGAGTTGGAGCAGACCTTGGGCTTCCATACGGGTGGTATTCAGGCCGTAAATGAATACTGTAAGAACTTGATAGACAATCTCCCTAAGGTAGATAAAGATGTGACGTTGAACATTGCCAATGCTATCTTCCTGAACAAAAACTACAAATTAAAAGAGCTATTCCAGAAAGACATGAAGGAATATTACGACGCCGAAGCTGAGGCACTCGACTTCTCCTCGTCGAAGACCCTCAGCCATATCAATGGCTGGTGTAATGACAAGACCAATGGGATGATTCCCACTATCTTGGATTCGGTAAACCCCAATATGATGTCGTATTTACTGAATGCCATCTACTTCAAGGCTGACTGGGCATCAAAATTTGACCCCAAAAACACCAAAATGGAGACGTTTACAACTGAAAAAGGCAACACCAAACTGCCGATGATGCACCAGACTGTGCTTATCAATTATATGGAGAATGACACCTATTCAGCCATCAACATGCCATACAGCAACGGCTATTGGAGTATGACGGTAATGCTGCCGGAGGAGGGTAAAACTACCGATGACATTGTCAATCAACTGGTTAGTGTTGGCTTCAACGAATCGAACAATAGGTACCGTGCCTATGAGGTGGACTTAAAGTTGCCGAGTTACGAGACTTCCTCCGACACCGACAATTTGCAGGATGGACTCATCGGTTTGTTAGAGCAGATGGGAATCCATTTGGCTTTCGACCCCAATCTTGCAGAAATCCCTAATATGTGTGACAATTCTATCTATATCAACATGATGCGCCAGAAAGCCAAAATCAAGGTAAATGAGGAGGGCTCTGAGGCTGCCGCCGTGACTGTGGCTGGTGCGATGGTAAACTCAGCAAATCCAGAGAAACCCTCTAAAGCTACATTCCATGCCAACCATCCCTTCGTCTATGCCATCCGCGAAGCCTCCTCAGGGGTGATTCTCTTTGTGGGTAAGTTCACTGGCGAGTAATAAGTATGGAAAAATCCTCACTATCAAATCGGGCACTTTTGAAGAAGCCATTGGCAAAGAGCAATCCTACATCACGGCAAAGTGGTGCAGGATAACGAAAGAACTGAAAATTGTCACGAGTTGAAAGAATAAAATTATTCTTGATTTTCCTGGGAGGAGACAATGAAATTGGCGATGGACATGACATCGGAGATATTGACCACATTGTCGTTGTTGGCATCAGCATTTTCCAAGGAAAATCCCGAAGGATGTTTTCCCAAGACATAATTGATTGTCATCATCACGTCGGAAATGGAAATTCTACCGTCTATATCCACATCACCGATTTTGGGGGATGTATGACTGACGATGACATCAATTTGTGTCATCCTCACCTGACGGTTGGCAGACAGTGAGAAACTATTAGCATAACCAGTCCATATACCAATGTTTTCGTCATAAGTGTAAACACCCGCTGTAGGCGATTCCAAACATCCCGGTCCATACTTCCCTGTACCAGGCTCAATACAGGTAACCACCACTTTGACTATGTTTCCTACATCGGTCGAGACAGTGAGGTTACTCCCCTGATAGACACGATAGGTTTGACCGTTTCCAAACGAACCCATTGGCGACACCGCGATAGTCACACCATCCTTGGTTATCTCATCGGAATAGAAGCTGGAAGCCGGCTGCATACCCAAATCATCCGTAGCTAAGAAAAGAGTCACTGTATTCTTGTTTTCCACTGTCGGCACTGGGTCTTCCTGTATTGGCTCTGCGTTATCTTTCAAGAAAATTGTGAGCCATAGAATTCTCACTTGTGATGTGCAAGCACCAAAAGAAACCTCAGTGGTATCTCCTGTCCAAGTACCCACATAGCCATCGTAGGTATATACACCAGAAGTGGGGTTCTGCAGATGTCCGGGTCCATATTTCTTCGTATCCTCATTTTCACAGATCACCTCTATTTTGGCTATATTGCCGATAGTGGATGACACAGTGAATGAACCGCCCTGATAGATACGATATTGCTTACCGTTGCCAAACGACCCTTTGGGCGAAACGGCTATGGTGATGCCGTTTTTATTCACCTGGTCAGGATATTCACTGGCACTTGCATAGGTACCTAAATCTTCATTGGCAACAAAAGTCACCTCAGATACATCGACGATAGTATCACCGTTTTCAGCTTTGGGTGGCTGGAAGCCAATCACGATGTCTTGGTTGTAATTGTACTCTACAAGCTTTCCATTCACTCTTTTGGGCGTCAATGCCGTCAATGCGAAATAGCCATCGCACGAACCGCTCCATCCCCAGTTGAAATGGTATTTGTTGGTAGCGACCTGATAACCGTCACAAACAAACTCATGGCCAGAAGTTGCAGCTGCATTCAGTCCACAAACACAGATAGGTCTTCCCTCTGCCAACTCATGATAGATGATATCCTCCCATTCCTGTGCCGACACACTGTCGCGATAGACAAAACCCACACCACTGTCATAGCCGAAGTAATTGACGATGGCATACGGTATTTCCTCGGAGTAAGCCCCGGAACCGTATCTGCTATAGTCCATCTTCGTTGACTGTCCACAATACCTTAACAACTGTGCGACAGCATTTTTTGCCTCAGTAGTAGTTGGTGTCCCTGTGGTCATGGCATCCCAGTCGAAGGCATCCACGGCAGGCAAAGCAGGGATATTGTATAATTCGCTCTCTGTGACATAGCCATCAATGGCTGTAGAGCCATGTCGGAAGGTTTCTCCGTCTTTTCCCACGACCGCCCAATAATACATTACCTGTGCCATGGCTGTGGCAAGGCATCCGGCATAGCAGTATTTATTATTGAACCTGCACTGCAGCCAATAGGGGTCGCCTTGGTCCCACTGTGTAGGAATCATAAATGGTATGTCTCTTTTTCCATCGATAGTTCTGATGGTGCCGTCTCCGGAAAATCCGTTTTTTCTCGCCCATGCTATCTCATCGGCATAACCATTAAGCCACGCCTTCATATTAGATGGCATCTGGTCGAAGTCGGTCTCACCATCTTCATAATACCCCAAGATAGGTTCAGCCACATCGTCGGCCGATGCGATAAAGCCACATCTCTCGCCATCCATACGGAATGCATAGACGACGGGGCTTTCCTCCTCATTGTCTGCATCCATGCGGCTGATAGTAAAAGCAAGTGCAAGCGATTTGTTTCCCCAGGCTTTCTTCATGCCTTTTTTTTGTAGAAAAGACGCCACATTGCTCTTTGCCTCATCTACAGTGATAGGATTGGCCACCGCTATCGATACAATCATAGCAGCAACTACCACCATCAAAAGCCTATAGACGTATTTTTTCATGCAAAAAGGGTATGGGAAGTATTGGACAAACATTTCCGTGGCAAAATTAACGAAAAAAACTGATAATCAATGGAAAAAGTGGTTATTTTTTTAAACTTCATTCACAAAATTATATCTCTATCTCTCTATAAACCTACTTAAAATAAGCACAAAGACACAGAGGGGAAAACTCTGTGCCTTTGTGTCTTTGTAATTTATTCAAGTTTCGCATTCGCTCAATTTGCAGTAGTTAAAGGGTAGTTAAAGGGTAGTTAAAAGATAGTTAAAGAGTAGTTAAAGGGACGTATGCTCATTTTTACAGCCATTTTGTGAGATAATGACGCAATCTATACCTTTAAAACCTTTTACCCGCCTAATCTCTCCTTACTTGCGAAAGTTGAGTAATTTATTATTTTAAAATATTAATTTGCAGCCTCAAACTCGTGGAGGAAGCGGATGTCGTTCTCGGAGAACATTCGAAGGTCGCTCACACGATATTTCAGGTTGGTGATGCGCTCCACTCCCACACCGAAGGCATAACCGCTATACACTTTGCTATCGATACCACAAAGGTCGAGCACATTGGGGTCCACCATGCCGCAACCCAAAATCTCCACCCATCCTGTGTGTTTGCAGAAGCCACAGCCTGTGCCACCACAGATATGACATGAAATATCCATCTCGGCACTTGGTTCTGTGAAGGGGAAGAAACTGGGACGAAGACGTATCTTGGTGTCAGCACCGAACAACTCCTGTGCAAAAGTAAGCAGCACTTGTTTGAGGTCGGTGAACGACACATTCTTATCAATATAGAGTCCTTCTATCTGGTGGAAGAAGCAGTGAGCGCGTGCCGTAATGGCCTCATTGCGATAAACACGTCCCGGGCAAATCACGCGGATAGGCGGCTGAGTGGTCTCCATCACACGAGCCTGCACCGAACTGGTGTGGCTGCGCAGGATGATATTCTTTGCCACATCGTCGGGATTGGTCTCCACGAAGAATGTGTCTTGCATATCACGGGCAGGATGATCAGCGGCGAAATTCATCTTGGTAAACACATGTAAGTCATCCTCTACCTCGGGACCATCGGCAAGTGTGAAACCCATACGCGAGAATATGTCGATAATCTCGTTGGTGACGATGGATATGGGATGGCGAGTGCCCAAGTTGATGGGATAAGCCGTGCGGCTCAGGTCCAATTCATCAGTGCTGACATTGGCTTGCTGCAACTCTTCGCGTATCGAGTTGATACGCTCCAGAGCTGTCTGCTTTAGCTCATTGATTTTCATGCCAACAACCTTCTTCTGGTCGGCAGCAACACTGCGAAAGTCGTTCATCAGTGCAGCAATCTCACCTTTCTTGCTCAGATATTTCACACGAAGGGTTTCGAGCTCCTCGATAGTGCCCGCCTGAAGGCCCTTCACTTCTTCCAAAAGTTGTTCAATTTTCTCAACTAACATCTCTTTTTTGTTTTTTTCACACATTGATGGTGCAAAATTACATCATTTTCCCGAATTTTACGATGTATGTTCAAATAAAATTGTAATTTTGCATTGAATATCAAACAAAGAAGGCGTCTAACATTGATTTATGAGAAAGACAGCAATGTTTTTGATTGGCATATCGGTGCTGATGATATGCTGTACAATTGGCTGTAAGGACAAAAAGCCTGAGGTCGAAGTAGTGCCCGAGAATACTGTTGAAAAGGACACCGTTCCCGTGGTAGAGGAAATCCCTGTCGATACTATCCCCGACTCCGACAGAGACAGTCTGATTTCTGCCACACCGATGCCTAAGGCCGCCGACGAATTGTTTGACGATTTTCTCTTCAATTTTACCGCCAACAAGAAATTGCAGTATGAGCGTGTAAAGTTTCCTCTGCCTGTCAAAGATGGCGACAGCGAAGATTCCATCGAGATGAAAGACTGGAAAATCGAGAAATTTTTCATGGAACAAGAGTTCTACACATTGATTTTCGACAGCGAGAAACAAATGGAATTGCTAAAGGACACCACTGTAGGACATGTGGTAATCGAGAAAATCGACCTGAGAAACAAACGTGTAGAGCAGCATGTCTTCGACCGCGAGAACGGTCTGTGGATGCTCACAGAAATATTGCGCAACTCCACATACCAGAATCCCAACAAATCGTTCTTGGACTTTTATGCTCAATTTGCCGCAGACTCCCTCTATCAAATTGAGAGCATGAACAACGAAGTGAATGCTATCCTACCCGACCCCGACGATGAATACAATGGGATGATTGAGGGGGTGTTCACTCCCGACCAGTGGCCCGACTTTATGCCGGTTGACCTCCCCAAGGACTATCTCTACAACATCATCTACGGTCAAAAATACACCCGCAGCAATGAGAAGTTGCTGTTGCTCCGTGGCATCGCCAACGGTCTTGAGTCAGAGATGACGTTTAAGATTATCGATGGCAAGTGGAAACTCATAAAATTAGTAAACTGATGAGAGACTTCCAACATTTTGACCTTACGCGGCACAACACGTTTGGCATCGCCGCTATCTGTGACAGATTCGTCGAAATAGAGTCCGAGGAGGAGGCAAGCCTTTTTTTTGCCTCATTGCCACAGGCTGAGCGCGACCGTCTGCTGATTATCGGCGGAGGCAGCAATCTACTTTTCACTGGCGACTATCACGGCACAGTAGTTCGCTCGGCCATCCTGGGTATGGATGCTATCGAAGATGGCGACACCATATTGTTGCGCTGTGGCTCAGGCGAGCAGTGGGATGACGTGGTGGACCTCTGCGTGAAAAACAATTGGTATGGCGCAGAGAACCTTTCATTAATACCTGGTGATGTAGGCGCATCTGCCGTACAGAATATCGGTGCATACGGTGCCGAGGTCAAAGACCTAATTGTCTCCATAGAAGCTGTGGATACCACCAATGGAAAACAGCATGTTATCCTTAACAAGGATTGTGATTATGGCTACCGCAGCAGCAGATTTAAGCGTGACTGGAAAAACTGCTTTTTTATCACCAGCGTCACCTACCGTCTATCTAAGATATTCCAGCCCAACCTCGATTACGGCAATCTGCGGCAACAATTACAAGCCCAAGGCATTGATAACCCTACAGCTGCACAACTGCGACAAACAGTTATCAATGTGAGAAGGGAAAAGCTACCCGACCCTCAGGTTTTAGGTAATGCCGGCAGTTTCTTCGTAAATCCCGTAGTGGAACGAGAAAAATATCTTCAATTGGCTGCTCTCTATCCCAACATGCCACATTATACCATCGACGAAGAACATGAGAAAATTCCCGCTGGATGGATGATAGAGCAATGTGGATGGAAAGGCCGCTCACTCGGCAATGCCGCTGTGCACCATCGCCAAGCCCTTGTCCTGGTGAACAAGAGTGGCGCTACAGGTGCTGAAGTTCTGGCATTGTGTGAAAAGATACGCGAAGAGGTGTATCAAAAATTCGGGATAACGATTTATCCAGAAGTTAACGTTGTGTGATATGAAATTGACATTTCTTGGCACAGGCACATCGGGGGGCGTTCCCAGCGTGGGATGCCATTGTGCTGTATGCGATAGCACCGACCCTCATGACAAGCGACTACGGTGCTCAGCATTGATAGAAACAGAGACTACACGCGTGCTGATAGACTGTGGCCCTGATTTCCGACAGCAAATCATGCCCTTCGACTTTAAACCCATCGACGGGGTGTTGATTACCCACATTCATTATGATCATGTGGCGGGCATCGATGATTTCCGTCCGTTCTGCGTATTCGGGCCAGTCAATATCTATGCCAATCAGGCTACCGTCGATGCATTAAAAGTCACCATGCCCTATTGTTTTGGAGAAAATCTCTATCCTGGGGTGCCATTGCTCTCGCTTCATGCAATTAAGCCACATAAGAAACTAACCATCGGCGACATCGACATCATACCCATAGAGGTAATGCATGGCAAAATGCCCATTCTCGGCTATCGTTTTGGACCATTGGCCTACATAACTGACATGAAGACCATCAATCCCTCTGAACTTCCATATTTGAAAGGCGTTACCACCTTAGTAGTCAATGCGCTGAGGTTCACAAAAGAACATTATTCCCATCAGTTGATGGATGATGCCATCAGGTTTGCACGGCAATTAGGTGCCAAACAAACCTACATCATCCATACTTGCCATCATGTGGGACTTCATAAAGAAGTAAACCAACTGCTTCCTGATGATGTGCAGTTGGCTTACGATGGGCAGGTTATTAATATTGAAGATTGAAGAGTAGTTAAAAGGTAGTTAAAGAGTAGTTAAAGGGTAGTTAAAGGGTAGTTAAAGGGTAGTTAAAGGGTAGTTAAAGGGTAGTTAAAGGGACATATGCGAAGTTTTTCATAACCTCATAATCATATCTCACCTCTTAACCTGCAAGCGAAGCGACCATACAACCTCATAACCTCATAATCATATTTCACCTCTTAACCTGCAAGCGAAGCGACCTCAAAACCTTAAAACCTAACCACTTTCCTTCCATTGACGATATACAATCCTCGTGTGGGATTTAGCACCCGACGACCTTGCAGGTCGTAGATGGCATCTTCGCCCATATTATTATCTTTCACGGCAGCAATACCATCAATATCGTTGACAAATTTCAGGTAGCCGTTCTTTTCTCTAACCTTTTTGGCGTCTGTGAGGAAATAGTAGGGTGTGTTGGCGTCGAAATAGGTCTGTGTGGTTTCCACCATACAGGCATTTCCGTCCACATTTCCAAGAACATAGTACCGTGTGTCAGGGGCATCGAGACTGAACCCCAAAAGCAGCCCCAACGAGTCGGTAGCACATTTGAGCGCGTTGTCATCAAAAGAGGCATCATCTGTGTGGATAGGCATCAATTTGTTTTCAGCCGCTGTAGGACCGTTCAACTTCAGGATAACCGGCATCATGGCAGGTATCACATTTCCCTCAATTGCAATCTGCTTCACCTCGGAATTGGCAGCATCCACATCTGCCAAATATGAGGCTTTCATCCCCTCAGCCAGTTGCACGGGGAATCCGTATGCAACGGAAGTATACCAATTGCCATCGTTGTCAAGCACTTGTCCCTCTACACCCAGATAGTCCTCCTCATTGACGGGCATGAGTCCCCAAAGGGCAGCCTCTCCCTTCTCTGCAACATTTTTGGTATTGGCAAAGCCAAACTGTGCGCCGTATGTCTTGTCGTTCTGTTCGATGAGATATAATTTGTCATTGAAATAAAGAGCGTTTGCCAGACTATATGCCACAGGTTTCAAGTAATCCCTGCCTATCAAGTACAAATCCATCAACGACTCTATTCGATATCTGAGCCTGTCGAGATAGCCATTGGCCACGCTAGTGAGATAATTGGTGAGGATGCCTGCATTGAGCGGGAATTTTGGGGTGTTGACCCAGAGGTAGTATTTGCCATCGCCAGCATCCTGATAGTAGAGATTGGCATCGGCATTAGCCACATAGTCAAGGAAATTATTATAAGTGAAATTCTGGATGAGTGGAATCGTTAGATCGGCTAAATCTGCCGACATATACGAGGCCACATAAAGAATCATCGTGTCTTTCAATGCCACAAAACGATCCTCGTCGATTATCTCTACCACCATTTCCTTCATGGCAGGAATGACAGTATTGATGGCATCCACATTCTGAACAACGAGCCGTGATAGAGTCTCATCACCGAAATCCACATCAGCCACTGTTCCCGGCATGGTATATGCCTCTTCAATGGTAACATTCGGTGCAAAATGTGTATGTCCTCCAAGATTGGCGATATGCTCTGTTGCCACGTTTTTCATTCTATAAAACCCTGCTCTCTGAGCATTGGCTCCTAAAGCAAAAACCGACAGCACTGCTATTAGTCCACAAATGTATAATTTTCTCATCATAAACAAAATTTAAATTTCGGCTGCAAAGTTAATCTAAACCGAGTAAAATACAAAACGAATTATTATTTTTCTACATTCTCCATTTTCATCCCTTCCACATCGTCTGTGATAATGGCGGGGCGGACATCGGGTTGGTCAAGTAGAAATGTTACATTTTGCAGTTGGAGACCACGCACATGACGTGCAAAGAGCCCGTATGCCGGACATAACCCCAAAAATTTGCCTGGCTCAGGGTATTTCGTGCCCAGTTCGGGATATTCGGTAGGCACACCATGTGAAACGCCACCCCGGTAACGTATCTGGATGTTTGACAGTCGTATATTCTCAATGGGTGTTCCTTGCATACCCGTAATCAAAATACCCGATAACGAATCGCAATCATCGGCAATGAGGTTATTGATTTGAATGTCGCGTGCCGAAGAAACGTCCTGCCGCTCCTTTGGTCCCCTATTGCGGCATCCTGTGGTAATATAGATGGGATAATGGTGAACATGGCTCATGGAAATATTGCTCACCACGATATTTTCCATCTTTCCCTGATCCACCACCTCAAAGGCGAGTCCACTGCTATAGAAACAGTTGCAGCCCGTGATAGTAATGTTGCGGAATCCTCCATTACTCTCAGTACCTAATTTAATACGCCCACACACCCAGTTCACTTTTTCGGGTACATACGTACCGTCGAGAGCGGTTCCCAACTGATAGCCTGTCACGATGCAGTTGCTGATGAGAACATTCTCGGTAATGACGGGTTTCTTAAGTGCATACGAGCTTTTTAGCACCAATGCATCGTCATGGGGTGTGTTTACCTTGCAGTTGCTTACCGTTACGAATCGGCAACAATCGATATCGATACCATCACGATTGGTATCTATCTGTACATTATCAATAGTGGCATAGTCGCACCCTGTGATAATGATGGCAAAATGGCCACCACGATAAATAGTAATGTCGCGAATGAGCACATTGCGACACAGTTTCAGAGCGATACTCTTGTCACCCATGCCAATGCTTCCTCCTTGCACATTGCCCGCGGTCTCTGTGTCGTGTCGGGTGAGTCCGCGCCCATCGATTGTACCACGTCCGGTAATCGACACATTGGTTTGTCCCTCTGCCCATATCAGCGAATTATGGAAATAAGTGTGTCCACCATCCTGATACTCGGGACCACCAAACACCTCCGACTCGTCATACGCCCCTTGTTGGTCGGTGGCAATGATGGTAGCACCTGGTGTGAGATGTAGTTCGATATTGCTTTTGAGATGTATGCTACCACAGAGATAATTTCCGGCAGGCAAAACTACCGTTCCCCCACCCTCGCCGGCACAAGCATCAATAGCGGCATTGATGGCTGGACTGTCGAGGGTTTTGCCATCACCACGTGCACCATAGACTCGCACATCGTAGGCGATGGTTGCGCTAACATTTATATATAATAAGGTAAATAAGAAGAATGTAAGGAAACGTTTCATGACTATAGGTTTTTGATGGGAAATCTGATGACAAAGATAGCAAATATCCATGAATTGACGAAATATGGAACGAAAAATGAGAAAAAAACGAATTTCATGCCCATAAAATGCAAACAAGTGTTAAAAATCGGGCAAAATCGAAAAAAAAGTGCCGAAAAATTTGGAGGGTATTCCTAATCAACATACCTTTGCAGTGTACTATTAAAGTAGTACACTAAAACACTAAAATATTAATAACAATTTAAACCATACAATTATGAATACTATTATCACCATCTGCACCGTTTTGAGCATGTACATGACCTCTCTTGAAAATGTCAACAGTGAGTATTTCTACAACGCCGACATTGTGAACGGTATCGTTACAACCATGTATGTTTACGACAGCAGCGACACTGGCCTCACCCCAAAATTCTCCTACGATTTCAAGTATGACGCCGAAGGTCGTCTTATTGAAAAGACTGTCAACCGTTGGGACAAGTGGAATCAGCAGTACAAGCCATCCACTCGCCTGGAAATGACCTATACCGACAATGGCTATGAAGTTTCTCACAGTGTATGGAGCAAGAAAGGTTGGAAAGCTACAGAGAAAGTTTTCTACCAGATGGAAAGCAACCAAGTGCTGTCAGTGAACTATCTCCAGCCCAACCACCAAGGCAAATTCAACACCGTAGAACACCTCACTGTGATTGACCCAATGGCAGGACGTCTCTTAGCTGAGAAACAATAAAACAACCTTGACTCTCACATACAAGGCCATAATTACAATCATCATAAAACTCACAAAACTCCAGACCTCACCACACCCTTCTCCCCGGAGAAGGGTTGAGGCTGAAGTTAATTAAAAAAATTTCAATCATGATATCCGTCAACAACATAGATTTCAAATATGCAGGTCAAAAAGAACTAGTTTTCCATGATTTCAGCCTGCAACTGAGTGAGAACAACATTTACGGTCTTTTAGGCAAGAATGGTACAGGAAAAAGTACCCTACTCTACCTGATTGCCGGTCTGCTACACCCATCCCGTGGCACCGTATCCATCGATGGTATACTATCCTCAGCCCGTCGTCCTGAGGTATTAGAAGAACTATTCATTGTTCCCGAAGAATTTGACATGCCACCGATGTCACTCGAACAATACGTAAAGATTTACAAACCCTTCTACCCTCATTTCAGCCAAGAAGTTCTGGAGAACTGTCTGAAAGATTTTGAGATGCCTACATCCATGAAATTACAATCACTCTCGATGGGTCAGAAGAAAAAAGTATTCATGAGTTTTGCATTAGCCTCCGGCACCCGTCTGCTACTCATGGATGAGCCGACCAACGGGCTTGATATTCCCTCGAAGATGCAGTTCCGCCGTGTTGTGGCCAACAACATGACCGACGAACGCACTCTCATCATCTCCACCCATCAGGTACACGATGTGGAATCATTGCTCGACCACATCCTCATCCTAAGCCAAAGCCAGTTGCTCCTCGATGCCTCTGTTGGCGACATCTGCGACCGCTATAGTTTTGAATACCGTGCGCCAGGTTCTAACAGCGACGATGTGCTCTATAGCGAACCTTCTGTGCAAGGAAATGCCGTCATCTGCCAGCGACAGGAAGACATGAATGAAACACCACTCAATCTGGAGCTGCTCTTCAATGCAGTCACTATGAACAAAATCCACTTCGACAACCATTAAATCATTGAGTCATATGATCAATCTACACAGAATGTTGCACTTCGCAAAATGGACACTTGCGGTTGACAAGCCTTATTATCGCATGAGCATGACCATGTATTTAGCCGCGACAGCCATTTGTTTGCAATTATTGAACATCGATTACTTATTAGACAAAAATGGAAACCCCTTTATTGCAATAGGCATTTACGTGGCTATGCCAATAGCCACCGTTGTATTTGCCGGGTCATATATGTTTCAGTCATTTCACAAATACAAGGAGGGAATACGCGAGATGTTCCTTATACCTGCTAGCAACATCGAGAAATTTCTCGTACGCTACATCCTTCCCACAATAATTCTACTGGCAATGACCATCGTGAGCCTCCTGATTGCTGATGTATTGCAATATCTTGTGGGGATGATTATCCATCGTGAGCCATTGTTTTTTGTTTTCATTGAACTGTGGAAAGGTGTCTCAGGTCCTTTCGACCTTCCTGATGGCACAATACTATTTGTAACACTCCTCTTGTTCTGGATTCATACGATCTATCTATTGGGTGGCAACATCTTCCGCAACGTGAAATACAACTGGGCTTTCACTTCGCTGTTTCTGCTGCTGCTGTTTATTGTCATGGGTAAGATTATCCCAGTGTTGGCACATCATCCAGGACGTATCCTTATCAGTTCATGCAACCAGCATCCAGTGCCCTACATCATCGGTTTTCTGGCAGTCGGTGTATTGAATTTCTGGCTCTCATACAAACTTTTCTGCCGCAGACAGATTATTGGCAGGTTTATCAATATTTAAGGTTATGAGGTTATGAGGTTATGAGGTTATGAGGTTATAAGGTCGCTTCGCTTGCAGGTTATAAGGTGAGATTACCAAGATAAGTGACGAAATCATGCAGGTTATAAGGTGAAATTACCAAGAAAAATGACGAAATCATGCAGGTTGTAAAGTGAAATTACCAAGATAAGTGACGAAATGACGACATTCGCTCTAATCTTAATCTTCAAATAAAAAGAAAGAAAAAAAATGGAAAAATTCAATATAAAAAGATTCGGGCAAACTTTCAAATGGTTGTTCTGCGAAAACAGCAACAGGTTGCTATTATGGTTGTTGGGACTGACTTTGGGATTCATGATGATCGACTCGTTTCTGATATGGTCGATGCAACAAGTGCCTCAAGATGTCAAAAACATTCAACAAGAGGGAATAGATTACCAGACCGCAGCCCTTTATGGCGTAATAGGCTTTTGTATCTTCATAGCAATCATTGTAATACATTTAGGATATAGTAGGATTTTCGCTAGACTCAAAACCAAGCAGAAACGCATTGCCTACCTCACCCTGCCTGCCACAAATGCAGAGCGTTATTTAGCATCATTACTATTTGTACTCATCGTTTTCCCCCTTTGTGTGCTTTTGGCCCTTATATTAGGTGACACACTACGCATGTTTATTTTTGGAATGACTGGTGGCGAATGGCAAAGTGCTGTGCCATACCTTTTCAAAGAGAACATGCTGTTTTTGCCACGGTTCTCCTCCTGGAATAAATTCGTAGCATGGATGATGGATAGTTCCGTCTTGCTTTGGATCTGCTCATTGTATATACTGGGGGGCACATGGTTCCGCCGTCATGCCTTCTTCATCGTCACAGGGGCAATCATCGCATTGTTCATCATCGTAGCGGTTTTCATACCCCGTGCTTCCTTCTTTATCCCTAATGGCTCCAATCCCACCACCATCATAAGCGCAATAGTTTACCCACTTATCCTCATATTTATTGTGGCAGCCATATTCAACTTCTGGTGGAGTTACAAAATTTTCAAACGCTTTCAGATTATCACCTCAAAATGGACTAACGTATGACATTCAGCAACGACAAAGCTATATATATCCAGATGGCCGACCGTCTCTGCGACGAGATTATCTCTGGCACATACCAAGATGATGGGCGTATTCCCAGCGTCCGTGAGTATGCGGTGCTGCTGCAGGTGAATACTAACACAGCCATGAAGTGCTACGACCAACTGGCACGCGATGAGATTATCTACAACAAGCGCGGCTTAGGGTATTTCGTTATGCCCGGCGCCAAACAGAAAATCATGGCTGCCAGGCGAAGAGAATTCATGGAGCAGACACTCCCTGAGTTATTCCGCAACATGCGAATGCTCGGCATCGACATCGACGATGTAAGAAAAGCTTGGGAAAAGGATAAATAATAGAATCTTACTTAATATTAAGTAGGTGTTCATTACTTAAGAGCACCTACTTGCCTTGACAAAGAATCCGTATTATTTAAGATAAAAGAAATACGGACATGTGCAAGGTATGCCCTTACAAAAGCGACTGTTACTAATGGACAACAAACACAGTCATTCATCCCACCACACTGTGTTTCTACCATTCATCCCTCATTTTTTTACCATTTATCACATACCCATGCAGTATATCCCAGAAACTTGTATGGATATGAGGAGAGGTATAATTTTGCACCCAGAAATCTAACGCAAAAAAGAAAGAAAATGAAAAAAATGTTTTTCAGACTGACAGCCCTTATGGCTTTCCTAATGATAAGTATGACAACGTTTGCTAAACCCTACGACATTGGCGGGCAAGTGATTGACGAGAACGGCGACCCAATGCCATTCGTAAATGTAGTACTTTTGTCAATGCCCGATTCTACATTCGTTCAAGGTGCAATGACCGACGAGCAAGGTGTATTCACAATAGTAACCGACATAAACGAAGGTCTGCTAAAGGTAGCATGCATCGGCTATGAAACATTATATATCAAAGCCGCTCCCAATCTGGTTATCCAACTGAAAGAAGACACCCACATGCTCGGCGAGGTGGTAGTGAAAAGCACCCTACCTAAAACCCACGTCAAAGGTGATGCGATGCGCACCACTGTTGCCGGAACCATTTTGGAGAAGGCTGGTACGGTAAGTGATGCCTTGTCGAAAATTCCTTCGCTCGAAGCTGAGCGCGACGGCGGCGTAAAGGTGCTGGGCCGTGGTGATGCCGAGGTGTATATCAATGGTCGCCGAGTGCAAGACATGAAGGAACTCTCTCGTCTGCGCTCCGACCAAATACAACATGTGGATGTGGTGCAGAATCCCGGTGCCCGGTATTCTGCCTCGACAAAAGCCGTAGTGCGCATCACGCTGAAAAAGGCGCAGGGTGAGGGCATCAGTTTCCAGGACAACCTCGAAGGTGTATATCAGTATGGCCACACGCTGACCAACAACCTCGACGTAAACTACCGCACGGGAGGTCTCGACATCACTGCCTCGTTCTGGGCAGGCCGTTATGGTCATTCGAAGTCGCTCCAAGAGAACGACATGTATTACCTCAGTGGCAATAATGAATACGAAGGCATTACCAAGCAGGAGTCGAAGAACATCTGGAAAGGATGGTCGCCACAACTACAAGTGAACTACATGATTGACGAAAATCACTCCCTAGGTGCATTTTATAAATACGATCGCCATCCCAGCGGTGAGTTCTCCAGCGATTTCAATACCGACAACTACGAGAACGGCATTTATATCGAGCGTTCCGAAAGTCGCATCATCCAAACCGACCGTTTCCACAAACATATCTTCAACGCCTATTATAATGGCAAAGTAGGTAAGGTTGGCATCGACTTCAACCTTGACGGCCTCTTCGACGACACCGAAGCACCTGGCAGCACCGTAGAAACGATGACACCTGTCCAGTCTGTTGCTGTATTTCAGCAACAAACGGAACCAACAATCCGCAAGATTGAGAGCAATACCAACAGTTCTAACAACTTCTGGGCATCTAAGCTTATTTTCTCCTATCCCGTATGGAATGGCAATTTCTCACTCGGCGGTGAATATTCCTACAACCACCGTACAGACGCTTACACGTTTAACGCTACCGATGCCGTACCAGTGAAAGCCACCGACCAGGAAATCAACGAGAAATCGGCCGCAGCCTTCGTCGATTATGGAAGAGCGTTTGGTAAGGTGTTCCTTCAGGCTGGTTTGCGCTATGAGCATCTGAAAAACGAGTTCTTCAATTTCGGTCGACGCGAGGATGAAGTCTGCCGCAACTATGGTGACTGGTTCCCCACATTAGTCATCTCGGCACCTATCGGCAAAGTGCAGACATCTCTCTCCTACCGCCGCGACATTGAGCGTCCGAACTACCAAAACCTAACCAGTTCGACGGTCTATCTCAACCGCTACTCCTACCAAAGTGGCAATCCATATCTGAAACCGACATACACACATAGCATTGTGCTCAATACGGCCTACAAATGGATGAACCTGTCGTTGAACTATGGCCGCATCAAGGATGCCTTGACTATGTCAACCGAGCCTTTCCCCGGCTCTGAAGATCCCCTTGTAAGCCTCGTGCACCCTATCAACAGTGCAGAAGACTACAACCAGTTCACCGTCGTTCTCTCTGCCAACCCCACTATCGGCATTTGGCATCCGTCATGGTTTGTCTTCACTGTCTTCCAAGATTATAAGTCACCCACAGCCGATGGTTCCATCTTGACGCTCAACCGTCCTTGGCTCAATCTTGGTTGGGACAACATCATCGAACTGCCAAAAGATTATCGTCTAAATGCCTCTTTACAGTGGGCGTCACACGGTGATTACAACAACTTCCGCGTCATCTCATGCCGCTACAACGCATCTCTTGGTGTTCAGAAAGATTTCAACCTCCGTCGTTTAGGCACACTAACCTGCGACCTCCGTTGCAACGATATCTTCAACACTAACAAGACCAACGCCATTGTTTATGGATTTCGTGAGCTTACCGTGTATAATCCTGCCCGTCGCACCTTCTCACTCAACCTGACGTGGAAATTCAACGAGGCACGAAGCAAATACCGCGGAAGTGGTGCCGGCGAGAAACAAAAAGCAAGAATGTGATGATTTTAGTAGACAAGTTGACAAGTTAACAAAGTATGTAATTTTCAAGGTGACGAGTTGACAAGGTGACGAGTTGACAAGGTATTTGATTTCAAGTTGATAAGTTTACTCGCCCCTATCAGGCATACTTAAGTAAGCCTCTACAATTTATCGAACGCAGAGACACAGAGAAAAAGAAAACTCTGTGCCTCTGTTTCTTTGTGTTTGTATTACGACCTGTACGATAGAAAGATATAAACCTAAAGTTAAACACCTGAATAAAAGTAGGAGCGAAATGAGGAAAAACTGTAAAAAACGTGCAATTATTTTGTTCAATACTTGGTTTTGATTATCTTTGCACCGTGATTGGTTCGCTCATGGAGCGATGAAAAGGGAACGAGGTGAAAATCCCCGACAGTCCCGCTGCTGTAAGTTGTCTTTCAACACTCAGGGCACAAAGCCACTGGCTCATTGCCGGGAAGGCGCCCAGAGTGCGGCAACAAAGTCAGAAGACCTGCCGTCACAGTTTTACTCTCGTCGTCACGTGGTTATGGCGGCGCAGAATCATTCATCATGAGAAGGATTGTACTAACATGGCTGTTATGCCTGCTTACCCTATCGTCACTCGCCCAAAATGGCGACACAGACGACTTGGATAGTACCCTCAGTTTCCGTCCAGTGGTCATCACCTCAAAACTCACCTTTCGTGAGGTGATACCCTCACAAACCCTTAACGGTGAACAGCTGGAACGGCTGAGCACACACTCCGTAGCCGATGCATTGCGCTATTTCTCTGGTTTGCAGCTGAAAGACTATGGCGGAGTGGGCGGTATCAAGACAGTCAACATCCGCAGCATGGGCACGAATCACCTCGGCATCTACTATGACGGAATCGAACTATCTAATGCACAGAACGGACAAATTGACTTAGGACAATTCTCGCTCGACAACGTCGATGAGGTGACTTTGTATAATGGCCAGAAAAGTGCCATCTTCCAGACTGCCAGTGACTTTGGCAATGCAGGCTCAGTGTATATCCGCACACGACTGCCACATTTCAACAGTGATGAGCGACAGCATCTGAAAGTCAATCTCAAAGGCGGTTCAAGTGATATGCTACGTCTTTCAGGAGTCTATGAGCAGAAACTCAACGAACACCTCAGTGCCTCAGTGAGCGCAGGTTTTCTAACCGCCAGTGGCAAGTACAAGTTCCGATACCGACGCATGAATATAGACGGGACCACGGCATGGGACACCACTGCCGTACGACAAAATGGCGACATCCACGCCGAGCGAATGGAGGCCAACCTCTACGGCACTCTCCAGCAAGGCTATTGGCAGTTGAAAGGATATGTTTATAACTCACAGCGAGGTATTCCCGGCGCCATTGTCAACAATGTATGGCGGCGCGGTGAGCGACAGGGCGACCTCAACACCTTCGCCCAAGGGCAGTGGCAGCGCAGTTTCAGCGAACGGTTCAGCACACGGGTGATGGCCAAATATGCATATTACCGTACACACTATATTAACCGCGACTCCACACAACTGCCTGTGGATAATCACTATTACCAGCAAGAGGTCTATCTCACCACCAGCAATGTGTATGAAATCCTACACAACTGGAGTGCTTCGATGAGTTATGACCTGCGCTGGAACAAGCTCAATGCCAGCACTTTTAGCTTTGCCTACCCCACCCGATGGTCTAATCTCGTGTCTGTGGCCACTGCCGTAGATTATGCACATGTTAAACTGCAAGCCAGCCTCTTGGCATCCATCATCAAAGACCATACACAGCGCAACGGCAGTCAACCTACCCTCACCCGTTGGACGCCAGCGTTCTTTGCCAATATCTATCCCCTGCGAGGCAAAATGCTCTCAATGAGGGCTTTTGTAAAAAGGAGCTTCCGCATGCCCACCTTCAACGACCTCTATTATACCGACATGGGCAATGCCACACTGCGGCCAGAGACTGCCACACAATACGATGTGGGCATGGTGATCAGCAAAACATGGGAGCGTGGCATCCTCCGTCATGTGGGACTTCAGGCAGATGCCTACTACAACGACGTGAAAGACAAGATCATCGCCTACCCCAAAGGACAGCAGTTCCGCTGGACTATGCTCAATTTAGGGCGCGTACACATCAAGGGCATCGACATCGAGGCAGAGACCGACCTGCGGCTTGCACCACAACTCATACTCACCGGACGACTGCAATACACCTATCAGGATGCCCGCGACGTTACCGACCCCACCACGCCCTACTATCGCGACCAGATTCCCTATATTCCCTGGCACAGCGGCTCGGCTATTGTGGGACTCAACTACAAAGGATGGACACTGAACTATAGTTTCATCTATGCAGGCGAGCGATACAATGAGCAGGAAAACATCATCTACAACCACATGGAACCGTGGTACACCAACGACCTCAGTGTGGTGTATGCATTCGACTACCGAAAGACAAAATGTAAAGTGACACTGGAAGTCAACAATCTGCTCAGTCAAGACTACGATGTCATCGTCAACTACCCTATGCCCAAACGTAACTACGGGATATCGATTCAGATTGAATATTGAAGATCGAAAATTGACATCATCCATTGCCACAATACCATTAATTAAAATTTTATATTTATGCCAAAATATACCCTAATATTCCTTACAATATCAATACTGATTGTTCTATCCTCCTGTCGTGATGATAACATCGTGGTCTATCCCACACAGGATGACACAGGACATCAGACAAAGACCGAATACATCGGCATGTATGTACTCAACGAGGGAAACATGGGCAGCAACAAATGCACCCTCGATTACCTCGACCTGATGACTGGTGTCTATCATCGCAACATCTATCCCTCACGCAATCCCAACCAAGTGATGGAACTGGGCGACGTGGGCAACGATATCAAAATATATGGAGGTAGCTTGTGGATGGTAGTCAACATGTCGAATAAAATAGAGGTGGCCAATGCCTTAACCGCCGTGAGTCGCGGTCATGTAGATATCCCCAATTGCCGCTATGTGACATTTGATGGCGGGTATGCCTACGTGAGTTCATACGTAGGCGAAATCAACAAGGAATCGGTCATCGGTGGTGTCTATAAGGTGGACACCACCACCCTGCAAGTGGTAGGTAAGGTGAATGTCGGCTACCAGCCGGATGAACTGGCTGTGGCCGATGGCAAGCTCTATGTCGCTAATAGCGGAGGGTATCAAGCAATGCAGGGGAAAGGGTATGACAACCGTGTGAGCATCATCGACCTCGCTTCCTTCACAGTAGAGAAGCACATCACCGTTGCCCCCAATCTCTCACTACTCCGTGCCGACAGCCATGGCGACTTGTGGGTAGCCTCACGAGGCGATTACCAAAGCTATACCCCACGATTATACCATCTGAAGAAAGACCGTCAAGGACAGATGGTTGTCACCGACTCTATCGACACTCCTATTGGGGGCATGACCATTATAGGCGACTCCATATACTATTATAGCTCCACATACGACAAGAATTGGCAGCCACAAACCACCTATGGCATTATAGACATCAAACGTGGCACCATCGTCAACGACCATCTTGTCTCTCCACCTGCCGACAATCCCATCAAAACGACATATGGAATTATGGTACACCCCCTTACACACGACATCTACATTATGGATGCCACCAACTACGTCTCCAGCGGTAAACTCTACTGTTTCGACCACGACGGCAATTATAAATGGGTGACCTGGACCGGCGACATACCCGGGCACGCAGTATTCTTAGAGGTCAGAGATAAAAGGTAAAAAGTGAAAGATATGTCCTTCCTCTTCCACAACGTCCCAATTAATCCCAATTAATCCACAAAATGCAAAAGTCATTATTACTATTAGTCTCAATATTGCTCGCTTCCTCCGTGCTGATGGCGCAAAAGATGGACGATACGCCCACACATAGCAAATACATCCAAGCTGTAGATGAATATTTACCAGCACCGGGACAGTTTGTCAATACTATTCCTGAGTGTGCTGCTGATGACACGCCAAAAACAGTGGCAGAGAAATGCACCGAGCGCATCGCTGGTGACAAGGGCGACATCATCACTCTCGGCGCCTACGGAGGATATATCACCTTCCATTTCGACCATAGCATCGCCAATGTTCCCGGACAGCGCGACATCTATATCAAAGGTAACGCCTATGCAGGTAATAGCGAGCCCGGCATCGTAATGGTGGCCAAGGATATCAACCATAATGGCCTCCCCGATGACCCCTGGTATGAGATAGCCGGCAGTGCTGACGTTGACAATTCCGACCAAACCATCCATAATTACGAAATCACCTACTCCCCCAATCCATTGGGGAACATTACCTGGACAGATAATCAAGGACAACAAGGTGAAATAGACCGAAACGCCTACCACGACCAAGAGTATTTTCCTCTATGGCATCAAGGTCCACTCACCTACCATGGCACACTGCTACCCAAGAATGCTGTCAATAATGGCACAGGGAACACAGAATACTGGGTGATGTCTGCATTCCGCTACGGCTATGCCGACAATGCCCCCAACGGCGACATTGATGCATGTAGCATTGACATCTCATGGGCAGTGGATGCAGACAGACAACCTGTCGAACTGGATTTCGTAGATTTTGTACGAGTTTATAACGGCGAAAACCAAAAATGTGGATGGATAGGGGAAACCAGCACTGAAATCAGCGGTGCGGAAGACCTACACTTAGAAGAATCCATCCAGGCCATTACGAACCATATCAATTCTATGGCAGCAGCAACCACCCACACTATCATCAGCCGATATTCACTTGAAGGCCATATACTTGACCCACATGCCCTCCCCCATTCCTCACGAGGATTACAAATCATCCGTTACAGTGACGGAACTGTAAGAAAAGCGTGTTTAGAACCGTAGTGACTGAGGTAATGCCTGAACTCCTAAACTCCCAATATAGTCAGTAGAAATAATTATAGAATTCTATAACAACTATATGCTAAAAAGATATTACAGTTATTCCTATTAACAATAAAACTAAACAAAAAAGACATGAAAAAGCTTTACATCACAATGTTGGCGACACTCTTTGTTGGTGCCCACTGTTTGGCTGACGACGTAGTGACTTTCGAGGAATTCGAGGTCAACAACGACGGGTATCAGAATGACTTTGGTGATGATGCCTGTTTCGAAGCTGGTGGATTTACGTTCAACTGCAACTATTTTCCTGAGTGGTACTATTGGTCGGGATTCGCCATCTCCAGTCGCACAAACACTTCCTTCAAATCTTATGAAATTGACCAATTCAATAGCTGCGTTGGTTCTGGAGTAAATGGTTCACAAAAGTTTGTGGTGGCCTATCCACAAGGTGAAACTATCGATGTCGATGCTCCTGAGGGGCGTCAAATCACAGGTTTCTACGTCACCAACAACGCATGGACTGTGGATGCAATCCTCAATGGCGACGGTATGACACCAGGGGCATTCGATACAGGAGACTATCTTACACTGTGGATTATCGGTAACCATCCTGACGAAACTGCCGACACCCTCTATTACTACTTAGCCGATTACCGTTCAGAGAATGTGGAAGAGCACTATTATGTGAACGACTGGCGATGGGTGGACCTCACCGCACTGGGCACCGTGGAATCTATTACCTTCCGCATCGACAGTTCACGTAAAAACGACTGGGGACCTACCACACCTACCTATTTCTGCATGGACGACTTCAATGGCGTGGCCCCATCCACCACTGGCATAGCAACCTTTGAGGAAATCGCAATCGACCCAGAGAGTTCCTATAATGGTGCTGGTGTGGAGGGCAAAGAAATTACCAACTCATGGGGAATGACCTGCATACAATCCACCTTCAGAAGCGGCAGCTACGATTTTACTACCATCTATGATCCCAACTATGCCTCATGGTCAGGCTTTGCTATATCTAATGAAACAAGCACAAGCTATGCCTCCTATTCCGACCAATTCCGCAACTGTGTGGGCTCAGGCTACGATGGCAGTAACAATTATGCCGTGGTCTTTCCCTCTGTCATGCACGAAGCCATCGTAATGACCAATGGGCCGGAAACCATTAGCGGTATGTATATCACCAATTCTGCATGGAATGTGAGCGCCTACACGGAAGGCGACGGAATGACACCAGGAATCTTCACTATCGGTGACTGGTGTAAGCTTACCATCACTGGCGAACACACCGACGGCACCACAACCAACAAAGAAGTGTATCTGGCCGACTACCGTTCAGAGAATCCATCCAACCACTATTATATTAACCAGTGGCAATGGATAGACCTAAGTAGTCTCGGTGAGGTTCAGCAGATTTGGTTTGAGGTGACCAGCTCACGGAATAATGACTGGGGCATGACCACACCTGGATATTTCTGCATGGATAACTTCAACGGTGAACCTGATGCAACCGTAGGCATCTCATGTCCACGCACACCGCAATTGGAAACCACCAACGATGGTCCAATTTTCACCCTGCAAGGTGTCAAAGTAGAAGGCACTCTCAAACCAGGTGTCTATGTGAAGAATGGACATAAATTGATAATTAAAAATTGAAAATTGATAATAAAAAAGTGAAAATGTAGTTAAAGGTATTCTCTTACCTCGTGAAAAGTGGCTGGCGAATGTTCGTCAGCCACTTTTCACGTTAATATATATTAAACACAGAAGGTAAGCAACTAAATATGCAAAAAAATTCCTAATTTTGCACGTTCAAGCATATTACACATTCATTACTCAATAGGCTGGGAATGTATTTTTATCTTTTTAACAATTAGCACTTTACATCAAAATGAAACATTTTTATTTCTGGTTCCTTTCGCTTTTGGCACCCATGGCTACAATGGCCGAAACGCATGAATATGTGGATTTGGGACTCCCCAGCAAGACGTTGTGGGCAACGACAAACATCGGTGCCTCTTCGCCAGAGGGGTTCGGCTACTATTTTGCTTGGGGCGAGACCACCACAAAGTCAACTTACAGTTGGTCGAACTACCAATATTGCAGCGGCACATCAGAAACGGTACAAGACCTTGGGACAACCATCTCGGGAACAAAATACGATGCTGCACGAGCTAATTGGGGAAGCGAATGGCAAATGCCCACGTATGAACAGATAAACGAGCTCGTCGTTGAATGTGGTTTGGAAGTAAAGACTTATAATGGTGTCAAGTGCATGGTATTTATCGGTCCTAACGGCAACACATTATACTTTCCCTGCCCTGGTTACAAATACGATAGCTATTACGTATCTCAAAACTCAATCACCTATTACTGGGGTGGTTCAAAAGACATAGAAGGCAACAACGATGCCAAAGCAACCGCTTTATACATTAAGAATGGCTCAAGAGTGGAGTCCACGGTAGCCCAAAGACGAACAGGACTTCCTATCCGCCCAGTCAGAAGCCAAGGTAATGTCACCCCAGATCCAGAAACACCTACTCCAGAAGCTATCGACCTGGGACTAAGCGTGAAATGGGCATCGTTCAACTTAGGTGCCACATCAGCAGAAAAATATGGTAATTTATATGCATGGGGTGAAACAGCCACTAAAAGCAGCTACACTTGGGCCAACTATCAACATGCCAGTGGTACAGCTGCCACGGTGAAAGATATCGGGAATGACATCTCGGGTACTAATTACGACGCTGCCACAACACTATGGGGTAGCGACTGGAGAATCCCAACCAAGTCAGAAATCACAGAGCTTTGTGAAAAATGTACATTCACTGCTGCAACGGTCAATGGAGTGAATGGCTATAACGTCAAAGGCCCGTCAGGAAAAACCATCTTTATACCACTCGCCGGATGCAGCTACGATGGGAAAAGCTACGGTAGTGGCAGTTATTCATACTACTGGAGTGGAGACATCTCAACAAGCTCTAACCAAAAGGCATACTCACTATATCTAAAAGCTGCTACAGCGCACGCCATCTTAGAGACACAGCGAAGAACTGGTATTGCCATTCGACCTGTAAAAGGCGAGAAACAGCCAGAAATAATAGATCCGAACCCACAACAACTGGAATTGGTGGATTTAGGACTCAGTGTGAAATGGGCAAACCAAAACATCGACGCCACCCTTGCGACCGAATACGGGAAATTCTACGCCTGGGGAGAGACAACAGCTAAGTCCACCTACACCTGGGCGAATTATACACTTTGTAACGGATCGGCATATACATCACAAAACATCGGTACAAACATCAGCCAAAGCGAGACTTACGACGTAGCTTACAAGAGAAACAACAAAACTATGTGTATTCCCACCAATGAGCACTGGCAAGAACTTATCAACCAATGCACATGGGTAGAGAAAACCGAAAACAATGTGAAAGGATACCGAGTGACTGGACCTAACGGCAATAGTATTTTCCTACCATACGCTGGATGCAGCTACGACGGTAAGAACTTCGGCATAGGATCATATAGCTATTATTGGACAGCCAACAATGTCAGCAACGATATCTCAAAAGCACAGGCTGCTTATCTAAAGAGTGGCTCGAAAGCGACTATCGCAAGCCTTAACCGCAGAACCGGCATTGTTATCCGGCCAGTAGAGGCTGTGGAAGAACCCAACGGTCAACCTCAAGCTCACACATGGAATATTGAAGCAGTGGACCTCGGGTTGAGTGTTGAATGGTGCAACTCTAACATCGGAGGAAACAAAATCGAAAACGAGGAATGTACCGTTGATTTCTTTGCTTGGGGCGAGAAAAAAACAAAGAGTACATACACTTGGGCCAACTACGCCTATTGCAATGGAACATCCTCATCTATGATAAACATTGGTTCCGACATCAGCGGTACCCAATACGATGCCGCAGCATCCTCAGACTGGGGACAAAACAATACATGGAGAATGCCAACTGTCAATGAGATGAACGAGCTACTCACAAAATGTACATTCTCCGAGGGTGAGGAACATGGTGTCAGTGGCTATCATGTCACAGGTCCCAACGGCAACAGCATTTTCTTGCCTTTCGTGGGATGTAGTTACGACGGGAATGACTACGGAATAGAGAGTTATTCTTATATCTGGACATCAGGTATCGACCCCACCAACAACCAGAAGGCCAAAGCCCTCTACATCAGCAGTAACAACACACCTACTGTCACATCATGCCGCAGACGAACAGGTGCTGCTATCCGACCTGTAAAACCAAAGACCACCCCCGTCAATCCCACAGTGAACCATCCATACGTGGTACTATCAGGCACGACGCTCACATTCTACTATGACAACAAGGAGGCCACACGTACAGGCACAAAATATGGTCTTAACAACGGCACAAATTTCCCTGAGTGGTACACCGACGGTAGTGCAGAGGACATTACCACGGTTGTATTTGACACCAGTTTCGCAGAGGCAAGACCTACCACATGCTATGCATGGTTCCTCATGATGTCGAAACTTACAAGAATCAACGGACTTTCCTTCCTCAACACATCCGAAGTGACCGACATGGAAGGTATGTTTGCTTATTGCGCCAACATCACCAGCATCGACGTAAGCCATTTCGACACATCGAAAGTCACAGACATGAACGCCATGTTCTCACTCTGCTACAAACTCACCGATTTAGATGTAAGCCAGTTCAATACTTCTAATGTCACCGACATGGGATGTATGTTCATGTCATGCTTGGCACTCAGAAACCTCGACCTAAGCAGCTTCGACACATCTAAAGTTACATCAATGGGTTCGATGTTCCAGGACTGCCCAAGTTTGATGGATATTGACCTTAGCAGTTTCGAGACCAACAATGTGACATTCATGGGCACCATGTTCATGGATTGTTCATCACTGCAGACACTCGACCTCTCCACATTTACCTTCAAATCCGGTGTCACTACCACAGGATTGTTGTCAAATTGCTCTGCACTTACACGACTCACCATTCCATCTACCGCAGGCCGGCTCCAAGACAAGGCCTGCACAAAGATTGGTACATCGGCCAAGCCATGTCTGCTCATCTTCCCCGAGGGATTCACACCAGAAAAGTCTGCCACTGGAAGCAACTTCTACGTATGGAAGAATGGCTATTTCTACGACAATCATGAAGAAGGTAGTGGTGAAAACCAAGGAGGCAACCAAAATGAAGGCGGTCAAGGAAACACGCCTGATTCCGATGCTGAATTTGTTGACCTAGGCCTGCCGAGTGGTAAATTATGGGCTACATGCAATGTGGGAGCAACCAGTCCTGAAGGCACAGGTGGCTATTACGCTTGGGGAGAAATCGAGCCAAAAGATTCCTATACATGGGAAAACTACAAATGGGAAATCGACGAAGCAAACACTGACGCTACACTTATCGGTGTGGACGATATCGGTGGCATTCCCACACTCGATCCTTCAAGTGGGAAGACCATAGTTCACAACGGAAAGACTTTCCTCAGCCGTATGCCATCCTACGATGACATCCAGGAATTGTTTAAAAATTGTACAAGAACGGAAGAGAATCTCAACGGTGTAACAGTCTATAAGATGGTTTCCAAGAACAACGGCAACACTTTCTACCTGCCACTCTTAGGAAGCTATTACGATAGTTACAAACCAAGCACGAACAAATCTTCATCTTCATACTTCTGGGTAAGCACTATATCTGCCAGCGACAACAGGAAAGCATGGTCACTGTTCCTCAAAGGTAATTCAGAAGCATCCCTCTCACAATGTCAACGTCGTACGGGCATGCAGGTGCGCGCTATCTACTATCCTAACGGAAACAGCCAGCTCATGCTTAGTCCATCGGGCATCAACAACATTGACAATCATCAGTTTATTCCCGATAACGACGACGCTATATACACTCTCCAAGGTATCAAAGTGGAAGGTAAGCTCCAGCCTGGTATCTATATCCAGAAAGGACGGAAATTCGTGGTTAAATAATTAACAGTAATGAAAAGGGCAATTGTCTTAGGCGCATCGTCAGGTATTGGCTTGGAAGTAGCAAAACTACTGCTTGCCGATGGTTGGAATATTGGTGTTGCAGCACGACGTACAGAATTGCTCATGGATTTGAAACAAAAGAACCCCGGACGTGTGGAGGTAGAGACCATTGATGTCAACAGCGAGGAGGCCGAAGACCTATTTCTCAGCCTCATTGCCATGACGGGAGGCATGGATTTATTCTTCTATGCTCCAGGTATCGGCAGACAAAACCCCACACTCGAGAAAGACATCGAATTGCTCACTGTCGAGACCAATGCGATGGGATTTACAAGGATGATAAACCTTGCTTTCAGATACATGGCAGAACACCAAGGTGGTCACATCGCTGCCATTACCTCCATCGCTGGAACAAAAGGCTTAGGTGTTGCACCATCCTACTCCGCCACGAAGGCATTCCAAAGTACATATCTGCAAGCATTGGAACAACAAGCCAATATACGGCATCTGAACATCCGCATCACCGATGTGCGACCAGGATTTGTAGATACTGCCTTACTTGACAGTGCCCACAAATATCCTATGATGCTTCGCAAGGAAGATGTGGCCTACGAGATTGTGGAAGCTATCAACAAAGGACAACACGTCAGAGTGATAGACTGGCGTTGGAGAATCGTCACCGCCTTCTGGCGGCGCATCCCACGATGGCTGTGGCGCCGTCTTCCTATCAAGGCAAAGAAGAAAAGTGGCTTACCCCAAAAAGAAACTAACTATGGAAAATAAAAAGCATTACAAAGTGGTGGCTGCAGTCATCAAGGACAAAAACAAATACCTATGTATGCAGCGATGCCGTTCAGAATACGAATATACCAGTGAACATTGGGAATTTCCTGGTGGAAAAGTAGAAGAAGGCGAAACCGAACATCATGCATTGCTGCGCGAGATACGCGAAGAGATGGACTGGGACATCTATGTGGGACACTGCATAGGGAGCATCACTCACGAATATCCCGATTTCAGCATCACCCTGACAGCCTATCTCTGCAAAGGCGGTGATGGCGACTTCAAAATGTTGAAGCACCTCGACTGCAAATGGCTCACCTTGGAGGAACTACCTTCTCTCAAATGGACGGAGGGAGACCGCAAATTGCTAACGATGCTATAGACTTTAGATTATAGCCATAAGTCTTCATCGATAGATACTATAGCTTCCCCCATCGCTCTGACAATATTGCCGTAGGAGTCGCTGAATATACTCAGCGTTTTCTACGACATTTTTCTCATCACCATCATACCCGTTAATCAGCACCAAGAGATGAGTTGTGGTGGTGAGTATTTTTGTGCGCTCATGGTCGCTGGTAGGAGTCCCTACCCCGCCGTCGGCATCACGATAGACAGGCAATCCTTCGATGTTAATCATCCCTCTACCAATGCCTTCATACGGTTCACCAGCACGTCCAACACCCAAAGTAAGAGTATCGCCCACGAAACGGTCGGCATCGAATCCTCCTATGCTATAGCCGAATGCCATGCTCGCCAAATTGATTAAATCGACAAGGGTGTTGACTTGATAGAGCGGTTTGTTTTTTAGGGTTCTACGCACCAAAGCCTCAGCAGCTGGCCGATAGCGTGAGGGGTCTTTGCCAAAAGCACGATACGCTCGACGTGTAGCCTCTATACCTGGTATCAGTTTCAGTGTATCGGGAGTGAGAGTGGCTTTGTAGCGCATTGCCAATATTTCAATCTCTTGCCATAACTCGGCACAATAATCAGTATTTACACAGTATGCCTCTACTGCTACCCCTACAAACTGTGGACAGATGGTTTCTATTTCTGATGATACTACAATTCGCATAATTTTAAGTAATACCTTTAACTACTTTTTAAATCAATCAGTGACAAGAGGTGAAAGATAAGAGGTGAGAGATTTGACATGGTGGGACTAAAGTATTGTCTGAACTCCTGTAACTCCTGAACTTCTGCAACTCCTTTTATCAATTATCAATCTTCAATCATTCTGAGGAATTCCTCCTCTGAGACGATGGGTATGCCGAGTTTTTCGGCTTTCTGGAGCTTGGATGGCCCCATATTCTCACCAGCGAGGATGAAGGATGTCTTACCACTGATGGAACCGACGTTTTTTCCACCGTTCCGCTCAATAATTTCCTTGTATTCATCACGACTGTGGTGAGAGAAAACACCACTAATAACGATGCTCTTACCAGCCAAGGCATCTCCTGATGTCTGCATCTGTTCTTCGGTCAGACTCATACGGACGCCATATGAACGTAGCCGTTCTATAATCTCTTGATTCTGTGGATTGGAAAAATAGGAGACCACACTGGCAGCGATAACATCTCCCACACCCTCCACCTGAGTCAATTCCTCGGCAGTGGCCGACGAAAGAGCATCGATATTTTTGAAATGACGGGCAAGCAATTTAGCAGATGTCTCACCCACGAATCTTATTCCCAAGGCAAATACCACTCGTTCGAATGGCACATGTACAGAATTGGCAATACTATTAACGATTTTCATGGCGGACTTCTGCCGTGAGCCATCACCATTGATATCCTGTACTCCAATACGATAGAGGTCGGCGATATTATGGATGAGTCCACGACGATAATAATCTGCTATGGTCTCAGGGCCCAAGGAGTCGATATTCATGGCCTTGCGCGCGATATAATGCTCTATTCGTCCCTTAATCTGTGGAGGACAACCAGTATCATTAGGACAATAATGGGCTGCCTCTCCTTCATAGCGCACCAATGGAGTTCCACATTCAGGACAATTTGTGATAAACCTAACTGGTTCTGCAGTGGCATCACGACGACTGGTATCTACCCCTACGATTTTGGGGATAATCTCCCCACCCTTCTCCACATACACATAATCACCAAGATGGAGGTCCAACGAACGGATAAAATCTTCGTTGTTGAGTGTGGCCCGCTTCACGGTGGTACCTGCCAATAGCACCGGTTCCATATTTGCGACTGGAGTGATAGCTCCCGTGCGCCCCACCTGATAAGTCACTTCATTAAGGCGTGTGCATTCGCGTTCAGCCTTGTATTTGTAGGCAATGGCCCAGCGAGGACTCTTTGCGGTAAATCCTAAAGCCCGCTGCTGGCGCAATGAGTTTACTTTAAGCACAATACCATCGGTGGCCACGGGTAGATTTCTCCGTTCTTTATCCCAGTATTGTATATAGTCCATCACTTCTTGCAGTGTTCGCACCTTTTTGATACCCTTACTGATTTTGAACCCCCAGTCGGCGGCGGCCATCAGATTCTCGTAATGTCCATCACATGGCAGGTTCTCACCTAAGAGATAATAAAGATAAGCATCCAACTGCCGACTTGCTACCAACTCCGACTTCTGACTTTTTAATGTACCACTGGCCGCATTGCGAGGATTGGCGAATAACGGTTCGCCAGCAGCCTCTCGTTCTGCATTAAGGCGGTCGAAGACAGCCCATGGCATGAGAATCTCACCACGTATCTCGAAGACATCAGGTATGGATGGTTCGAGTTGTGCAAAGAGGTCTTGAACTGGTGTTTTTTTGTCCCATCCCGACAAGATTAGCGGGATAGACCGGATAGTTTTCACATTGGCCGTGACATCATCACCATGGATGCCGTCTCCGCGTGTCACTCCCCGCACCAACTGTCCATGCTCGTAAGTAAGCGAAATCGACAATCCGTCGTATTTCAGTTCGCAACAAACTTCGAAGGGTTCACCGTGAAGAAGTTTGGTCACACTATTGAACCATTCCTCTACATCACTCTCACTATAGGTGTTAGCCAGCGAAAGCATAGGATATTTGTGTGCCACCTGGGTAAATTCCTGGTTGAGGTCACTGCCCACACGCTGTGTAGGGGAATTAGGGTCATCTAATTCAGGATGGCGTGCCTCCAAATCCTGGAGTTCATGCATCATGAAATCAAATTCTTGGTCACTGATAGTAGGCCGGTTGAGCACATAATAGCGGTGGTTGTGCTCATGTAACTCACGACGAAGCTGAAGAATACGTTCTTTCTCTGTCATAAGAAAAACAATAGATGGAAGCTATAGGCGCAATAGATACTATACTAATACACAAAAATGGCACAACGGCTGATCGCACCAGGAGCACCTTGCTCGGCACGAGGGAGATACTCTAAACCTGTAACCGTCTGTTCACCACCCAAGTCTATCACCAAAAGATGTGGAAAAGATGAAGACTTTTCAGTTTGCCAATACGTAGATTCCTGGAGGTCGAAAACCTTGTCACCTGTATGGTTGCCACGGTCTTCCTCGCTGTCAGCATATTTCACCTTCCATGGTTCACGACTGATACGTTTGCTGTCGGTGCCAGTGAGGTAGATTTCAGCGATGGCAGCGGCATCACCCGCATGAGAAGCCTGACACTCTATTGCCAAGAAGCGTCCCTTTACAGGTTTATCCCATGTAATTTTTTGCCAACCATTGCCACTATTGAAGGTGGATTTCCAAACGGGAGTGGCAGAATTGAGGTCAGGACGGTCGCCGGGATTGTTATGTTTGTTGCTCTCCTCTAATTGCAGTTTGTCAAGTTCAGGCTTTTCCTGTCCCCACATCACTGTCTCATTTGGTCCCACCACATCAAGCACAATGACCTCGTTCTTGCCTTTCTTCAACCAACAACCTGGAACATAAAGAGTCTGTTGTGGACCGATGGACCAGAAACGTCCGATGGCATGGCCGTTAACCCATACCTGTCCCTTTCCCCATTTTTCCATATTGAGGAAGGTGTCACCCACTTTCTTAAGGTTGAAATAACCACGGTAGTAGCCTTTATTGATAGATTTGTACCGATCCTCCAGCACGCCACTTCGTCTTTCCACAAATCCCCCGTTGCCATCTTTCCATATATCGAATGTACAAGATACTGCCTCGTAGGTGTCTTCGTAACCTGTTATTTTCCAATTTTTCAAGTCATATGTTACTTCATGACCATCAACAGTGGTTTCTAAAGTAACCTTGTCGGTGATACCCTTGAAATCCTTTATAGCACGCCCGAAATTGATGCGCCCCATGGCCTCGACCAAAATCCTAAGACGGCTCCCTTGTTTTATGGGAGGTATCACCACGCTTTTTTCATTCCTCACACGGTCGATTTTACCTATGTAACGGTTGTCAACCAGGATTTGAGCATAGTCATGAGGTTCCGTAATCGTAAGAAGACATTGGGTGTCGATTTGTGGTAGTTCTGTCTCATAGACGACATACCCCCACCCCATATCTAATTGTTCAAGCGTCTGTACATCCCGACTCTCCACCTCGTGTACTTTCCCACTCACAAAATAGGGCGCAAATTCCGACACCTCAAACTTCGGCAAGGAAATAATTGGCATCGGTGCCTTGGGCACGGTTGGCAACTTGGTGGAACTATATTTCTGCAATGTTTCACGGAGCAACCAGTATTTCTCGGTCGCCTGACCATATTCATTGATTGGTGCGTCGTAGTCATAGGAGGTCACATCAGGGGCAAATCCTGGTGAGTTGGCACCAGCCCAATGGCCGAACGACGTACCACCATGGGTCATATAGAGTGAGAAACTGATGTTTTTCGAGAGCATCTCATCGATGCCAGCCACCATGTCGTCGGCTTTGCGTGTCTCATGACGGGCACCCCATTTGTCAAACCATCCACTCCAAAATTCCGAGCACATCTTCGGAGCGTTGGGACGTAGTTCGCCCAAACGACGGAACTGTTCATCGATATTGGCCCCCGTGCCGAAATTCATCGTCCACACGAGGTCGTCGAGTCCGTTTTTCTCAAAATTACTCGACCAGTCGCACTGGAAGAGTGCCATCTGCTGACCATAGATGGAGCGCAGGCAATCACGGATGGCCGAGACATAGGCTTTATCCTCACCGTATGAGCCATACTCATTTTCCACCTGTATCATGATGATAGGACCGCCGTTTTGGATGGTAAGGGGTGCCAACTGCTCACCCACCTTCTGCTCAAAGATGCGCACACGCTCCATGAAATAGGGGTCTTGTTCACGCAACTTGATGTCTTTCTTCTTCAGCAGCCACCAAGGCAATCCGCCCATCTCCCACTCGGCGCAGACGTATGGACCAGGGCGCACGATTACATACATGCCATTTTTCTGTGCCAACCGACAGAAAGCCGCCACATCGTTGTTACCAGCGAAGTCGAACTCCCCCTCACGCTGTTCGTGAATATTCCAGAATACATACAGGCATAGGGTGTTCATACCTAAAGCCTTGCACATTTTGATACGGTGTTCCCAATAGGGACGTGGAATACGAGGATAATGCACTTCGGCGGCTTTCACCACAAAAGGTTTTCCGTCAAGCAGGAATGTGCCGTTTCCAGCAGCAAAGGAATGGTTTTGTGCTCTTCCTGCCATACAGAGGCAAAGGAGGAACAATAGAAAGGTAAGTCTTCTCATGTTATTGCGTTTTTATGATGCAAAAATAATAAAAATATCCTATATTTGCACCTGAAAAGCAAAATTATTCATTTATACTCCCAACCGATACGGTCTAAAGTTTAATATCTTTCTCATCCATGCCAACCTTATCGCCCTTTGCCCATCCTTTCTATATTTTTGCCAAACCCGTAGGAGCCTCCTGCAATATGACATGCGATTATTGCTACTACTTAGAAAAAGATGCCCTGTACCAACATACCCCTAAGCACCTCATGTCGGATGCGTTGTTGGAGAAATTCATCAAGGAATACATACAAAGTCAGACCACCAGCGAAGTGCTTTTCACCTGGCACGGAGGCGAGCCACTGCTTCGCCCAGTGTCGTTTTATGAGAAAGTGATTACCTTACAGCAACGCTATGCCAAAGGACGCGTCATCGACAATGTCATCCAAACCAATGGTACCCTACTCAACGACCAATTTTGTGAATTTTTCGCACGCAATGGCTGGCTGGTGGGAGTATCTATCGACGGACCACAACCATTCCACGATGAATACCGGCGTATGCACAACCAAGAACCGACATTCGCCAAAGTGATGAAAGGAATCGAATTATTAAACAAACACGGGGTACAGTGGAATGCTATGGCGGTGGTCAACGACTACAACGGGGCACACCCTCTGGAATTCTACCATTTCTTCAAATCTATCCACTGTCAGTATATCCAGTTTACCCCGATTGTGGAGCGACTGGCAGTACATGCCGACGGACGCACGTTAGCAGCAGTGGATGAGGGTGATGAGACGAGTGAGATGACACCTTATTCTATTAGTCCACAGCAATGGGGAAATTTTCTATGCACTATCTTCGACGAATGGGTGCGCCACGATGTGGGTACCTACTTTATTCAACTCTTCGATGCTACCCTAGCCAATTGGTGTGGTGTTGCTCCTGGCATCTGTTCGTTGGCAAAGACCTGTGGCCATGCCGCTGTAATGGAATACAATGGTGATGTCTATAGCTGCGACCACTTCGTGTTTCCACAATATCGAATAGGAAATCTTTGGGAACAAGGTTTTCCCGAGATGATGTATGGGGAGCGGCAACGACAATTCGGACTGTCAAAATTCACTTCCCTTCCTCGCCAGTGCAAACGATGCCAATGGTTGTTTACCTGCCATGGGGAATGCCCGAAAAACCGTTTTTGCAAGACTGCAGATGGAGAGCGGGGCCTCAACTATCTTTGTGAAGGCTATCGCCAATTTTTCAGCCACGCAGCCCCCTATATGGACTTCATGCGCGATGAATATCTGAATGGCCGCGCCCCTGCGAATGTGATGGGGAAATGAAAATCAGAATCCCGTCCATGTCTGGCGCCAGAGTTTGCGGGCTATTTCATCCCAGCGGTTGACGGTGGCACCGAAGAAATCGGCGGTATAGCCATTGAGCATGATTTCGGCCTGCTGAGGGTCATCTGTATGGAGTGCTTGCCATGTCCTCTCCACAAAAGGCAGTTCACGCATACCTTTTTGCATAAAATAGTCACGCGCAGGTTCTATCATTTCTCTATAGGTACCCCATCTGACGGTGGCTAAGCGGTTGGCTTTGCGAAAATGCCACAAGGCGGCATCGTCGCGGTCGGTCTGCTGTCCACAGACTTCCAGCATGGCTGGCAATGCTGTGACGCCGGCGAAAATGGGGATCCGCGGACTCTCGCCAGGATTGTCGAAGGCTATCCATGCCACCCCGCCCACCTCGTCGGGCAACCATGAGCGCAACTGTATCACAGTGCTATAGGAACACCAAGGCACACTGACCGTGCGGATGTTCTTCATCACCGAGTCGCCCATGGCATGGTACATATTAATCTCGTCGGGGCGCATCCAGGGATTTGAGAATGGCGAAACAATGCTATCTGGTCCATCAACTTTAGGATTAGGTATCAGATGCCGCCCACTTAGATTCTTATCCGTTCCCTCATAGTAACTGGCCAAAAGTTTCGACACTTGTTCCACACTCACTTTTTGGTCGGGACGCACACTGATAGGTAAATCAGTGATGGTGTCGCAAAGGTGGAGTGAAGGAGCCAGCTGGTTCATAATATAAAGTTCACGAACGCTATAGTTTTTCTCCTCATTAAGATAATTCACGCCACTATATGCACGCCAAAACGAAAATTCACCCTTGCCGTCCCACAGTTTGAGTTTTTTTGCCACGTCGAAAACATTCTCCGAAGCCAAATAGTGGTCAGGATCATTGAGGTCGATTTTTGAAATGCGACAGATGTTTGCAGAGACGGCTATCTCGTCGTCAGGAATACGCACTGCAGCCCATACACCACCCACATTTTTAGGTCCCTCGCCAAAAATCTCGAAAAGCCACACTTCGTTCTTGTCGGCGATAGTCAGGCACTCGCCACTGTCGCCATAACCATAGCGACGCACCAAATCGCCCATCAGTTGGATGGCTTCTCGGGCAGTGGAGCAACGCTCCAGGGCGATGCGCTCCAGTTCCTCGACCATGAAAAGGCCTTTCTTATTTTTTAAAAGCATTTTCCCTGAGATGGTACTTTCGCCGATGGCCAGCTGCTTTTCATTCAGGCAGGGATAGGCTGTATCAAGATAGCGGTAGGTGTGTGCCACCTGGGGAATTCGGCCCCGGACATACATTTTTGTGCTATCCTGTGGTGTCTGCGTGTGCATTCTGCCCTCATAGATGGCCGTGGTTTCCCCGTCATTATAGTCGTGGGCAGGTGTCATCGTCATCCATGTGCGATACATGCCATCACAAGTATGCGAAGTGATGACCGACCCATCGGCAGAGGCTTTCTTCCCTACCATGATGCTGGTGCACGAGAGGTGCATCGTGGGGTCTTCTACTATATTCTGCGACTGTGCCATCGCAAAGAAAGGCATCACCGCTAAGGCTAATGTGGCAAATAAGAACTTTCGTGTGTTCATTGGTTTTGTATTTTTAGAGGTAAGAGGTAAGGGGTAAGAGGTGAGAGATTACCATTACTGCTCTGGATGGTGATTGGGCAACGGCAAAACCGTTCCATACGGAGAAACAAATAGACTAAATGGGAGTGATGGGGGAATGGACAAAATAGACAAGATAGGGTGAAATGGGAAGAATAAGCAAGATGGGGAATATGGGTATTGTCCCTTTAACTACTCTTTAACGACTCTTTAACTACCTTTTAACTACCCTTTAACTACCTTTCAATCTTCAATTATAGGCCCTTTTTCTCCAGCAAATCGGGCCTCAATCGCCTTGTGCGCTCCAAGCTTTGCTCTATCTCCCAGTTTTTGATTTTTGCCTCATGACCGCTGAGGAGGATATCAGGCACTTTCCACCCCTTATAATCTGCGGGACGGGTGTAGATGGGTGCTGAGAGCAGGTCGTCCTGAAAACAGTCGGACAGAGCACTCTGCTCATCGCTAATTACCCCTGGCACAATCCTGACTATGGCATCAGCCATCACGGCGGCAGCCAGTTCGCCACCCGTGAGCACATAGTCGCCAATGGAAATCTCACGGGTAATGAGATGGTCACGCACACGTTGGTCCACACCTTTATAATGTCCGCAAAGGATGATGATGTTTTCCAACAGCGAGAGGTCGTTAGCGATATGTTGATTGAACTGTTCCCCATCAGGAGAGGTGAATATCACCTCATCGTAGTCTCGTTCAGCCTTTAGGGCGCTTATACACCGGTCGATAGGCTCGCACTGCATCACCATGCCGGCAAAACCTCCGTAGGGATAGTCGTCCACACGTCGCCATTTATCTAAGGTATAGTCACGCAAATTATGCAGATGAATCTCTGCCAATCCCTTTTTCTGTGCCCTTGCTAAAATGGACTCGTGCACGAACCCCTCTATCATTTCGGGAAGCACAGTGATAATATCTATTCTCATAACTGATTATTATTTGTTAGAAAGATGTTATTACCTTACATCATCTTATTTCCAATGTGAGTAGCAAAGGTATAAAAAAAACATATAAAATTCGCCATATTTCATTTTTTTAAAGCAAAGATGGTAAAAAATACAAATAAAAAGCATAACTTTGCATCTAATACTCAAAATACACACTTAAACCGCACCTGAAATGTTTAGCAAAGAAACCTATATCAACCGCAGAGCCATACTCAAAAAACTCGTTGGCAGCGGTGTTATCGTCATTTTCGGCAATAATGAGTCGCCATGTAATTATCCCGCAAATGCATACTATCCCTTCCGTCAGGACTCCACCTTCTTATATTACTTCGGACAGAAGCGCGACGGCCTGGTGGGACTCATTGACGTGGACAACGACTGCGAGATGCTTATCGGCGACGACATCGACATCGAGGATATTGTATGGTATGGCAGTGTTGACAGTGTGAGCGACCTTGCCGCGCAAGTAGGCATCGATAAGACTGCTCCAATGGCAGCGCTGAAAGACCTTTGCGACCAAGCATGTGCCAACAAGCGGACGGTGCATTTCCTACCGCCCTACCGCCACGACATCAAGATACAAATCATGGACCTGCTGGGCATTCACCCAAATCAGCAGAAACAGGCTGCATCAATGCCCCTCATCCAGGCCGTGGTGAAAATGCGCTCCACCAAGGAACCACAGGAAATCGAGGCAATGGAGCGCGCCGCTGAAATCGGCTACAAGATGCACACCACCGCCATGCGCCTTATCCGCCCGGGTGTGACAGAGAAATACATCGGTGGACAGATTGATGGCATTGCCCTCTCCTACGGTGCCATGCCCAGTTTTGCCACTATCTTCTCACAGCATGGCGAGATTATGCACGGCAACCCCTCACCAGCACCACTGGAGGCTGGCCGTTTGGCATTGTGCGACTGCGGTGCAGAATCGATTGAGCACTACTGTAGTGACAACACCCGCACCATGCCCGTCAGCGGGAAATACAGTCAGCGACAGTTGGAAATCTACTCCATCGTGGAGGCCTGCCATGACTACGTGCTAGAAGTAGCACGCCCCGGCGTGAAATATATGGACGTGCACTTCGCCGTCTGCCGCCTGATGACCGACCGTCTGAAGGAGTTGGGTCTCATGCGCGGCGACACCGAGGAGGCTGTTCGTGCCGGCGCACATGCCATGTTCCTCCCCCATGGCTTAGGCCATATGATGGGCATGGACGTTCACGACATGGAAAACCTCGACCAGATCAACGTGGGCTTCGATGCTGAGACACGACCCAACTTGGAGCAGTTTGGCACCAACTGTTTGCGTATGGGCAGAAAACTGGAGGAGGGTTTCGTCGTCACCGACGAACCGGGCATCTACTTCATCCCCGCGCTTATCGATGACTGGAAAGCCTCAGGGCATTGTGCAGAATTCCTTAACTTCGACCTGCTGGAGACCTACAAAGACTTCGGTGGCATACGCATTGAGGACGACGTACTCATCACCGCCGACGGTTGCCGTTTCCTCGGCAAGGACATCATCCCCTACCACCCCAAAGATGTGGAGGAGTATATGGGTTAGGTTATGAGGTTATAAGGTCGCTTCGCTTGTAGGTTATGAGGTGAGATATGATTATGAGGTTATGAAAATCTTCGAGCATTTGTCCCTTTAACTACCCTTTAACAACCTTTTAACTACTCTTTAACTACTCTTTAACTACTCTTCATTTTTCAATCTTCAATTTTTAATTGTAAACAAAATAATAACAACAAAAAATGAAAAAAATCTTTTTGATGGCACTCATGGCATTCATCGCCATCGGTGCAAGTGCTCAGAAGAGCAGCAATAAACCTGTTTTCACCACGGTGAAAGAAAACAAAATCACAAGTGTGAAAGACCAGAACCGTTCAGGCACATGCTGGGCATACTCCACCCTCAGTTATTTTGAGTCGGAAATTCTGAAAGCCACGGGCAAGACCTACGACCTCTGCGAGAGTTTCGTAGCCAACAAGACCTACATGGACCGCGCCGTACAGAAAGTTCGCCTGCACGGCGACTGCCAGTTCTCACAAGGTGGTAGTGCCTACGACGTACTCTACTGCATGAAGAACTACGGTATCTGTCCCGAGGATGCCATGCCTTTCCCCGGCAGCCTTTATGGCGACTCGCTGAACAACTTCAATGAGTTCTTCAGCATCATGGAGCCTTATGTGGATGCCATCGCCAAAAACAAGGCCGCCAAGATTTCCAACCAATGGAAGCCAGGTCTTCAGGGTATCCTTAATGCTTATCTTGGCGAATGTCCCGAGAGTTTTACCTACAATGGCAAGACCTACGACCCGAAGTCGTTCATGGCCAGCCTTGGCATCAACCTCGACGACTATGTGACCATCACCAGTTACACACACCATCCTTTCTATACCAAGTTTGCTGTTGAGGTGCAGGACAACTGGCGCAACCCGCTGTCATGGAACCTCCCCATGGACGACATGATGCGCATCATCGACAATGCCGTCAACAATGGCTACACCGTAGCTTGGGGTGGCGACGTGTCGGAGGATGGCTTCACCCGTCAGGGCCTTGCATACGCCATCGACACCAAGAAGGCTGAGAGCCTCGCTGGCAGCGACATGGCACGCTGGCTGAAACTCTCCCGTGTAGAGCGTACCAACATCCTCGACTCCTTAGGCTGCAACGTACCTGAGTTCACTCCTACACAGGAGCAGCGCCAGGAGCGTTATGACAACTGGGAACTGACCGATGACCACGGCATGCTCATCTATGGTATCGCCAAGGACCAGAATGGCAAAGAGTACTACATGGTGAAGAACTCATGGGGTGAGACCGGTGCCTACAAAGGTGTATGGTACATGACCAAGGCTTTCATCGCCGCCAATACCATGGACTTCATGGTCAATGTCAATGCCATCCCCAAGGACATCCGCAAGAAAATGGAGGATGTCCAGAAAAAACAAGGTCTCGGCGACTAAACACTTGAATCATTTCTAACATCATCAATAATGGCTCCGCAGTTCATTGCGGAGCCATTATTTTATAAAAACATCCCTACTTCATCTATAAAACATATAAAAATAAGTTAAATTCGCTTTGGATTGCAAAAATATTTGTATCTTTACACGCATTTTGCCGTATTGTATGCAAATGATAATGGGAGAAATGCCACCGCGTGACTAAGAAACAGGAATAAAAACAAATATAAATGCAATTTAAATGGAAATACGAACCACCTACACCAGACCAGAAGAAAGCGGCTGAAGAGCTCGGACAGAAGATAGGTATGAATCCTATCCTCGCCTCGCTTCTGATTAAGCGTGGCATAACGACCGAATCGGCAGCCAAGCGCTTTTTCCGCCCCCAACTGGCCGACCTGATTAATCCTTTCCTGATGAAGGATATGGATGTGGCCGTTGATAGACTCAACGATGCTATGGGTCGCAAGGAACGCATACTTGTCTATGGCGACTATGACGTGGATGGGTGCACGGCGGTGGCATTGGTGTACAAGTTTCTGCAGCAGTTCTACTCCAACATCGACTACTATATCCCCGACCGCTACGACGAGGGATATGGTATCAGTAGAAAGGGGTTGGACTATGCGAAGGAAACAGGTGTGAAATTAATCATTATCCTCGACTGTGGCATTAAGGCAATCGAGGAGATAGCCTATGCAAAATCTCTTGGCATAGACTTTATCATTTGCGATCATCATGTGCCCGATGATGAGATGCCCGACGCGGTGGCAGTGCTCAATCCCAAACGGGAGGACGACACCTACCCCTTCAAACATCTCTGCGGCTGTGGTGTGGGATTCAAATTTATGCAGGCATTCGCTAAGAATAACGGCATACCCTTCTCAAGACTGATTCCACTGCTCGACTTCTGCGCCGTGAGCATCGCCGCTGACATTGTGCCAGTGACGGAAGAAAACCGCATTCTCGCTTTCCACGGTCTGAAGCAACTCAACCAGAACCCGAGCATCGGACTAAAAGCCATCATTGACATCTGTGGACTGAGTGGGCGAGACATCTCGATGAGCGACATCGTGTTTAAGATTGGTCCCCGCATCAATGCCTCCGGCCGTATGGAAAACGGCAAGGAGAGTGTCGATTTGCTTATCGAGCGCGACTTCGCCACGGCACTGCGCAAAGCACGCCACATCAACCAATACAATGAAGCTCGCAAGGACATCGACAAGCAGATGACCGAAGAAGCCAACCAGATTGTGGCCAAGTTGGAAAGTCAGAAACACCATTCCAGCATCGTACTCTACGACCCCAACTGGAAAAAAGGTGTCATCGGCATCGTGGCTTCCCGTCTCACGGAAATCTACTTCCGGCCCACCGTGGTTCTCACGCGCGACGAAGACCTCGCCACCGGCTCAGCCCGTTCGGTAGCAGGCTTCGACGTGTATTCCGCTATCAAGCACTGCCGTGACCTACTACTGAATTTCGGAGGGCATTCCTATGCAGCTGGACTCACTCTGCGCTGGGATGACATCAAGGAATTCCGTAGCCGTTTCCAGAAATATGTCGAGGAGCATATCCAACCCGAACAGACAGAAGCCATTCTGAACATCGATGCACAGATTGACTTTAAGGACATCTCAGGAAAACGTCTTTACAACGACTTAAAACGCTTTGCGCCCTTCGGGCCTGGAAACGAAAAACCGCTGTTTTGCACCATCGGTGTCTATGACTTCGGCACAAGTAAAGTAGTGGGGCGAGACCAAGAGCATATCAAACTGGAATTGGTTGATTCCAAGTCGAACAATGTGATGAACGGCATCGCCTTCGGACAAAGTGCCTCTGCACGCTATATCAAGTCGAAGCGGAGTTTCGACATCGCCTACACCATCGAGGAAAACATCTACAAGCACGGCAGCGTACAACTACAAATCGAAGACATTCGACCAGCAGAAGAAGAATAGTTATAGCGCATAGACGTACGCCCCATCCACTCGCACCAACTCTTCACCTACCAGATATTCAATGGTGGTGGTGAGTTGGTGTTTTGGTAAGTGTAGGGCCAGTAATTCCGAGAGATGATGCTTTTGGTGGTCAGCAAGGACGCTGAGGATTTGTTCGGCAACTGTTGGTTCGTGCTTATTATTTTGCTTTTCCGCCACACAGACATCACACTGACCACACTCATGTGATGAATATTCGCCGAAATAAGCTAATAGTTGTCGACTACGACATAATGTATCGTTAGTAGCATAGTCTATCATCGCCTCTATGCGCTTCTCAAAAGCCTCCTTCCGCATCTCGTATACCTCAGGGGTGAGATAAAGCCTCTCCCCTATCTCCCTACGCTTGGTATAACGAATAGCAGGCATATCACGACGAGGGATGAAATGCAGGATATTACGCCGACTCAGTTCTTTGAGCGTCTGATAGACCGTGTTGGTGTCCAGACCCGCATGATGAGCCACCATGCTTTCACTGATAAAACAATAGTCAGTAAACAACCCACCATAGAGTCTGAGCAACGAGGTAATTACCTTTTCCTGCATGGGTGTAGTTTGCTGGAGCATATACAACTGGTCTCTCTCCAACAAAAACATCAATCGTGCACTGTTGTCAGGGTCGGTGTCATATTCAATGTATCCTGCACGCTGCAAGATAGTCAATGCTGCGTCCACTTGTACTGGAAAATGCTTGAAAGCATGGCAGAACTTATCGATATCGAACTCAAAGACAGCCCCCTCGCCACTTCCAGCCGCCAATTGGAAATAATCAGCCACATGGTCGTTCACCAATCTGATATACTCCTTTGTCGGAAAGTTATCGGCAATGCGTTTATTGAGCTTGCGTTTGTCGCTGTCGTTGTATAGCAACACTGCATACGATTTTCCCCCATCTCGCCCCGCACGTCCTGCTTCCTGAAAATACGCCTCAATAGAGTCGGGACAGTCGATATGTGCCACCAACCGCACATCAGGTTTGTCGATACCCATGCCGAAAGCATTGGTCGCCACCATTACCCTCACCTTATCGTTCTGCCAATCACGTTGACGGCGGTCTTTCTCAGGATGTTCCAAGCCAGCATGATAAAACGTTGCAGAAATATTATGTTCGTTGAGCAATGTTGCGATTTCCCTCGACCTTCTCCTGCTTCTCACATAGACGATGGCACAACCTTTGACAGATGCAAGCAGGTGTATCAACTCAGCTTGTTTGTCGGGAGCCCTTCTCACAACATATGAGAGGTTCTTCCGTTCAAAACTCATGCGGAAGACATTTTTCTCACGAAAACCTAACCTCAACTGGATATCATCCACCACCTGCGTTGTGGCAGTGGCCGTGAGTGCCAAAATAGGCACATCGGGCTTGATATTCCTAATTTCGCTGATTTTCAGATAGGCAGGGCGGAAGTCATACCCCCATTGACTGATACAATGCGCCTCATCGACCGTCACAAAACTCACATTCACATGATTGAGTTTCTTGATAAAGAAATCCGAAGCTAAACGTTCGGGCGACACATAGAGGATTTTCACCCCTCCATAAATAGCATTGTCGAGTGTGGTAAGAATTTCCTGATGTGACATCCCTGAATGGATGGCCGAAGCGAGAATGCCTTTTTTTCGCAAATGCGCCACCTGGTCCTTCATCAAAGCGATGAGGGGCGTAACCACCACACACACGCCCTCCTTGAGTAATGCCGGCACCTGAAAAGTAATCGACTTTCCACCACCTGTGGGCATCAGTCCCAAGGTATCGCGCCCCTGGCTGATACTCTCGATGATTTGCAGTTGGATACCACGGAAATCATCGTATCCCCAATATTGGTGTAGAATCTTGTGATAGGGGGACATGGGGCAATTATAGGGAGTTTAGGAGTGTGGGAGTATGGACAATTGATTTATTTAAGTTTAGTTTTCTTGAGCAAACTAAGCGCGAAGAACATCACGACAGCATAGCCCACAAGAGGAATGATAAAGGGGATGGTCATACTACCAGTGGCGTCGGCCATCAATCCCATGAGCATAAATCCACAACCACCCACGGGTGTCATCATCAGTAACGAGGATGCGCTCTTGGTAAGTGCCCCCAACCCTCTCAACGCCAAAGAGAAAATTGTGGGGAACATCATCGCCTCAAACAAATAATTGAGTACCAGCACCCAAACGGAGACACGCCCAGGATTAAGAATTACAACTGCCATGCAGACCACAGTTCCAATAGCGCACCATAGCAGCATGCGCTCAGCCTTGACATAACGCATCAACCAACTACAGAGGAATCTCCCCACCATGAAGATAACCAGCGCCAAACTAATGATTTTGGATGCCATATTTTTATCCATCCATCCCTCTCCCGTGACAAAATTCACAAAGAAACTGTTGATGGAAATCTCCGCCACCTCGTATGCCAGCAATGCCAAAAGCCCGAACACAAACATACGATGCTGGAAAAGTGCCTTCATCCTTACCTTTAACGGAGTCTTCGACATTTCCTGATTGTCACTTTGAATCTCGGGCAGTTTTACGAATGAGAATACCACAGCCACAGCCAAGACAATAATGCCCATCACCAAATAAGGTACGGTGACATCACCACTCGACCCATCGGAGCGGAAAAGATACTGCCCCACAATGAAAGTTGCCATAAAACAACCCATCCCATTGAAGGTCTGCGATAGGTTGAGACGGCTTGATGCCGTGGCCTCCGGACCAAGTTGGGTGGAATAAGGATTGGCCGCCGTTTCCAAAAACACCAGTCCGCATCCTATCACGAAGAGCGAGACAAGAAAGGCATTAAATGTGCCTACACTCATTCCCGGCACAAACGACAATGCACCAATACCAAAGAGGACCAAACCAAACACCACACCACGCCGATATCCGAATCGATTGATGAAGATGCCTGCCGGGATAGCCATCAGGAAATACCCTAAATAAGTAGTCACCTGAATCAGCGACGACTGTGTAATGGATATATGGAGTTCATCTTGGAAGTGTTTGTTGAGCACATCCAAAATAGCACGTGCGAATCCCCACAAGAAAAACAACGTGGTAATCAGCACAAATGGTAACACATACTGACGATCGAGGAGTCTTGGTTTGGACATATTATTAGGAATAAAGGTATTACACATTGTGATGCAAAGCCATCGCCTGCAAAGAAGCAGGCGATGGAATTGAATCTTTTTGTCTAGAGCACCTAGGAAGACTAGAAACTCTAGAAACCCTAGGAAGACTAGAAATCCTATATACTAATTATTTTCAGGACGGAGTTTGCGCACAGTTTCGCCAGCGCGCCACATTTCCATATTGCGCATGGCTTCCAGTTCCTTGTTCAGGCCATCGCGATAATCAGGCTTGGAGTTGGAATCTATGGAAATCTGAGCCTCATGTCCTGTCTGGACAGAGAGATAAAGCCACTCCATGACGGGCTTGATAGCCTCACGGAACCGAGGTGCCCAGTCGAGAGCACCACGCTGAGCTGTTGTGGAGCAGTTAGCGTACATCCAGTCCATACCTTTCTCACCGAAAAGCGGGCCAAGGCTCTGTGTGAGTTCCTCTACTGTCTCGTTGAAAGCCTCTGAAGGAGAATGCCCATGCTCACGGAGCACTTCATACTGTGCCTCAAGGAGTCCCTCTATAGCGCCCATCAACGAGCCACGCTCGCCTGTGAGGTCAGAAGTAGCCTCACGCTCAAAGGTAGTCTTGAAGAGATATCCAGCACCGATACCGATACCGAAAGCGATAGTACGCTCCTCGGCCTTTCCTGTGGCATCTTGATAAACGGCGTAGGAGCAGTTGAGTCCCCTACCCTCCAGGAACATTGTACGCAATGACGTACCCGAACCTTTTGGGGCCACCATGATGACATCAACATCTTTTGGTGGAACCACACCTGTGCGGTCGCTCCAGTTGATAGCGAAACCATGTGAGTAATACAAAGCCTTACCAGCCGTCAGACAAGGTTTGATTTTCTCCCATGCCTGTATCTGGCCCGCATCAGAGAGCAACATACATACGATTGTACCTTTCTGGGCAGCCTCCTCAATAGAGAAGAGTGTTTTGCCAGGCACCCATCCGTCGGCGATGGCTTTCTCGTATGTTTTTCCTTCACGCTGTCCAACGATGACATTGAAGCCATTGTCACGCAGGTTGCATGCCTGTCCGGGGCCCTGAATGCCATAGCCAATAACGGCGATGGTTTCGTTTTTCAGCACTTCGCGTGCTTTTTCCAATGAAAACTCTTTGCTGGTGACAACAGTCTCTATCACGCCACCAAAATTCATTTCTGCCATAATTGTTTTTATATTTTAAGTGAATTAATATTTTAGGGTTTTAAGGTCACTACGCTTGCAGGTTTTGAGTTGTAAGGTCGCTGCGCTTACAGGTTTTAGGGTTTTAAGGTCGCTGTGCTCGTAGGTTTTAAGGTGAGATTACATGCCCTCATATCACATTTCACCTCATAACCTCATAACCTCTTAACCTCATAAACTTATAACCTCATATAAATGCTGCCAATCCACGACATATTTCATGTTCGCTACCATCAGCGTTAACCTTTGACAGTCTAATCATATGCGAGAGGCCATCCTCGGTATGGCGATAGACACGGATGCGGTCACCACAATGAGCTTCAGCCACATACGCCACTTCAAATCGATGGATAGTGTGTTCACTGTACCATTCCAAGGGGAAGATATCCATCATGTGGTCGATGTACTTCACACTGTTGATGTGTCCATTGACATCAATATCGGAATAATGTGCAATGAACTCAGTAATGAATTCAGCCTCCTCAGGCATTCGCACTCTCGACCCTTTGGCAATAGGACAAGCGGCCTCTTTTTCGACAAAGTTCAGCAGCGAACCGTCTTTGATTTCAAAGAGATTGGCTGGCTGTCTTGTCACCGTGTCGATCATCGCCCAGATAGAACGTCCATATCCATAAACTTTTCCACTTTCTGGGTCATATACTTTGAAATTACGATTGGTAAAGAACCTCAATGCACTCTCCACCCATGTATCGACCTTGAACTTTGCGTAGGCAGGCGGCATTTCCTCCATCTCGATGGCCAACCGTGAGAGCACCCATGTACGTTGGATGGTGTTCAAGTATGTCATACCAAATCCTCTGTCATGAGAATGGAAATCCGCGGCATTGAGCAGGTGGTTTCCCAAGTGCCCCATGAACAGTCGGCTATTGAAATCACAGTGAAAAGGCTCTGCAAGAAACTCGTATGAGCCTATCTTAGGTAAGTCAATTGTTTGCATTCTGATAATCCTTTTCTTGTTGTTCAAGGAAAGCACTCACCTCCTCTTCTGTGCTCCTTGTAATAGCGATACGCCCGCTTCTTGTATATTGCAATACACATCCAAATTCATTGAGAGCGAGATACATAGCAACAATATCTTCAGTTCTTCCACTTTTCATTACCGCTACGTATGTGGGATTTACCTCCGTAATCTTTGCGTCATAACGACGTATGATACGCGACACCTCGGGATTTTCCAAAACTGGCTGGGTAGAGAGTTTATATAATCCTGTCTCGCGAATAAACAGTTGGTCATCGGTATAGAACTTAGCCTTCACCACGTCGATTTTTTTCTCTATCTGTCGGGTGATTTTCTCAATCTGGTCGGGGTCGCTCCATGCCGTGATGGTGTATTTATGTACCCCCTCGATACTGGAAGCCGACACATTGAGGCTTTCAATATTCACCTGCCTCCGTGTGAAGACAGCCGTAATCTGGTTGAGGACACCAGCGATATTCTCTGAATAGACCAACAGGGTATATAGGGTTTTATTATCGTTGTTCATAATTACAATCAAATTTCGAGCATCATTTCATCGACATTCTTTCCTGGTGGTGTCATTGGCAGTACGTCATCATCGTCTTTGATGGCACATTCCAGTAGGAAAGGACCCTTTGCACTGAGCATTTCGCTGATAGCCTCTTTCAAAGAATCTCTTTCAATGACCACACGATATGGAATTCCATAACCTGCGAGTATCTTGGAATAGTCAGGATTCATCATTCTTGTAAACGACTTCCTGCGATTGAAGAACATATCTTGCCACTGTCTCACATTGCCCAGATAATTGTTATTGAGCAAAATCATTTTCACGGGCAATTTGTGTTCCATAATAGTCCCCAACTCCTGGATGGTCATTTGTAGTCCACCATCACCCATGAAGGCACACACCTGACGGTCGCCAATGCCAAAGACTGCCCCTATAGCCGCAGGGATTGAAAAGCCCATGGTTCCCAATCCTCCACTGGTGACGATGCTCTTAGGGTGGCGGTATTTGAAATAGCGGCATGCAAAGAGTTGGTTTTGTCCTACATCGGTAACGAGGATGGCCTCTCCACCGGTAGCCTCAGCCACAGCATTTACCACCTCACCCATGAGCAGCGGCCCCTCCGATGGATGAATAGCTGGTTCAATGACTTGCTCTTGTTCTTTCTGAGCCAAAGGCAAGAAACTCTCTCTCCACTCTCTGTGATCGCCTTTCTTTAGCAATGCTGTGATAGCAGGAAGCGACTCTTTACAGTTGGCTACTACCGCTACATCGGCATGCACATTTTTGTTGATTTCAGATCTATCGATATCGAGATGGATGATTTTTGCCTGCTTGGCGTATGTCGCAGTATTTCCCGTGACACGGTCACTGAATCTCATGCCGATAGCGATGAGCACATCACACTCCTGCTCCTTGATATTGGGTGCCAAATTGCCATGCATTCCCAACATACCCACATTGAGCGGATGATCCGTAGGCAATGCCGACAATCCCAACATCGTACGCCCTGCTGGTATGTCGGAACGCTCAAGGAAATCCATCAGTTCTTGGTTGGCTCCAGCCAGTTCTACACCCTGCCCCACAAGCGCTAATGGTCGTTTGGCATTATTGATAAGTTCTGCCGCCTGTTGCACGGCTATCTCATCAAGCTTTGGGAAGGGCACGTAACTACGCACGAAATCCACCTTTTGGGGTTCCCATTCAGTAGTATGGACTTGTGCATTTTTGGGGAAGTCGAGCACCACTGGTCCTGGTCTTCCGCTCCGAGCGATGAAAAAAGCCCTGCTGACAGCCCAAGCCACATCCTCTGGCCTACGTATCTGATAGCTCCATTTGGATATTGGTTGCGCCACGCCTACAAGGTCCACCTCCTGGAAAGCATCTGTTCCTAATGCTGCCACACCCACTTGTCCTGCAATCACCACGATGGGTGTAGAGTCCATCATGGCATCTGCCACGCCCGTGAGTGTGTTGGTGGCTCCAGGTCCACTTGTCACCAAGCAAACTCCAACCTGTCCACTCACCCGTGCGAATCCCTGTGCAGCGTGTACAGCCGACTGTTCGTGTCGTACAAGTATATGTTCAAAGGCTTTCTTCTCGCCACGGGTATAGTCATAGAGTGCATCATAGACCGGCATAATGGCACCACCTGGATACCCGAAGATGGTTTTCACCCCCTCGGATTCCAAGGATTTCATCAATGCCTCCGCACCAGTTATAGTCTCTTTCATTTTCGCTATTGTTATTCAATGATGCGCACACCACCCTTGTCAGCTGAGCTGACACTCTGTGCATATGCTCTAAGTGCCTTAGTCACCACACGGTTTCTTCTGAGTGGCTGCTGAGGACGTGCATTCAATTCCTCTTCGGTAAGTTTCACATTGATTGTCCTACTTGGTATATCTATAACGATGATGTCGCCATCAACAATTTTACCAATATTTCCACCAGAGGCAGCCTCAGGAGAGATGTGTCCAATACTCAAGCCTGACGTTCCACCGGAGAATCGGCCATCCGTAATAAGTGCACACTCCTTACCCATGTGCATAGACTTGATGTACGACGTGGGATAGAGCATCTCCTGCATACCTGGGCCGCCTTTCGGACCTTCATGGGTAATAACCACGCAGTCGCCTTTTTTCACTTTTCCACCAAGTATTCCATCACATGCATCCTCCTGAGAGTCGAAGACCACAGCCGGTCCTTCGAAATGCCACAGACTTTCATCAACACCGGCTGTTTTCACTACGCAACCATCCTGTGCGATATTGCCAAAGAGCACAGCCAGTCCACCATCCTTGGTATAAGCATGCTCGATGTCGCGAATACATCCATTTGCACGGTCTGTATCAAGAGTTGGCCATTCGGCGTTCTGCGAACCCATTTTCGTTGAGAATCGCCCGCCTGGAGCACTTTTATAGATACGAAGAGCCTCATCATCAATGCCCTCTCCTCCTGTGATATCATATTTATTCATGGCATCGCCGATGGTAAGACCATCCACACGTATGGACTCATTAAATATCAGTCCGCCCTTGTCCAACTCACGCATAATGCCTAAAATACCTCCTGCGCAGTTACATTCCTGAACACTGTATTTCTGAGTATTGGGGGCTAACTTACAAAGGCAAGGTACCTGGCGACTCAAGGCATCGATGTCACTCATCTTGAAATCAACACCCGCCTCCTGTGCTACAGCCAGAAGGTGGAGCACCGTGTTTGTGGAGCCACCCATAGCAATATCGAGTGTCATTGCATTGAGAAAAGCCTCACGCGTGGCAATAGAGCGTGGCAATACGCTTTCGTCGCCATTCTCATAATAATTTATGGCATTCTCCACAACCAGTCGGGCTGCGTCACGGAACAAGCGCACGCGGTTCTCATGTGTAGCCAAAACAGTTCCATTTCCAGGAAGCGACAAGCCGATAGCCTCGGTGAGGGAGTTCATTGAATTTGCAGTGAACATTCCCGAGCAACTACCACAACCAGGGCAGGCACACTGTTCCAACTCACGTATGGCTTCATCACTCTCAGAGGGGTCTGCGCCCTTGACCATAGCAGTGACCAAGTCGGCATTCTCACCGCGCCAACGTCCAGCCTCCATAGGTCCTCCACTACAAAACACTGCTGGTATATTCAGTCGCATGGCTGCCATAAGCATGCCAGGTGTCACCTTATCGCAGTTGGAGATACAAATCATAGCATCGGCCTTATGGGCATTAACCATGTACTCCACTGAGTCGGCAATAATATCACGCGATGGCAACGAATAAAGCATTCCGTCATGTCCCATGGCGATACCGTCGTCGATGGCAATAGTATTGAATTCGGCCGCATAGCACCCAAGGCTTTCGATTTCTTGTTTCACAATTTGTCCTATCTCGTGTAAATGTGTATGACCAGGCACAAACTGTGTGAAAGAATTGACAATGGCAATTATGGGTTTTCCAAATTGCTCATGTTTCATACCGGCAGCCACCCACAAGGCTCTTGCTCCAGCCATTTTCCGGCCTTCGGTACATACAGCGCTTCGAAGTTGATGTTTCATTTGTTGTTTATTTATGGAGATTGGACAAATTCCGAGTCAACTCGTCAACGTGTTTACTTGTCAACTCATTTTCTCTTTGAATTTGCAAAGGTAGTCAGTTTTTAAGGAATAGCCAACAAATCAACGTGAATTTTTACCTTGATGTGACAAATCGTAAGCAAAACCGACAAATACGAAGCATTCATGTGATTTGAATGCTTCGTATTAATAAATCACATAGAAGGATAGTATGTCAAATGAGACCTAATTGCTGTAATAAAAAGGGCATGAATTTTTCCTCAGCTTCTATTTCTATATGATTGAACTTACCGAAAACTGGGTGTTTTTGATACAGTTCTTCAGTACCTGATGGGACATAAAGTACACAGTCGGAGACGACACCATCCTCAAAAGCATCCTCTCCTATCATGATAGCTTCTGGATTGTCTAACCGAATCCATATTTGTTGTATTAATTCACAGCCAGAGAATGCGTTTTCTCCTATTTTTGTAACAGTATCTGGAATGAAAACAGACGACAGGTAGCCACAATCGCTAAATGCATTATCTTCTATTACTGTTAAGGCAGGTGGTAATAAAATAAATTTGAGCTCGTCGCATCCATAGAATGCTTTACTACCAATTCTGGTAACATTTTTGGGTATGTCAACGAACTGGAGTGAAGAGCAGCCACAAAATAGGCCGTCACTGATTTCAGTGATGGAACCTGGAAGGTCTAGACGCATCAGTTTGTAGCAGTCACTAAAAGCGTACGCTCCAATCTGTTTTACCGAATCAGACATATCAACATGAGTTAAATCATCGCAATTCGAAAATGCGCAATCCCCTATTTCAACAACGGAATCAGGGATGTGAATAGATTGAATTGCATAACAATATTCCAAAGCACCTTCTCCTATCACTTTGACTGTCTCAGGAATTTCTACTGATAAGACTTGAACGGTTTTCAACCCTTTTAGAATTTCACCATTTTCACTTAGAATAACGTTTGAATCCATATCGCTCGAATAGATAAATAAAAGAATAATGAATACTGTTTTAAAATCACAAATACAGAGGCATGGGAAGAACCTATGTCTCTGTATCTATGTCAAGAAGTAAGAGGTAATGACTTTTAACCACTAACTTCTAACTACTAAAATCTAACTACTTCACATACACAATGGCGAGGCGGTTGGAGGTGGTGCCTTGTACGCCCTTGCCAGTAGCTTCGTCGATGATAACGCCACGGTCACGCAGGTAGTCGGCCACCACATCGGCACGTGCCTGTGATAGTTTCTGGTTGGCCTCTGGATTACCTTCGGGCGATGCAGTACCTACAATCTGCACATGTGCTCCGGCTTTCACGTCGTTGAGAGCCTTCTTGGCATCAGGCGTGAGTTCTGACTTTCCTTGTGCGAAGGTGACAAAGACAAGGTTCTCCACCTTCACTTCTTTGCCTGGAACTTTTACTTCCTTGACCACTTCTTTTACGACCTCCTTGACCACTTCCTTGGGTTTCTGAGCTAGTTCAGCACGCAATTCGTTGATGATGCCATTAAGACGGCTGATTTCATCGTTGTCAGCAATTCCTGCAATCTTGAAGTTGTGCGTACCGTTGGAATTCCCGAATTTATAAACAAAACCAGCATTCAACTGCACAATACCATTGTTGATATTGTAGCGTGGTTGTTCAGCACTCCACGACAAGCCGTGTGGGTCCTGAATTCCAGGCTGCTGTTTCTGCCCAAGGAACGCCCATGTGAAAGAAGGTTCCACAACAAACTGCCATTGCTTTTTCGAGCCGAAGTTGAAAGTAAGGTCAACGCCGGCCTTTGATGTCATTCTGTTGGTAGGCTCATAGAGGTCGTGCTTGGAAGTGAACAAATGTCCCCATCCTAACCCATAGAAGGCAGCCACCTCAAAGCACCTTGGCTCACCTTTGTATCCACCAAACCAGTTGGTGAGATTGACAGTACCAAGCAATGACACATTAGAGGCGCATACGACAGTACCTGTCGATAGATATGGCTTATTATTAAAATATGCCGTTCCATCCACAGCGAGGCCGAATACAGGTGTAAACCATCTTCCTATTCTCAGACTCGCATTGGGATTCAGATTATCCAGCCACTTCACTCCTGTGACTTTTGTGGCTACACCGCCATAGATGCCTATATATACATTGTCGGCTGAATTGCTCTCCTCGACGGTTTGTGCAGAAACCGAAAATGTCATTGCGGCTGCGGCAAGTAATAAGAATAATTTTTTCATATCGATATGTTTTTTAGAGTATTCCATACAAGGCAGAGATATGCTTATTGAAGTCACGCCTATCCCCGATAGATACTATCGACCGCAAAGTAATAAAAAAAAATTCACACTACCAAGAAAAGATAGTGTGAAAATCAATTTATTATACAAATTTTGGTGGAATTCTTCAGTTTTTCGTATATCTCTTTTTTTCATTGAATAACTTTTCATACTTTCAACATCGAGACAACATTGACATCTTCTGGGAAATTAAAGTTTGATATAAATCTTTCGTTTGAAAAGAATGTACCCAAGGATGAAGTTCAAGAGGACGAAATAGATGGCATAGGCGAGCGAAGCCCACTGGAGAGAAGGAATTAGACCATGGATGCGCTCATATACCCAATCGCTGACACCGATATGTCCCAAAAGGATAGAAAGAATTTCGCTGGAAGCATAAAGAAACAGCGGATTGACGCCAAAAACGTGAAAGAATGTGCACCATTTTTTCTTTCCCTGAACATCGATAACATACATGAGGATGCCTTGTAACAATGCTGCCAGTCCGCAAGTCATCAGCACATAACTGGGACTCCAAATGCGTTTATTAAGCGGTAAGAGGAAAGAAAGCAAATAACCACCAATCACTAAGATGGCACCGGCGAGCAAAAAGGCGGATACCTTCCCATCTACATTTTTAGCCTTTTTGAGCATCATACCACAATAAAAACCTATCAATGTATGGGCTACAGAAGAGATTGTACCCACCAGCCCCTCTGGGTCGATAGGACTCTTCTGATAAAGATGCTCACGCCTGAAGAGCCAATTATCTACTTGTGCAAGAATGTTGGACGAATCCTGCGCATAACCGTTACCAAACCACAGAAGGAGACCATAGCCGATGAGCAGGAAAGCCACGACATGGAGGATGTAGCGATGATTGATGGTGAGCGCCAACACCGATACGATGCCATAGCAGAGCGCGATACGTTGTAGCACCGCCCAGACACGAAGGTGATCAAAACACATTAGGTCGCCCTTTATAGCGTAATGGAACCAGTTGATAAACAAACCGATGAGGAAAAGTAGCACAGTGCGTTTGACAATTTTCCTGATCACAGCTCCCGACATCTGGAAATTGTATTTCGACAGCGAGAGGTAGGTGGAAACACCCATGATAAAGAGGAAGAAAGGAAACACGAGGTCGCACGGAGTCATTCCATTCCATTTGGAGTGTTGCAGGGGATGGAACGACTCCCCGAAACCGTTGTTGACAAGAATCATCCCCGCCACGGTCAGGCCGCGGAGGATGTCAAGGGATAGAAGTCTTTGAGATTTGGACATTTTTTAAGGGGTAAGAGGTGAGGGGTAAGGGGTTAGTGGTAAGGGGTGAGGGGTGAGAGATATGATTAGCTGCTTTCGAAATGGATGGTAGCTGCGACGGCGAAGATGATGAGAATGAGGTAAATGAGGTAAATGGGTAATGTCTCTTTAACTACCTTTTAACTACCCTTTAACTACCTTTTAACTACTTTTCAATGATTGACAATACCTTTTTTGCCATGTCAATGGGATTTCCCTGGACTTTGGTGTCATAGGTTTTCCCTGTGTCGAGCGTCCATTTCTCCTCCATTGGATAATAATCGAGGCGGATGTCCTGAGGGAGCGCCATCTGGAAGAGTTCATCAGCAGTTTTGCTGCTGTTGGCACCCCCTCCGAGCATGTCGGGTTTCGGTTTACCCATTGTCTCCAAGTCGTTGCGCAAGTAATTGAAAAACATCTCCCAACGCGGCTTGTAGAAGTCGGACAGCAATCCCTGCCATTCTTTATGGGCATAGTCGCGCAATCCACCCGTATCAGCACAGTAGCGATTTCCCCATGTTGTAATTTGCACTCGTGCATTCCATTCATAGAGATTGGACTCATCGGCTGTGGTACCGCAGTTGCGAGCCATTTGCAACCATCTTCCCACCCTGAACTCACTGCGAGTGCCTAACAGTTGGTCTTGAGCGTCGATTAACTGTTCAAACAGTCTAATATTCTTATTGAGGTCGTCTAATGCAGCCGCCTTATAAGCCGCCACAATCATCTGGTAGCGGATACGAGCTTGGTCGGAGATAGCCTGTCGGGTGATATCCACCAAGTCATACTCGAAATTGTTGTTACCACGGTAGCGTTCTGCCACTTCGTTCATTAGCCGTGCCGCCCTAAGTGTGGAATATGGGTCGTAGTAATTGCGCATTTTCGACCAGCTGGAAGCCTGGAAATTGTTGAGTGTGGGCCGGCCGCAGAAGATACTCTCATGTGGTCCCTGCTGGTTGTTTCCCGCTGGGCAATTATAGATACCTTGGATAAGTATATCCCACGCTTGCTGGATTTTGGGGTCGTCGGTGCCATAACGCGCTTTGACATAGTCCTTCACCCATTGCTCCTTGGTGAATTTCTCAGGTCTCCATGGCAGTTCGCTCATAAGTTCAAACATTACGGGATTGTTTTCCGACCCTTCCATTGTAAATCCGATGCCCTTGATTTCTGTAGCAAGTGGATGAGTCTTGGTAAGGTAGAAATTGTCAAGTAACTGGTCCATACGGCCATGAAGTCCTATGTTTGCACCGAAATTCTCCAGCATACAGAATAGCCAAGGATGCTTACCATATCCTTTCTCGCGTTTCCATACCGATGGAGCGCCCCACATGGGCCTGCACTCACTGAAAAGGTCGAGGATGAGAATGTCGTCGGTGCTGAGCACATCGAGCATCTGCTGCCGTGGGTTTTCTGTCCATCCCTGCACCACCCAGGTAGCCTTTGGGTTGGCTTTTTTCATTGCCCTCAGCAAAGCCTTAGCCGCTGCGCCATAGTCGATGCTGCTATCATCATTTGTCTCATGGAAGGGGTCAATAGAATAATAGTCGGCCTTTCCGAAGAGTCGTGTCAGTTCGGCATAATAGAGGTCGGCGATTTCCCCAAATCGGCTGTCTGTAGGCAGGAGGTTAGCAGGCCGCTGAAAGCCGTTCCACAGTCCTGCATCCGCCACATTGAGACCTAATCGCTCTCGTGCGTCGTGTGGCACCATACCGCAATACCCTGGCAGCACAGGCTGCATGCCATACTCTTTCATTCGCTTGAGTATTTGTTTCTGCAATTCCTCCTGACGTTTGTACCATGAGAGAGGCAATGGACCACCCCACCCCTCAAGGTTGTTCATCTCCCACCAAGCAAGGAAGGCTGGTCCAGCGATAAAACGCCCTATTTCCTCCTCAGTATATCCCAATTTGAGCAATACATTTCGCCAGACGCACTCCTCTCCTACAATGGCCAGTGGCATATTGACGCAATGCAATGCCATCCAGTCGATTTCTTGCTGCCAACGTTCCCAGTCCCAGAATGCCATGGTGTAGGAGAATGTGCAGTAGTTGAAATCGTAACGCAGGGTGAGGTTTGTCTCATGCCTTTCGGGTTTTGTGACTGCTGGCAGTGTTTCGGGCAGTTTTGTCTTCATGTTGTTCCATGTCAGTTGTACGCGGGCATAGTATTTCAGATACCAGTTGATGCCAGAAGCGATGTTTACCCAGGTATTTCCACGCACCACGACACGCTTGCCCGCTTGGTCGAGTTCGAAAAAGTCTTTATCAGACTTAACAAGCTGGATTTTAAACTTTGCTGATGCACCTTTGTCGATGCGTTCCAGCAGATTGTCTATCGGAGTGGCAGAGGCGGCAACTGCCATCAGGATAAAAAAGAGGATAAGATATTTTTTCATTTTTTTGGAATATAAGGAGGGTGGATTTTACTCTTACTGCTTTCGAAATGGCTATTGCGACGGAGAAACCGTCGCCTACGGAGAAAATGCTTAGATAAAAGGGAGGAATGGAGTGGATGGGGAGAATGGATAATGTCCCTTTAACTACCTTTTAACTACCCTTTAACTACTCTTTAATACTCTTTAAACCATCAATCTTCAATCTCAAAGTGGAGAGTTGCTCCAGAAGTGATATCTTGATGGGTGATGGAGGGTGATGTAAGGGGCGTGCTGTTGAGAGTAGCCGATTTCACATAGATATGGTCGGGACTGGCATCGGGAGCCTCTATGGTGAACGTATGACCATTGGGCTGGTTGATGCGCACCCGCTTGAAGGTGGGCGATGCAAGGAGATACTCTGTAGTTGCAGGACAAACGGGATAGAACCCCATGGCCGAGAAGACATACCATGCCGACATCTGTCCAGCATCATCGTTGCCTGAGAGTCCCCCTGGGGTGTCGTTGTATTCTGTGTTAAGGATATGACGCACCCACTGTTGTGTCTTTCGAGGCTGTCCTGCCACATCAAATAGATAAGCCACCTGATGACAGGGTTCATTGCCATGCCAGTATCGGCCCTCAGTGAACATCGAGTCGAGGCGGCAGACAAAGGTTTCCTTACCACCCATCACCTCCATTAGTCCAATGGGGTTGTGTGGCACATACCAAGTGTAGTGACAGGTAGCGCCCTCGGTGATATAACTCTTACGGTGGATGATATCTTGATTGTCTTCAAAGCGTCCATTGTCATGTCTTCCGTCGGCATATCCCGTACGGGGATTGATGACATTTCGCCAGTTTTCCGACCGTTTCATCAATGCTTCATAATCACTCAGCTGATGCAGTTCACGTGCCATCATCGCAACAGCGAAATCGTCAAAGGCATATTCTAAAGTTCGAGAGGTTTGTTCATTAGTATGGAACGCTTCAGCCACGCTGTCCTCCATCGGGATATAACCATATTTGAGATACGACTGCAGCGCCCTTCTGCCCTTGCCGTTTTTATAGTCTTCATACGAAGCAGGTGTCTGCATGGCATTTTGCCTCATCCCCTCGTATGCCTTCTGAGCATCGAAATTTCTGATGCCTTTAACGTAGGCATCGGCAAGCACCACCGAACAATGGTCACCAATCATCGCCGCAGTATAGGAATTCCAACAAGGGAAGATAGGCAACCACCCACCCTCGCTATACATATTGACCAACGACTGCATCATATCAGCCGACATATCCGGAACTATGATATTATAGAGTGGATGTACAGCACGATAAGTGTCCCACATTGAGAAGTCGGTATAGACATCACGATTTCCTTTTGCTAATGTATTTTCACTGTATCCAGGAGTATTTTTTAATTTCCTATCGCTATTGGCGAAACGTGGGTATGTGCCATCAACATCGCTAAGCAAGCGAGGCAGGAACGAGGCGCGATAGAGTGCACCATAGAATTGCCGGACAGCAGCGGGGTCATCGCTCTCTACGTCGATGGTATGGAGTCGGTCGATCCAAGCCTGCGCAGTCTCTTCCATCACCTGTTCGAATGTTTTCCCATCAAGTTCTGCTGCCATATTACGGGCGCATCCCACCTGACTTGTGAACGACGAGGCTGTGCGCAACACGATAGGCTGTCCTGCCTTCCCTTGGAAAGTAAGGCTGGCACTTCCATGAAAAGTAGAAACACTTGGAATATTTGAATTACTTGAATAATCTACCATTAAATGCCCACTGAATCCTGCAGGTTCTCCCCAACCCTGATAGATGCGGTGCACGGGATTCGATAACCAAACCATCCCTGGGCCAGTCATCACCATTTCCTCGTCCTTGTCGCTGTTGTTAAAGAGCACCACATGAACCAACTGATCGCGGTTGGGGGTGATACGGATGATAGAGCAATGGCGAGTAGCAGTGAGTTCCATACGCAGATGCTCGTCGGGTAAATCCACGGCATAGTAATGCGGATGCGACACCTCGCCGGCATGGCTGAAATGTGTAGCCCATTCTGCAGGTTTTGTACGCAGACTATCCCTCATGGCGGCGATGGTGACAGAACCATAGTCCTGCGTGCACCCTCCAACAATCCAATGCGAACAGCGCATTCCCTGAAAGAGGGAATCGGCGTAATAATATGGAGCCACACATTTTTGCTCGGTATCGCGAGTCTGTGGTGTCCAGAAATTCTGTCCATTAGGAGTGAGCACGGCAGGCAGCGTCTGTCCGTGTTCTTCACTACCTTTCCCAAAGAGTCCTGCTGTTTGGGTGTTGGCCTGTGCCGTGCCCACCATCGTATTGAGCGTGCACAAATGGCGTAGGTGCTGCAGTTGGTGAATACGCTTTTGCATATAGTCACTGAAAACATCCCATTCATAGTATGCAGATGACTGTCCCATTAACGACGTCTTTGCTCCTTCGATGGTAATATCACGCTCGTTGTGTAACAGGCGAACAAACACCCTCCCCTGCCGATCGTGGTAGAAAATCATCTGGAGATTGGCAGCCATAGGCAGAATCTCGTCCATGCGCCCACTTTTGATGCATGAGGCATTCATCAAGGTTAGCAATCGATAGAGATTGGTGTCGTGACCAAAGCGTAACGAGGCACCTGGTTTTCCATTGCTGATAGCTTTATCGGCACATTGTTTTATTTCCTCCCACAGCGAGAGAGCCGAAAGTGGTGGTATGCCCTCATTGAGTGGATTGTCACCATTGAGGAACTCCATACGCTCGTTGTTGCATTCATAGACATCGCTGAATTCCTTGTCGGTGAAGAAGTCGTAAAGATTGACTTTCAGAGGGATGTCTTGCATATCCGAAGCGATGGTATGCAGTTCGGAAAGCAGTTTTTCAGGTTCGGTGACGACAGTTGGATCAAGAAACAGACTTTCTACAAATCTCTGTGGTAAGCCCTTCATTTTGGGGAACACACGCTGTTCCAACTGTCGGAGTTCAGGAGTCGTATAGGCGATGTATGACATATCGGCAGAGTCGGTGAGCACATCCAGACGAAGGGTCGGATTTAGTCGCCTTAGTTCATCCGTGAAATTCAACATACTCGTCCGACAGCGGTTAACAACACTTGACCGCGCTCTTACTGTAGCACCATCTACGAAGACCTCTGGGAAGTTTGCAATCATCCGTCGTGCAATTTCCCGATGCTGCCGTGCGCCAAGTGGTGTCAGTTGGCCACCATTTCCACGGGCATTCCGCCACACTTTACCTAACAGTTTTCTTAATCGTTTTCCATCCTTGGTGAGGTTTGACTTGTCGGCGAATTGATCCATCACCCATTCATAGCGGCTATCAGAGGGAAGCCATCGCGACCCATGTCTGCCATAGTGAATAATGTAGAAGGGCTTTAGGTCTGCAGGTGCTTCACCAAGCTGTGCTCCGGTCACAGGATAGGCATAATAGACACCACCCATCTGCTCACGTGAGACCTGAGCCTGCAGAGGTAGCACGATGAGCCATAACAAGATTACATAGAAGCCTTTGTATTTCATTGCAATATCCAGTCGATAGATAGTTTGTTGTTTGCCATTTTCATCACGAGGGGTAGCGTTGCTTTGTCGTTAATCCACATCTCGGCATTGTCGATGTCGGCCCGAACATGCAGCCATCCACCCTCCTCACCGATAAGCCTCCAGGTAAGTTGGTCGTAAACGAAAAAGCCGTTGGTTTTAAGTTGGTGCAAGGCATCCGTGGAAATAAAGCAGAACGTTCCTTTCGGATAATAGTGAGCACCATCCACCTGTGGTGAGTCCCATGCGAATCCCGTGGCGTGTTCCACCACCTCACGCGGTATACGATAGGTGGCACTCTTCACGGTCACGTGCAGGGTATCGCCATCCCATGCCATCACGATAGGCCAAGTGCGGAACTGGCGATTGAGGGTATAGGAAACTTCGCCTTTAAACATTGGGCGTATAGAAGTGGAGGGTGCCGTAATAGCTATTGCCGATGTTGCGCTTTGGAGGCTTGAATTAGATGTGTCACAAACTTTCCTTGTGCGCTTATTTTCTTTGGATGCGAGAAAAACCAAATCTCCGCCATCCATCAGTTGTTCATGTGTGATACGGGCATCGTTCAGCGGTTCCCCATTGAGTATTGCGCCCTCAAAATGTGTTCCTTTCCCCTTAATCACCGCATGTAGGGTCTTTCTATTCGACAGGTGAAAGGAGTATTCTCTCACCATAGGCAGATGTAGCAGGTAGTAGTCGTGTCCGGCATTGGGGTAAAGGCCTAACTGATGGAACGCCAACCACGACGACATGGCTCCAGAGTCGTCATTACCCGGCAGACCATCGGGAGCATCAGTATAATTCTCATTGATAATCTGGCGCACTCGGTCGCTACTCAAGTCAGGACGGCCAATCCAATGATACAGACAAGGTGTAAGGAAAGAAGGTTCGTTGGCAACATTATAATACCCTTTATCGAAAAGGGCATCGAGTCGGTTTCGGAAGACCTCGTTTCCACCACATGCCTCTATCAGCCCCGGAACATCATGTGGCACACTGAGCGAATACTCCTCAGAAGTCGCCTCATAGAAGAACGTGTCCCACCAGGGGATATACCATGGAGCCACCTTTGTTACGGGAGTATAAGTTATGGTGGGATGAAACACCCTGGATTTTCCCCATGGCACCTGGTCAAGCCAGTTTCCCTCAGCATCACGAGGCATGATAAAGCCTTTCATACCATCCCACTCGAAGTCGGTGCGCCAGAGGTTGCGCCAACGCTTCGATTGCTCCATATATTGCTGTGTTGTTAATTTGTCGCCCAGACCTTGTGCCACCTGTGCGATGCAGAAGTCGTTGAATGCATATTCCACCGTGCGGTTGCCTGCCCGTGGAATGCCATACGGGATATAACCAAGAGTATTATATTCCTGGAGTCCTCCCCTGCCCTCTCGTTCCTCATTACCCCCCGGTGGTCGGGTAGCATCCTGAAGCATAGCCTCCAGAGCGAGATTGTAGTCTATACCGTCGAGATGTTTGACGTAAGCATCAGCAATCACCACCTCGGCATTCGAACCGCCTTGCGTCCTTCCGTTGCAGTCGCCACTACGGGCATCGGGCATATACCCCTCGCGGCGATAGATATTTAGCAAGGAACGGATGATATCGCGCTGACGGTCGGGAGCGAGGAGGGTGATAAGTGGCGAGGAGGTACGATATGTGTCCCAAATAGCATAGTAATCATCATAGTAGGGTGTGTCGGTCCATTTGGGATTCTCTCCTGTGCGGTCCACTGGCATAAGCATGGTATGGTAGAGAGCTGTATAAAACATTCGTTTGTCGCGCTCTGTGGTTTGCTGTAAATCCACATGGCACAGCAGTTTTTCCCATGCCACTCTGACATTGTCAACCTGTTGGTCAAAAGGAGTGTCGATGATGTTGCGATGAGCCTGCATCGTACTGACAAATGATATTCCAACCCGTACCGTGGCCATAGTATCAGTAAGGTGTAGCCATGCTCGTTGTGATAGGCTGTCGGAAGTGGCTGTAAAAGGCACATCGGAGCACAAGGCGAAATAAACGGTATAGGCATCGCCATTGTTCCATCCTCCACGGATGCGGGTATAGCCTCTCACCTCATGGTCATTGATCACCTCCAGTTCGGCTCCCACAAACTGCTGTGCCTCACGCAGGTCGGGAATGGGATTCTTGCCCAAGAAATGGGTGGCATCTACAAACAGAAAACCTTTTCGTGGATAGTATAGACGATATAGGGCACACCGCTCCGAGGTTGTTATCTCTGTGCGTATGCCATTTTCGTATGTGGTGGCATAATAACCTAATGATATGTCCTCACTGATGCGCAGTTGTTCCTGTTGGTCGTCTATTTGTGGTTGTATGAGCACATTGCCATACTTCTGCCCACCACCAGTACCGCTGACGTGAGTCTGTGTGAAACCAGTCACTCGTTCTGGCATAGGTGCCCATCCGGCATTGGGTCGCACGCTGCAATCGGGACCGGGTTTCACCATCCCAAAGGGCATGGAGGGTCCGGGGAATGTACGTCCTACTCCCTCGCTACCAATACGGGGATCGACATACTGCCAATGTTGCGCCCAAACCTGAGTAAGTGCACAGAACAATATCATTATCACCAACAACCTGTTTCTCATGCTTTTAAATAGATGATGTCCATAGTATTTAAGTGCCCACAAAGATAACAAGAATGGGGGGAAAAACAAAATAAATATGTATCAAAATAAATAATTAATCTTCAATTTTCAATACTACTAAAGAAGGGAGGCTTGAGGCCTCCCTTCTTTAGTAGTATTAATATCCTGGATTTTGTTTCCAGTTGGTGTTTTTGTCAAGTACACTCTTCGGTATTGGGAATATGCGGCACTCCTTGTCGAATCGTGCCGTGGGGAATCCCTTACGGTGGAATCCATATTCATCCTCAAAGTGTCCGAAGCGAATCATATCGTTGCGGCGCCAATTCTCGTCGAAGAGTTCACGTCCACGCTCATCGTAGATATTCTCCAGAGTGGGAGCACCTGCGAGTGTTGGAGCATTGACATAAGTGCGGATTTCATTGAAAAGGCCCTGCGGTGTCTGTCCGTTGGTTGCAGAAGCGCCACGCACGATAGCCTCAGCCTTGAGCAGCAGGATGTCTGCATAGCGGAAGATAGGCAAGTCGTTGGACTGGTTACGGCCGTTGATGAAGTCCTCACGGATGACGAAGTATTTCACCGACTTGTATCCCTGACTCCATCCCTTCACATCCTTGCCAGTGTTAAGCATCGAGCAGTCGGCAGGATAGAGGGCTGTATTCTTAATACCATCCCCATACTCAATATAGTGAGCATTGTTGTCAGCATCGGTGTATTTCAAGCGGATGGTCTTGTCGAGAACGATTTCCTGTCCCTTATACTTATACGGAGTACTGGTCTTGGCATAGGTAGTGGGGTCGAACATATAAATCTGTCCAGCGAGGATATTCTCCTGTCGGTCGTCAGAAGCCAGTTCCATAAGGCGGTCTGACATCTCGGGCGAGATGGAGAAGTTACCACCTGTAGAGTTACCGATATCTGAACCGAAGTAACCAGGTCCACCGTCACCATCATTACGTCCCTGACGCCAGATACGTGGACGGCAATATTGGAATCCCTGTGCTGTAATAGCATCGAAAGGCATAGCATAGATGAAATCCTTGATTTGCGGACCATTGTTGGGGAAGAACTTTGAGCGATAGCCATTGGCACCCTCTGAGAGGCTAAACTTACCACTCTTGATGATGTCGTCGCAAAGTGTCACCACGTCGTTAATATGCTCATTGCTGTAGCTGGCAGCATCGTATGCTCCTGGTGTTGAAGCAGTATAGACTGGCCAGTTGATGTAGAGTTTGGCAAGCAGAGCCTCTGCTGCATAGCGAGTTGGTTTGCCATAGGTGCTGACATCAACATTGGTTGGCAGCAAGTCGATGATGGCCTTGAGTTCACTCTCTATCCAACGAGCCACCTCGGCGCGTGGAGCGCGATCGATTTGCTCACCCTCGGAAGCCAGTTTACTGAGGATTGGCGTATCTCCAAAGCAGTCCATGAGAATCCATGTATAGTAGGCACGCATGAAACGAGCCTGTGCCGTAGCATCGTTCTCCTCGCCACCCATATTGACAATAACACGGTTGGCTTTTGTGATACCGGCAGAGACATCCTCATACCAGTCTATACATGCACTGGTGGGGTCGAAATTGTGCAGTGAGCACTGTGCGTAGATGCCACCATCGGCATAGTCGCCATCGAAGCTGATACCCACCCACTCGTCGGATGAGAGTGCCTGCGACTCCATGTATCGGCGTCCGAGTGTGCCACGGAGGTGGAAATAGACATCTGCCATCTGTGCCTCCACGGCAGCCTCACTATTGGGGTATTCCGTGTATTGGGCCTCGGGTGTCACATCCAAGTCTGTACAGCCGGCGGTCAGTGCAATCAGGCCAGCTGCGAAAAATAGCTTTATATTCGTTTTCATATTCTTATACTTTCTGAGTTTTGATTGATAAGTTTTCATATTATTCCACCTCAGAGATAACCACTGAACGGCTCAGCTGTGGGTCGTTCAAATACATATAGTCGACACCACCCTTAGAGTCTTTGAGAATCTGTGATGCAGGAACGCCATACTGGTTGACCAGGATGTTGTATACATTCTGTGCGCGCTGCTGTGCAAGTTGTCTATTCCTCTCAGCCGAACCAGTCTGCTTGTCGGCATAACCAATGACATTGTACTTCTTGTTAGGCGTAGCCTTCATCATCTGTGCCACAGTCTCGAGGTTCACTTTCTCACGGTTCACCACGTCGGAAGTACCAATGACAAAGTTAACGAGGTATGGGAATGTGATTACGCGGCTATTGTCGATAATCTGAGTCTGAGGCTTTCTGCCCTCCAGTTCATCGACTTGTGCACGAAGGCGGTTGATTTCACCATTCAGGCGGTCGATTTCAGCATTATCGGTAATGACTCTTGTTCCTCCGGTTGTAGCCTTGGTCTCGAAGTTGATTTTCACACCGAGAATGAATGAACGGGTATGTGGATAGAATGTCTCACGATAGTCGATACCTGGTGTAAGTCCGCCGAGGTTGACTTCTGGGTCGATGCCAGAGTAGCCGGTAAGTGTGAACAGGTTGTTGCAAGTACCGTAGAGTTGCATACTCTGTGCCCATCCGCCGAGGTTTTTGATGGTGTAGCCAAGTGTCAGAGAAGCGAGACGCAAGTAGCTGCCATCCTCGATATATAGATCGGAGGGGATGTGTGCATTGGCGTCAGCCTGCCAAGCCTTGTCGTTGACAACTTCGGCGAGCACGTTCTTACCACCAGCGAGGTGACCTTGGTAGCTATAGTGAGCCTTTGTGGCATTGAGTATCTTGTTGCCAAGGACTCCCTGGAAGAATGCAGTAAGGCTCCAGTTCTTAAGTGTCAATGTATTGTTCCATCCATAGACCAGTTTTGGCTGTGCATCGCCACAGTTGGTCTTGTCGCCATCCTTGGGACTGGAGGTTACCCAGTCGCCATTACCATTCTGATAGGTGTCTGCCTGTACGGTGCCATCTGTTTCCTTGTGGGAGTTAAGGTCATTTACATAAAACACACTATTGCCATTGGCGTCATAGCCAGCATGCTGGTATGTCCAGAATGTACCGAGAGGTTCACCCTCCATAATGCGCTGTGTGTAGCCAGAGGAAGAAATACCACCGATATTGGGTTCGCCCTCATTGACATAGTCGACACTATAGGTAGCGTTAGAGAGTTTGTCAACGGTATTCTTGTTATGTGAGAGGTTGATGGTGGTCTGCCACTGGAAGTTGCGTGTCTTCACAGGTGTGGCGTTCAAGGTAAACTCGATACCCTTGTTGGTGATGTCGCCTACATTGGCACGAATCCAGTTGAGTGGATAGATGTTGGTTGACACACCATAGCTCCAAATCAGGTCGCTGGTCTTCTTGATGTAGTATTCCAAGCTACCGTTAACCCTACCTCCGAAGAATGCGAAGTCAAGACCGATGTTGGTCATTGCCGTGCGCTCCCACTTCAAGTCGGGATTGGGGTTGTTTTGTGCCTCAATGCCGTACATGGTATATCTTGTTCCATCAGGGAGGATATACTCAAACGAGTTGGTGTTAAGTCCGTAGGTAGCGATAGCATCATAAGCACCGAAGCCCATGGCATTACCACTGACACCATATCCAACACGGAGTTTCAGTTGGCTGAAGAGTCTCTGGTTCTTCATAAAGCTCTCCTCGGCGATGTTCCATGCAGCAGAAACAGAGGGGAAGGTACCCCATCTATGGTCTTTACCAAACACCGACGAACCATCGCGGCGGATAGTAGCTTGCAACATATAGAGGCTCTTGTAGGAGAAGTTTGCACGTCCGTAGAACGAGATGTTGCGTATCTTGGTGCGTGATGAACCTTGTACATCGGTAATACCATTGATATTGTTGGCATAGCGGAGATTCCAGAATCCAGTCACATCATTATAGAAATTGTTGACAGTGACACCGAAGCCATCGTTTCCTACACGCTCTTCCCAAGAATAACCTGCCATCAATCCAATCTTGCTATTGTCTTTGAAAGTGATGTCATAGTTACCATAGGTTTCAAAAGTCTGGTTGTGACGCAGATAGGTATCGCGATGTGCGCGTCCGTCGAATCCTTTGTCCATCTGTGTCTGATGTGTCTGATACCAGCTATAGGTATTCTGTCCACTGTCGTATGAGTAGTTAGCATTCCATACAAGACCGTCGACAATCTTCAAAGATGCCTTGCCGATGTACTGTATGCGTTTCCACTCATTGCGGTTGTTGTCCTCATAGATCATTGACAGAGGGTTGTAGTTGGCCGAACCAATATACGATTCATACCATGTGCCGTCTGCATTGCGTACGGGGTTGGTGGGTGAATAGTAGTTCATAGCATCGAGCACACTCTTACCTGCGTTAGCACCCGTGGAGGCACCCATAGGCACGCCCTTGTGTCTTCCTTGCATGGCATTGAGTCCGAGAGAGATTTCCAGATGGTCTTTCAGGATTTTGGTGGTAAGCAATGTACGTGCATTGACACGATTCATGTCAGTGCCTCTGACCACACCCTCGCGACTCATGTAGTTGATTGACCCCATGTACTTGGTGTGCTGGTTGCCACCTGAGATACTCACGTTGTGGTTGTGGCTGAAACCTGTGCGGAGCACTTCGTCCTGCCAGTCGGTGTCACCACCTCCGTCCTGCTCATTGCCAATCAAGCCCGACTTACGAAGGTCGTCTGCTGTGGCCATGTCCAGAGTTTTGAGCACCTTGTCGAATGCCACATAACCGTTGTAGGATACATTGGTCTTTCCTTCCTGTCCGCTCTTGGTAGTGATGATTATCACACCATTGGCAGCCTTGGAACCATAGATAGCGGTAGCCGAGGCATCACGCAGCACGTCGATTGACTCGATATCATCGGGAGCAACCATGGAGATGTCAACACCTGGAATACCATCGATGACATAGTAAGGCTGCATAGCCTCACCCTCGCGCAGAGACGATGCACCACGGAGTGTGATACTTGGTGTGCCGGAGGGGTCGCCAGATGTGGTAACGGTAAGACCTGCCACCTTACCTTGCAACATGGAAGCGGGGTCGGCGAAGACACCTTTGTTCAAGTCCTCAGACTTCACTGTGGTAATGGAACTGGTAACGTCTTTACGGCGCATGGTACCATAACCTACTACCACCACTTCATTGAGAACTTCCTGGTCTTCCTTCATCTGAACGCTCTGACCTGCGCTAATGGTCTGCGTGGCATAACCCACGTATGAGACGCTTAGTCTTGCTCCATTTTTTACGTTGAGACTGTAGCGTCCGTCAATGTCGGTCACAGTGGCATTGTTGGTGCCAACCTCTGTCACGGTCACACCAATGAGCGGTTCACCCTGCTCATCGGTAATAATACCCGAAACATTGTTCTGTGCCATTGCTACGCCACCAAAGAAGAGCAAAGCCGCTGTACACAGCGTTTTGCACAATGCTCTTTTCATTTTGTTTCGTACTTTTAGCATAATTGTTTTGTTTTTAGGGTTTATGTAATGTTAGTTTGTGGTCATTCCTCCAAAATCCATGTCTGGGGCAGCAGTTACTTGCAAGCCATCGGTATGGACATCAGTCGCTTGTTCCACATAGACGCCATAGAGGCGGTCGTGTACAAAACCTTCGTCCCGGCAAGGGCGTTTATCATATACTCCTGTGGGGTATGCGGTAAAACGTTTCAAGGTGATATTCACATTATTAAAATAAATATGATTCACCTTGTCTGGTGTGTCGCCTCCTACGAAACAACCATTCTCGCTCGCTGCCGTAATATTGTTGAAATAGATACGGCTAACCTCGCCGCAGCGCCCCACTGTCTCTCCCTTGGGGAATCGCCAGTTGGCATCCTTATGGTTTCCATTAGCACGTGGGTAGGATGTCACATAGATAGGCTCCGCCTTTCCCCACCATACGTCAGACCACAGCTGGCATTGCAACAGGATGTTTGAGAAGACGATATCGGTGACCGTACCCTCATCGCGGTTTTGGATGCCTAACCCACGATTGGAGGCCGTGATGATGCAATTGTCGAAGAGCACATTGTATATCGAATCCATATTCTCACTGCCAATTTTAATGGCGCATGAGCGACTTGTCATCACACAGTTGGTTACCACGATATCGTGGCATGAGCCATACTTTTCATACTCTCTGCGGTTTTTCAGACAGATGCAGTCGTCGCCACTAGTGATATGGCAATTGGCTATCCGTACATTACTTGAGTGGTCGAGGTCGATACCGTCACCATTGCGAATCTTCAGGTTATTAAGCAAATTAATACCATCGATCACTGCATCATGGCAACCAATGAGATGAACTGTCCAATAGGCACCCTCGCAGATGGTGACATCGCGGATAATCAATCCTTTCACATCGATTAGTGTAAGCACATGTGGACGTGGGTCGAAAGTAGTGACAGGCTTCAATTCGTAGGAGTCGTCGAGTTCGGCTCCCATAAATGCGATGCCATTGCCATGGATGGTACCTTGGCCAGTGATTGCAATATGCTCGGCATGCTCGGCATAAATCCACATCATCCCTTCGCCCTCGTTGGCACCAAAGGCACTTTGACGATATTTACTTTCGTCGGGTGAAGCTTTCAGTGTTGATGTAGGCTCCAAATACAATTCCACATTCGACTTCAGGCATATCGGCCCAGCGATAAACGTATGTCCACGGGGCACAAGCACCTTACCTCCACCATCGGCAGTGCATCGGTCGATGGCACGTTGGATGGCAGCGGCATCATCGGCAACTCCGTCACCAATGGCTCCGAAGTCTTTAATATCGTATATGTTCTGAGATGTAGCAGCAAGGGATGCCCATAGCATCATGCATAACATCAAAACTCTCGCCATGTTTTCGTAGTTATTAGAAATAATTCGTTATTTATGCGGCAAAGATAAGATTTTAATTTGGATTTTTAAAATATTTTTAGGATTATTTTTCATTTCACGGCGTTTATCATCTCATAATCTCATAAAATGCAAGCGAAGCGAACTCATAACTTCATAAAAGTTGAGTCGATTACTTCCCCATAAGGACTTTTCCACCTTTTATATACAATCCCTTTGATGGAGCCTTCGTGAGACGGCGCCCCTGAAGGTCGTAGATAGCAGTACGGGGAGTTGGTTCTGTCTCTTGATAGCTAATGCCAGCATAGGCATCCCATCCTGCCGATAGGTCTTCGAGTGTCACGACACGATTGTCGTTCATGCACTTGATCCACTGTTCGCGGCTGGTCTGGTTGACAAAATTGCCACCCCAAGTCTGATACCATGGCATCCACCATGACCAAACAGCCTCTTCTTCCACTTCTTTCTCGATGTCAGGAATAGGTCCATTCTCCGACAGGGCGATAATCTTCTTACCCTCAGTGAGTGCCTTCAACTTGTCGAAAGTAACGTAATTGCTCGAATAGTCATAGTTTGGATTATAGATGTCTGCCGAGATCACATCGTAGTATTCGTCGCCAGGATTCCAGTCGGTATCGTGTTCACCGGCATTCCATACCCAGATAACATTGTGCACCCCTTTCACATTCACCATTTCCTCAAACACCAAATGATAGAGTTTCAGGAACGGGCCAGCACCTTCACGCCCCCACCAGAACCATCCCCCACTGGCCTCGTGCAGTGGACGGAAAATGCAGGCCACACCATCTTTCTGCAAGTCAAGGAAATAGTCGGCCACCTCGTCAATGTCGTTGATAATGTTGCGATAAAGTTGGGAAGAAGTGTTCCATGTGCCGTCTGCATTCAAGGCATCGGTAATCTTCATATTGCATCTGTCTGTATAAAATTCCCATGTTTTGCGACTGGGGTCGCGCCAATGCCAAGTGAAATTGGGAATTCCTCCCTTTTGCCAAAGGTCTTTGGCCAAGATAATGGCGGCGTTAGTATAGTCTCTTGCCCATGGGTCGTTACCCTGTGCCCCTGTGGCATTCATGAAGTCGAAACCTACCAATGCAGGATATTTACCAGATACCTGATATACGGTTTTCACATCGTCGTGCTGTGTAATGTCTCCGTTAGCCGATGTCATATCGCCTGTCATCATACCCGAGATGGATTTTCTTCCAAAGTTGTCATATAGGAATGAATATAATATTCGCGCACAATCTGCTGCTTGGGGATCGACAGGTGAGGGTTGGATACTAAATGCCAAAGAATTATCGTTCTTCTCTATCCGTATGTAGTCGATACGGAACCATGTCCAACTTGGAGTGATGACAATTGTATTATTACCTTGGCTCATAAAGAAGGTACCCACAGCAGTTTCACCACGCCCCCTTGTAACGAAAGTGCCTTTGTTCCCACCAACAGACAAGACGACTTCTTTATCACCATAAAGTCCGTCATAGCCCACAGAAACCATGTACTTTCCTTTTTCTTCGGCATGAAACACAAAGGTTAACTTTGCATGTTCATCAGTCATCTCGATAGCCTTCCCCCCCGAATAACGGCTGTCTCGAACCAACGTACAGTTAGTGTAATTGGCATCTTCCGCTTCCAGTTTTGTACCATTTTCTGCCATAGTAGGCATTATAGTCGTTGCAAGCAACAACCACATAATCAGACATTTTAGGTTATTCATTTCGATTAGCACAATTTGTTTTATTCCATTCAAAGCAACATTCCCAATAACTGCGGAACTGAAAGCAGACATCAAGGTTATTCTTGTTACACCACTTTGACCACAGGCAATTAGTACTGCAAAATTACAACTTTTTTCGTAAACAAAGAAATCATGCAACCCAACTTTATTTGTACAACTTTAGTAGCTGCAACAATCGCAGCAAATAGAAGCACAGAAGCATAAACGATTTGCACATTTTTCATACCTTCGAAAGAAAAGAGGTTGGTGCAGGAAGCTACCAACCTCAAATAATGATTTCGAAACACCGAAATCTCAAAAAAGTGCTACAAATTTATTTTTTCATTTGGAGAAAAACAAATTTTTAACACAAAATATAGTTTTTTTAACACGGAGAGCTATATATATTTGGGAAATCACCGATTTTTGAGTATTTTTGTGGCGAAGATGATTCTTTGTTGACGAGTGGACAAGTTATTACTTAGTTGACAAGTGGACGAATTATTACTTAGTTGATGAATGGGCGAGCGGATGAGTTTTTTACCTGATTATGGGTCAGGTAATGTCCAAACTCACAAACTCCTACACTCCTTGACTCCAAAAAATGGTAACGTCTGAACTCCTGAAACTCCTAAACTAAAACAATATGAAGAGACTTTTATTATTTCTGAGCACATTGGTAGGTTGTGGCATTACCTATGCCCAAGCACCAGCATTCCCTGGTGCAGAGGGATTTGCACGCTATACCACAACGGGGGGACGCGGCGGAAAGATTATCCATGTGACCAACCTCAACGATAGTGGCACAGGCTCTCTGCGCCAAGCACTCCAGAAAACCAGTGGTGCCCGTATCGTGGTATTCGATGTTTCGGGAACCATCGAACTACAGTCGGCATTGAAAATCAATTATGGAGACGTGACCGTGATGGGACAGACAGCTCCAGGCGATGGCATCTGTATAAAAAACTATGAAACAGAGATTTGCGCCGACAATGTCATTCTTCGTTTCCTACGCTTCCGCCCTGGCGATGAAGGTTCTACCACCAATGCCGACGGTCGCGACGCCATTTGGGGAAGATACCACAGAAATATAATCCTTGACCATTGCTCCATGAGTTGGTGCGTGGACGAATGTGGGTCGTTTTATGAAAATGACAATTTCACCATGCAATGGTGCCTACTGGCAGAAAGCATGAAAAAGTCGCTCCATAGCAAGGATAACCACGGCTATGGGGGTATCTGGGGTGGTCACAATGCTTCCTTCCACCACAATATGCTCACCTGTCACGATTCACGCAATCCCCGCATGGCCGGCAGCCGTATCTGCAACGATGCAGAAAAAGAGATTGTTGATATGCGTAACTGCGTGGTTAACAACTGGGGACAGACCAATAGCGGTTATGCAGGTGAGGGAGGTCATTACAACTTTGTCAACAACTACTACAAGAGCGGTCCTGCCACAAAAAGCAGCATCCGCTACCGCATCTTCCAACCATCTGCCGACGATGGGTCGAACAACCAAGCAAAGGGTGTCTATGGCTATTTCTACGTCAGCGGCAACTACATGAATGGCAAGGGTGAAAACTGGGACTGGAATGGCTTCGATGTTGACAACCGCAACAACAGCGCCATGACCAAGGAGGCCATCAAGAGCAACACCGAATTTAACAAAGGTACGGTGACCACTCATAGTGCCACACAGGCATGGGAAAAGGTACTGAAATACTGCGGAGCCTCACACCGCCGCGATGCCCTCGACGTGCGCTATGCCGCCGAAGCGCTTTCTGGCACATACGCCTACACTGGCAGCAAAACAGGGTTAAAAGGCATCATCGACAGTCCGAGCGACGTGGGAGGATATCCCACACTGGCCAGCAAAACGAAACTGGCAGACTCCGACAACGACGGCATGCCTGACATCTGGGAGCAAGCCCATAGTCTGAATCCTAACAACGCCAACGATGCCATAGCCTACACGCTCGATGCCAAGGGTTATTACACGAATATTGAGGTTTATTGTAACGCCTTGGTGGAAGACTTGGTGAAAGCACAGAACACCAATGCTGTAAGCAGCGTCGATGAATACTATCCGCCAACGACCAAAGTCAATGGCATCGACTATTTCGATGGCACACAGACAGCCACTGGCGACAGTGAAACACCTGCCAATGCTGTCAGTTTCACTATCGCAGCCAACACACACACCACGGATGCCTCCGCCACAGAATGGGGATTTGCAGACAATATCACCGTGACCAACAAGGCTGGCAAGACCTATAGCACGGGGAATGAGAATGGCGTCAAATACTCAGCCAACACTCAATTCACCATCACCCTGCCCGACTCTGTAAGCATTACCGACCTCACCATCAGCGGATATGACAATTACAAGGAGGCGGACTCCTACATCAAGGAACTAAATGGCGTGGAATATGGCAGCACTGATTATGTCTATCCTCAGAAAGATGAAAGCGGCGCTTATTTCTGGACCTCTCACCACATTACATTCGACACACCCGTTCGAGGCACCATCACCTTCACCCCCGCTGTTAAGCAGGTGGTATGGGTCATCACACTCAATGGTCTGAAAGACGAGAAGAAAATCGTTCGTGGCGACCTTAACGACGACGGACATGTCACCATAGAAGATATTCTCATCTTAGTGAATATATTTCTGGGAGTCACAAAGTAGGCCCCCCTCCTGTTGGTTATGCGACAAGTTTCGTGGTAAGTAGGTGATTCATGATAAAACAAATTCGTGATATTTTTCCATAAATGGTTGTAAGTTTCAAAAAAAAACAGTAAGTTTGCAGTTTGAAAAAACACTTTGTCGTAATACGACAGAAAGACAGCAGAAAGATCAAAATTCGACCATAATCTTTAACCAAAACTATATAACATGAAAAAATTACTACGCTTTACTTTAACAGTTTTACTGTCAGTAGTCTGTGGAACGATGTGGGCACAGGTAGTCACCTTCGACCCCGCCACTGACAAAGGTAGCCAGGTTGGAAGCAGCCAAGGCGAAGACCAAGTGACCAAGGATGGCGTGACTATCTCGGTTGCGCCCACAGGCTCGTTTGGCAACGGTCAACAATACCGTGTGTATAAAGGTGCCACATTCACGGTGACCTCCACTGTGGGGAACATCACCAAGGTAGAGATTACCTGTTCTGCATCTGGCGAAGAGAAATACGGTCCTGGATGCTTCACCGATGCCACCCCTGGCTCGTATAACTATGAGGGCACCGTTGGCACATGGACAGGCAACGCTGCATCGTTCTCGATGACTGCCAGCACCAACCAAGTACGTATGACGGAAATCAAAGTCACCATCGGTGATGGCAGCGACCCTGGTCCTGGTCCTGAGCCAGGAACACCTTCCGGCAGCGGTACACTCGCCGACCCATGGAATGCCGTGGCTGCACAGAACTTCACTGCAGCACTACCAGCCGATGAACCTACAGAACAAACCTACTACATCAAAGGCAAGATTGCCAAGATTGCCAACAATGGTGAGTTCAGCGCAAGATTTGGCAATGCCACCTTCTACATTTCTGACGATGGTGCAGATGCCAACACCTTCTACATCTTCCGCGCACTCTACTTAGAGAACCAAATGTGGGTAGAGGGCAATACACAAATCAAGGTGGGCGACGAGGTCATCATCTGCGGAAAACTCGTCAACTACAAGGGCACTACTCCTGAGACCGTACAGAATGAGAGTTACATCTATTCGCTCAATGGCAAGACCAAAGAGGATGGTGGAACCCCAGGTCCCGAGCCAGGAGCGCCTTCCGGCAGCGGCACACTCGCCGACCCATGGAATGCTGTGGCAGCACAGAACTTCACTGCAGCACTACCTGCTGACGAAGCAACGGAGCAAAGCTACTACATCAAAGGTAAGATTGCCAAGATTGCCAACAATGGTGAGTTCAGCGCAAGATTTGGCAATGCCACCTTCTACATCTCTGATGACGGTGCCGATGCCAACACCTTCTACATCTTCCGCACACTCTATCTTGAGAACCAATTGTGGGTAGAGGGCAAAACACAAATCAAGGTAGGCGACGAGGTCATCATCTGCGGAAAACTCGTCAACTACAAGGGCACTACTCCTGAAACTGTGCAGAATGAGAGTTACATCTACTCGCTCAACGGCAAGACCAAAGATGATGGCGGCACCCCAGGTCCCGGCCCCGAGCCAGGAACGCCTTCCGGCAGCGGCACACTCGCCGACCCATGGAATGCCGTGGCAGCACAGAACTTCACCGCAGCCTTAACCGCTGATACTCCCACTGAAGAGAGTTACTACATCAAGGGCAAGATTGCGCAGATTGCCAGCAACGGTGAGTTCAGCGCAAGGTTTGGCAATGCCACCTTCTACATCTCTGATGACGGCGCCGATGCTAACACCTTCTACATCTATCGCACACTCTATCTTGAGAACCAGTTGTGGGTAGAGGGCAATACACAAATCAAGGTGGGCGACGAAGTCATCATCTGCGGAAAACTCGTCAACTACAAGGGCACCACCCCAGAGACCGTACAGAATGAGAGTTACATCTACTCGCTCAACGGCAAGACCTCAGAGGGCGGCGAAGTGCCTCCAGTGACCGGTGGTATCGTGTTTGACCCCACTGTTGACAAGGGCAGCCAGGGTGGCAGCAGTTCCGGTGAAGACCAGGTAACCAAGAATGGTGTGACCATCGCAGCATCTCCCACAGGTTCTTTCGGCAACGGTCAGCAATACCGTGTCTATAAAGGTTCTACATTCACAGTTTCCTCCACTGCGGGCAACATCGTGAAGATTGAAATCTCCTGCACCGCAGAAGGCAGTGAGAAATATGGCCCCGGATGCTTCACTGACGTAACCCCCAGCACCTATACCTACGAGGGCACAGAAGGAACATGGACTGGTAGCGCAACATCTGTCTCAATGACAGCCAGCAGCAATCAAGTGCGCATGACTAAGGTGGTAGTAACACTCGAAGGCGGCGAGGTACCTGCTGTTCTCACCATCAGTGGTACAACCCCATTCCAAAACTCCACCGTGGTGACCATCACCCCGTCGAATGCCGACTACGCTGTATATTACACTGTCGATGGCAGCGACCCTGGTTCTTCTTCCACAGCCAAGACCTATAACGCTCCTTTCACCATTACCGAGACTACCACTGTGAAAGCCGTGGAGGAAGACCTCGCTGGCGAACTGAGCAGCGTAGTGGAGAAGACCTTCGTCAAGGAGGAGATGTCAACAGCCGCCAACATTGCTGAATTCAAGAATCTGGCCGTTGGCACAGAGGCTACACTCACGCTCACCGATGCTGAAGTGCTCTATGCATCTGGCAGAGACGTCTATGTACGTGATGCATCTGGCGCCATCGACTTCTACAACACAGGACTTGAGTTCACACCTAACATGAAACTTAATGGCTCATTGAAGGGTATTTACACGACTTACAACAACCTGCCTGAGTTCACCAAGAGCGACAATACCAGCATGTCCACTCTGACCGTCACCAATGGTGCTGCTCCAGTGCCTGTCACTCTGACCATCCCCGAGGCACGCGACATGAAATATGTATGCGACTTGGTGAAGATTAACGGCGTGGTTGTCGGTCCCAGTTCAGAGGGCAACAACTCATCCATCTACAAGGACAACGAAGAACTGGTGTTGTACGACAAGTTCCACATCTTTGAACAGCATAGCGACTATGCGCCAATGAGTGATGTCTTTGACTTCACTGGTATCCTCGTCATCTATAAGGATATGTATGAGATTTATCCTACTGTCGTCACCAAGACCACTGGCATCAACGAGGTAACCACCACACTCGACCTGAATGCTCCGATGTACAACCTGAAGGGCCAACGTGTGGACAACAGTTACCATGGCGTGGTCATCCAGAACGGGAAGAAAGTGGTAAAATAAGAAGTTAGGAGTTTAAAGTATAATTCCAACATTCTACACAACAATAAAGCGGGCTTTGAAAGTCCGCTTTGTTGTTTTCTTGCTTCGTCAATGTGAGGTTTTTCAGCCAAATATTTTGCCGTCACCACTCTTGCCTTGAATGTCTGTGATGGGATTACCAAGCGATGGAATCTCTTATTTCTGCAATAACATGTTCGTTTTTAAGCTATTACATTATTATTTTGGTTCCTTCTTAAATATCTTTCCATCAAAGACATAGGTGTCGGTTCCAGTCATTATGAACCATCCTTCTTTTTCGTCGTATTTTTCCCTTTCTTTGTATTTCTCAACAATGAGCGTGTGGGATTTCTCGTCGTATTTGATGCCCCCATAGGCAGACTCTACACTTGCTGATTTTTTACCATCGGCTTCAAAAATCGGGAAATCGACAATATCACCACTGGATATAGACTTTGCTTCAAGTTTCTCAAAATACATGGTAGCGGTAGCTTTTAGTTTAACATTTTCCAGATATACCCTTCCTTGTTCTGTGTCGAGGACGTAGATTATATCAGGCACAGGACCCGTTTCCCAAGGCATTTCTATTATCATCCAGTCATCATCGTTGAGTAAAGACGGCGTGGCTTTTATTCCTTTCAACTTGGAAAACATGGGCACATGAACTCTCCCATCATCAGTCCGAAATTGATAAAACTTACCATACAAAGCATTAATTTCTCCTCCTCTACCTGTATCCCAATAATATAGCCTCAGATTCTGGTCTTCGGTAGTAAGAGAACTGAATCCTGTGATTGTTTCGATGAGGCCCCCTGGATAATGAAGCAGTGTAGGGTTGTCGTGAACGAGAGAGATAAATTTTTCCTCCCATTCTCTGTCAATGGGAGTATGAATATCATGTTGGAAAATCTGGGCATAATTATCCAACTTTTTCACATCTTCATCCCATTTCTTTTTTGCTTCTTCTCGTTTCAAACTGAAATCTATCAGTAATTGGGTCTGTGGGAGCAACTCTGCATATTCAGGTTTCTCACCAAGCAGTTTGAGCAACTCCTTATCCCATCCCTTACTATGGTTCCAATAATTACCATAGTTTGCTTCAACTTTTTGCACCAATTGCTCCAGTTCGTTAGGGGTGGAGACGATCCCTTCATCTGAAACTGTTGTTTCTTCAGTATCGACCTCCTTTCCCTCATGGTCTGTCTTCCCAGTTTTTCCAGCACAAGCAAGGAGTACCAAGGTGACCCAAAGTGTCAATAATAAATCTGATAATCTTTTCATTTTTATTGTAATGAATATTCTTTTTCAATATATAAAAAAACGTGTCAAAGTTAGCATTTATTTTCCAATCTCCATAATACTTGTCCCACATTTTTTAATACTTGCGAAAATTCATTCAAACATTTCTATCATTCACAAATTCGAAGGTACACAGCGTATGTTCTTACATTGATTATCAATGCTGACTTTTTAAAGTGAACCAATTTTTTATTCAATTTGCAAAGATTTTATGTGCAAAAGCATACTTTTTATTTTTTTTCACTATCTTTGCAAAAATTTTAAATGCCGATGAGGCATTTTAATGCAAGCTACGACTACTTCGAAACGAACTACATAAGATTTCCATTAGGATAATTCTATATTTATAAACCTAAAACTATATCTATGTCTGGTAATTTGAAATTATTTCGAATGGCGCTATTGTTGGCCTTTACACTAATTGTGGGCAACATAACAGCGCAGACCATCAAAGGTACAGTGACCGACAAGACCGGAGAACCCATTATCGGTGCCACCATTATGGAGACAGGCACCCAAAATGGTACAGTGACCGACTTTGACGGCAACTTTACCTTGGAAAATGTGAAAGGCAAGTCATTCACAGTGAATTATGTGGGTATGAAGCCCCAGACTGTGAAACTTGACGGAAAAACCGAGTTCAACATCGTGATGGAGGACGAAGCCAGCAGCCTCAACGAAGTCGTCGTTATCGGCTATGGTACCGCCCGCAAGAAAGACCTCACAGGTTCTGTTGCCACGGTAAAAGGTCAGGAACTGACGAAGGTGCCCGTGCCTAACGTGGGTGAGGCCCTTACCGGAAAGATGGCTGGTGTGCACGTCACAACTACCGACGGTTCGCCCGATGCCGAAATTCTGATTCGTGTGCGTGGTGGTGGTTCTATTACTGGTGACAACAGCCCACTGTATGTGGTCGATGGTTTCCAAACCGAATCCATCAGCGACATTTCCCCCAATGACATTGAGGATATCACCGTGCTGAAAGATGCTTCCTCGACCGCCATCTACGGTTCGCAGGGTGCTAATGGTGTTATCCTTATCACCACGAAGAATGCCAAGAGCGGTAAGACACAAATCACCTACAACGGTTTCCTTCAGACAAAGACAGTGTCGAAGCGCCTTGACCCTATGGACACCTACGACTATGTGATGTCGAATTATGAGTATGCCCTTATCCGCGGCACCAGCAACCTCAACTCCTTCTACAAGCAGTTTGGCGTTTTCGACGATCTCTATCTCTACAAGAGCATTGAGGCTATCGACTGGCAAGAGGATATGTTCGGCGCTGACGTGCTGTCGCAGAGCCACAACATCGGTCTCACCGGTGGTACCGACAAGACGAAGTTCTCGCTCTCTGGCACCTACGACTACAATGGTGGTCTGATGCCCAACAACGACTTCAGCCGTTACGCATTCATGTTCAAACTCAACCACGACATCAGCAAGAACCTTGTCTTCAACTTGAAAGCCAATGTAACCGATCAGCTTGTCAATGGTCAGGGAACACAGGGTGGAACCTACAAAATTCGTACCTCGCAGGCTATCACCTCGGTGGCCACCAAAGGTCTTTCGGAGTTTGTCACCCCCGACTTCTCAAAGATGAGTGACGAGGAATATGAGGAATGGCAGGACAGCCAGATGACCCTTGCCGAGCAAGCCCAGAAATATTGGCGCAAGCGCGACAACCGTAAATTCGGCTTCAACGCCTCTCTCGACTGGACCATCATCAAAGGTCTGAAGGCACATGTTGAAGGTGGCTACGAGTATCAGTTCAATGAAACCAAGAACTGGTGGGGTCACACCACCAATCAGGCTTCCTATGTAGGTGGTATGCCACTGGCCGACTGGACGAAAGTGAATGTTCGCACCCTCCGTGAGAGTGTGAACGTGAGTTACGACAAACGTTTTGAGGACGTTCACCACCTGAACGTGATGGTTGGTCAGGAATATCGTAACCAAATGCAAGACCAGAACTATATGTATGGTACCCGCTACAGCAAGTCGATGTCGCCCGACGATGTCTTCGCCAATTTCGCCAGCCAGGGCGACGGTGCCATTCTGCGCGCTGAGAGTACGGTGAGCGCCGATGTACGCCTGCTCTCCTACTTCGGACGTATCAACTACGACTATAAAGACCGCTATCTGCTCACGCTGACCTTCCGCGAGGATGGTAGCTCGAAGTTCGCCCACGGCAATCAGTGGGGCTTCTTCCCCGCTGCTGCTGCTTCATGGCGTATCATCGAAGAGCCATTCATGGAGAAAACAAAGGGATGGTTGTCGAACTTGAAACTGCGTCTCTCTTACGGTAAGGTAGGTAACAACCGCATTGGTAACAACACCTTCCTGCAGCTGTACAACCTCAATAGTGGTAGCAAACGCTACGGTGTGGGTGAATCTTCAAATACCGACCTCTCAGCATCCTCTGTGCTCGCCAACCCCAATATCACTTGGGAGAAACGTACCACCCGTAACATTGGTCTCGACTTCGGTCTCTTCCATGAGCGCCTGAGCGGTAGCATCGAGTACTACTGGAACAACACCACCGACCTGCTCATCAATCACGACATCTCCGCCGCTGGCTACACTTCAGTTTGGGAGAACTGCGCAGAGACAAGTAACAAGGGTTGGGAAGTGAGCCTCAATGGCGTCATCTTCCAGAAGAAGAACTTTACTCTAAACGCAAACTTCAACATCGGCTTCGATAACTCCAACGTGGAAAAGATTGCCAACGGTCTCGACCAGATGACGTTCCCATCAGGATGGGCTGGCACCGACAACCGCAACCAGCAAGACTATATCGTACGCGTGGGCGACCCCATCGGACTTATCTACGGATGGAAGAATGCCGGCTACTATACCACCGCCGACTTTGAAAGCTACGACGCCAGCAACAACACCTATCAGTTGAAAGACGGTGTACCCACCACATCACTCCTCGGCGGTGCCATCGGCATCCGTCCCGGTACAGTCAAGTTACAGGATGTAAGTGGTCCAAATGGTACTCCCGACGGTGTGGTAGATGCCAACGATATCGTAGTGATTGGCGACACCAATGCCGACTTCACCGGTGGTTTCGGCTTCAGCGGTACAGTCTATGACTTCGACTTCTCAGCCAACTTTACCTTTACTTATGGCAACGACATCTACAATGCCAACAAGATAGCATCTTCGCAGCAGTATCGCTCGGGTACTTATCCCAATATGCTCTCGTTCATGCGCCAAGCCAACAGCTACTCGTACATGAACCCGAACGACGGTACATTGCTCACCTCACTTGAGGATTTGGCATTCTATAATGAAGGTGGCAATGGACAGCCCGCCAAGGAATACTGGAGCCCCTACTCTTTTGGTTCGGCAGTTGTCTTGCCAACAGACTGGGCTATCGAAGACGCCTCCTTCCTGCGTCTACAGAGTGTCACCATCGGTTACACCCTCCCACAGGCTTTGACCCGCAAAGTCGGTGTTCAGCGTCTGCGTCTCTATGTGACTGGCAGCAACTTGTTCTGCATCACCAACTACACCGGCTACGACCCTGAGGTTAGCTCCTATGTACGCAACAGCAGCTACTCTGGTCTCACTCCTGGTATCGACTACTCATCATACCCGAAGAGCCGCGCATTCACCTTCGGTCTTAACGTGACCTTATAATATATATAAAAGGACAAAAAGACATACAACGACTATGAAACTGAAGAACATATATATAGCCATCACAGCCATGGGAGCCATCACACTGACATCCTGCAGTGACATTCTCGATGTCGACTCCCCCTCGCAGAAAGACGCCGCCACAGTATTTTCCAATCAGGAAAATACCCTGCAGGCCCTCTATGGCGCATACAATTTGTTTGGCCAGGACTCCTACACCTCGCGTATGTGTGGTGTTTATATGCAGAACACCGATGTGGAAGCCAGTGCTCCCAGTGCCGGTGTGCCCAGCAGCGACCGCCGCGCAGTATGGTCACTACAATCGTCGGCAATCACCGGCTTCAATGACATGACCAATATGTGGAACCACAACCTGCAGGCTATCGACCGTGCCAACCAAGTGATTGAAGGTATCGACGGCAGCTCCATCGGCAACACCGACGAGATGCAACAGATGAAGGGCGAGGCCGTCTGTATCAAGGCCTACCGCTACTACCTCATGTGTGGTTTCTGGGGCGATGTGCCTTACTACAATACTGCCTCGAAATGGGGTGGTAACCTTGACAAACCACGTAGCGACAAGTTCGCTGTCTATAGCCAGATTCTCCAGGAACTGGTAAACATCGAGCCAAAAATGAAATTCTCTGATGTGAACACTGGTGGCATCGAGCGCATGAACCGCGACTTCGCCATTGGTATGATTGCCCGTCTGGCCCTATTCCGCGCCGGTTATGCAAAGGCCTTCGACGGTCAGATGAAACGTGCAGACGACTATCTGGATGTTAACTCCGAAGAACTGAGTGTAACCTACACCAACCTCAGCGGACAGCAAGTGACAGCCCACACACACAATGAGTATGTGCAGATGGCCAAGGACTACTGCCAAAAGCTCATCCAATTGAAGCCACGCAACCTGTATCCCGACTTCAACACTCCATTTGCCAACGAGAATTCCTACACCTGTGAGAATAATGCCGAAATCCTCTATGAGGTGGCATTCGTAGAGTCAATGGGTGGTGATGTGGGATGGAGCATCGGTGTGACCAACAGCGGTAGCTGCGCCAATGGTACCACCACCAACCAAGTGGGTCTGACCCCCTCCTACTATATCTCGTTCGCCGACAACGACCAACGTCGCGATGTTACTTGCGGCAAATGGCAACACCAGAGCGATATCGTCTATCCCACCGAGGGTACCGGCATGGGCATCGGTAAATGGGACCGTGCACTCGCCACTAAATCGCTTGGCTCCAGCTCATCCAAGGGTACTGGCATCAACTATCCACTGATGCGCTACTCCGACGTGCTACTTATGCTTGCTGAGGCAGAGAACGAACTCAACGGCCCCACAGCACTCGCCAAGGAGGCTCTCACAACAGTACGTGCCCGCGCCTTCCTCAATAGTCCTACCTACACACAGGATGTGACCGAGTATGTGGCCAACCTCAACAGCAAGGAAGCCTTCTTCAATGCCATCGTCGATGAGCGTGCATGGGAGTTTGGCGGAGAAGGACTCCGTCGTTTCGACCTGATTCGCTGGAACATCTATGGTCAGAAGATTGAGCAGGCTATGCGCACCATGCTCTGCTGGGGTATCTCCACCAACGAGGACCTGCTGAACAATCCTGAAGTGATAGCAGCCTTCCCCGAGGCGGTCAACTATGTGAAATATGCCGACAAGATGTGGTTTAAGCGTGTGGGTAGCACCAACACCAAGGCCGACATCGTGTGGTACGACCAGAAATATCGTCCCACAGACGATGATGCCACTATGGAAGAGAATGGCTGGATGCAACAGGAAGTGGTGGGAACAGCCACCTACCGCAGCCGCTGGGGCACCCAACTCATCAAGCGCACCACCACTTATGTCTATAATGGCAAGGAATACTCCTCTTGCACCAAGACCAAGAATGCAGACACCGGTGCCACCACCTATGTCTTAGGCACAGCGCCCTCGTCTGTGGAATTCGTTGTAGAGAGTGGCAATACCTCTGGTGTGACCCGCCGCGACGTGTATGCCGCCAGCGACTATGCCACCCGTCTGTATCGTGGCTATGCCAACGGTGCACTCACCAAGAGCGACCACAACGTACCATTCCTGTTGCCTATCAGCGTGACCACCCTCAATTCGAGCGACGTGCTGAGCAACGATGGTTACGGCATCCTCAATAATGATCCCGGCGAAGGCATCAACGCCGTAGTAGCTACTATCGAAAAAGAAAACTATTAACTTGATTTAGGTTGTAAGGTTATGAAGTTGCAAATGCTGCCAATAACCTTTAACCTAAGAAGTTGAGTATATAAAACGACAAAACAAATATCGCAAAATATGAAAAAGATATTCAATCGTGCACTGCTGTTTGTGGCAGCTATTACATGCGTAGGATTCATGGTCAGCTGCGATGACGACGACCTGCCCGCAATGGATGGTCTGTTCCGCCCGGTCATCAGCGATGGCGACAACATCATCCATGGCCTGGACGATGACAACTATCCCTATATGATTATCAACTGGGACAACTACTCCAGTGCCAACCAATACACCATCAAAATCGAAGCCAACGACGGCAGCGACACCCGCGAGGTGAGCACCGACACCACTTTCTACCGCTTCGACCGCTTGCAATATGACAAGGAGTACAACATCAGCCTCATTGCCCAGAATACGGGCTCAGGCCTTCAATCGAAGCCTTTCACGCTGACCACTACGACACTCGACTATCCCACGATGCTTCAAAGCATCCAGACAAGCGACATCATCGACATCGCTGCTCGTGTGAAATGGTCGGAAGAGGCTGCCTACGACATGCTCAAAGTGTTTGAAGACAGTAAAGATTCCTTGGTGTATGAAGCCACCATTGACCCAGCTGCTGCACACGAGAAAATCGTGGAAAGCCTGAAGCCACGCACGACCTATCGTGTGGAAGCCTATCAGAATGGTGAGTACAAAGGCAAGCGTCGCTTCACCACAGCAGCCTCTGAGAAATTCGACGGTGAAGTGGTTGACCTGCGCGGATTGGACGCAGACAAAGCCTATAAATGGTTCTCTGTAGGTTCGGGTTCTGGCTTTGCCAACACACTCGACTCACTCATCAAGACCGAATACCAAGACAAAGACCTTACCATCGTACTCGAAGGCGGTACCACCTACCGCATTACGACGATAGAGCTACCCTCCACCACTGGTACAATCACCTTCGTCACAGGCCTCAGCCTCGCCGGTGAGGCTAAGTTGGGCGTGGAAGGTAACTTCCGTGTTGCTGCCGACTCCTATGTGGGTGGTGTGGTGTTCGACAAGGTCGCCTTCACCGATACTGAGAACAAACCACGTACAGGCGACCACTATGGTGCCACTTACGTGTTCAACTTCAACCAGGCAAATGGTAACCTGGGTTCACTGAAGTTCCTCAATAGCAGCATCAAGTACAAACGTGGTGTATGCCGTATCCAGACAGAAGCCAGAATCGACAACGTGGTGTTCGACAACTGCGTCATCGACTCCATCAGTGGCTACGGACTGACCAATGCCGACAATGCCAAGGCCGACATCCAGAACGTGACCATCACCAACACCTCGGTTTCCAACGCCGAGAAGATTTGTGTGGGTACCAAGGGATTGCAGCCCAACTCACTCGTTGTGGAGAACTGCACCTTTGTCTATACCGTTGCAGATGCCAAGCCATTCTTCGACTTCAACAACAAGAACTGGGAAGCATTCAAGGATAAGTTCGTCTTCAAGAACTGTATCATCGGTCAATGCGGTCGCAACAAAGAGACATTGGCAACCTCAGGTATCACGGGTTGGAGCGGAAGTATCCAGCCGGAATGCCAAGACATCTATGTCACAAGTGATGTGATCTGGACACCAATGTCGGAGGAAGATCCATCGCCAAAGGCAGCCTTCCCATGCACAACCCTAAGCACTAACACCCCACAGACCTTCAAAGCCCCACTGCAGAGCGATTTCACTATCATTACGAATGAGCTCGGTGGCACTAAGGCCACTCCGGGTGACCCAAGGTGGTATTAATGTAAGAGTTTAATATTCAGTAATCGAAGGGGAGTTAAAGGGACAATACCCTTGCTCCCCTTCGATTATTTCCATAATTATCTACAATAATGAAAAAATATAGACAAGTCATTACTTTTTTCATGCTGTTTATGGCCATGGGAGCCATGGCACAGGAGAAAACACCAGCCTTCCCCGGTGCCGAGGGTTTCGGTCGATATGTCACCGGCGGTCGCGGTGGCAAAGTGTATCATGTGACCAACCTCAATGACAGCGGAAGCGGGTCGCTGCGGTGGGCACTCGACCAAAGTGGCACCAAGACCATCGTCTTCGATGTATCGGGAACTATCCACCTGAAATCTACGCTTAACATCAACAAGGCCAATGTGACTATCGCTGGCCAGACAGCTCCCGGCAACGGCATCTGCGTGGCCGACTATCCCGTACAACTCCGTGCCAATAACATCATTGTGAGATATATGCGCTTCCGTTTGGGTAACAACAACGTGAAAGTGAATGGTGCCGACGGTTGGGATGGCTTTGGCGGTTTCGACCAACAAGACATCATCGTCGACCACTGCTCCGTGAGTTGGAGCATCGACGAATGCCTATCAATCTATGGCAACAAAAACACCACGGTGCAGTGGTGCCTCGTCTCACAGAGTCTACAAGATGCGGGACACAGCAAAGGGTCACACGGCTACGGTGGCAACTGGGGTGGCAGTGGTGCCTCCTTCCACCACAACCTAATGGCACACCATGAAAGTCGTGTGCCACGTCTGGGGCCGCGCTACACCACTCAACTCGACGAGCGGATGGACATGCGCAACAACGTACTTTACAACTACTGCGGCAACGGCTGCTATGGCGGTGAGGCGATGAACGTGAACATCGTGAACAACTACTACAAACCCGGACCGGGTACTGCGCAAATCAGCACAACCAAGCAGAAGCGCATTGCAGCGATAGGCATCCGCACTAATGAGTATATCGCCAGTTATTCAGACTATGCCCCCACCCTGCATATCTGGGGCAAATACTATGTCGATGGCAATGTGAACTCTAAATACAGTGACGTGACACGCGACAACTGGACCTGGGGTATGTACAATCAAATCGATGCCAGCGGCAACGATGGACTATACACCAGCGTGACCAAGGACACCATCCGACTTTCAGCTCCTATCGACTATATCCTCACCACCACCCATACCGCCGAGGATGCCTACGAGAAAGTGCTGGCCTGGGCAGGAGCTTCACTCCACCGTGACACTCACGATGAACTCATCATCAATGACACCCGCAATGGCCTTGCCACCTACACTGGCGCTGGCAACCACAAAGGTATCATTGACAGCCAAAACGACAATAAACCCGCTGATGCCGATGAAAATTGGAGTGCATGGCCTACACTGAACAGTCTGCCGGCACCTGCCGACAGCGATGGCGATGGCATGCCCGATGAATGGGAAACGGCACACGGACTGAATCCCAACGATGCGAACGACGGCACACTGCGTGGTGACGATGGTTATACTAATCTGGAATACTATCTTAATTCCATCGTGGCCGACATCACCGCGGCACAATATGAGGGAGGTGTGCAAGGTGGAAGCATCGTGGAGGCTGAAGGTTCTTCCGAAACACAAGTCTATGAACTCTCACCCAACACCTCGAATGGCGACTGGACCTTCAGCAATGGATTCAGCATCACAGTGGGCAATGGCTATGCTGAGGGTTCTGGCTGCGGTATGAAAGGCATCAAATACTCACGCAATGCCAACTACAAAATCAACATCCCCGAGGGACTTCATGTCAGCTGTGTGGATGTGATGGGCTATAGCAACTCCGACACGGGGACAGCCTATATCCAACAAATTGGCGACAACACCTTCGCCAGCACCGAGTATGTGTTGCCATCGCGTGCCGGTGGTGCCTATGTGACTCACCAAATCGACCTGACAAACGTGGCCTCAGGACAGATGTCGTTTATCTGCAAGGATGCCCAGATTGTGGCCAACCTATTTCTTCATGTGATTACCACTGGAGTGAAAGAGATGACATTTGCCGGAAGCGATGCCAACAATGTCTATTCACTGGATGGCCGACTGATTAAGGAATCCATCTCTCCTGACGAGATACAACAACTACCTAAAGGTATCTATATCATTGGAAATAAGAAAATCGTTGTGAAATAGAATGAAAAAGATTTTCACCGCCCTATTACTATGTTTTAGTTTATCGATTTGGGCTACCGACCTCAAAGTATCATCACCCGACAACAAAATGCAAGTGACCATCCACATGGAAGCAGAAAGCTTGACATGGGAGGTGGAACATGCCGGTACAAAAGTGCTTACACATTCAGAAATAGGCATCAACGGTCATCTGAAGAACATGAAGGGTAAACTGTCGAAGGACAAAAATGTCGCCATCATCGCCAACAAATTATATACCGTTGAGATGCATGTTGACAATGATGCTGTGGCCTATCGTATTCTCTACAACGGAAAGAAACCCATTCTGGTACATGACGAGACGGCTGAATTCATGTTCGCTGAAGACTTTCCCGCTTATATTCCCTATGTAAATGATAACCGCAGTGGAGAACGATGGTGTTACTCTTTTGAGAGTTACTACGATATGCAACCGCTGTCGCAGATGTATGGTGACTCCTTGGCCATCAACCCTCTTGCTGTGCGACTTCCCAAGGGTAAACTCGCCGTCATACTTGATGCCAATGTTCTCGACTATCCAGGTATGTTTCTTCAGAAGAAAGGCAGCCATGGGCTTTCGGCCGACTTTGCCCCCTACCCTCTCCAAGAGGAAATTGGCGGTTTTTCACGTCTGAACCTCATTCCTACAGAGCGAGCAGACTATATCGCAAAAATCAAAGGACAGGCAGCAATGCCTTGGCGCATCCTCGTTGTTACAGAGAACGATGCGCAACTGCCTTGCAATGACATAGCCAGGAGATACGGTCCGACATGCCGTCTAAAGGACACCTCATGGATTAAACCTGGAAAAGTAGCATGGGACTGGTGGAACAACACAAATCTGACAGGTGTGGACTTCCGTGCCGGCATGAATACCGACACATATAAATATTATATTGACTTCGCCCACAAGAATCATCTGGAATATATTATCATAGACGAAGGATGGAGTTCAGAGGAGACACTCATGGAAATGAGCCCAGAAATAGACCTCATAGAACTGCTATCTTATGCCAAGAACAAAAACGTGGGAATCATCCTCTGGTCGAGTTGGCGCAATGCCATTAAGGATATGGAGCAATGTTTCAAGTACTATAGCGACCTCGGTGTCAAAGGATTCAAAGTGGATTTCTTCGATCGTGATGACCAGGTGGTGATGCAATCAGCATTGGAGATGGCCAACTGTGCTGTGCGCCATCACTTACTTCTCGATTTCCATGGCTATCGCCCGACAGGCATACAGTATGCCTATCCCAACATTGTGAACTTTGAGGGCGTGAAAGGACTTGAAAATTCCAAATGGGAACCTCGTGTCGGTGACGGACCTCTTCACGACCAACCTCTCTATGATGTGACCATCCCTTACCTTCGCATGCTTGTCGGTCCCTTGGATTATACACCTGGCGCTATGGCAAACGCGACAAAAGACCAATTCTTTGGCAACAATAATCATCCTATGAGTCAAGGCACACGTGCCCATCAAGTGGCCATGTACACATTATTTGACGCCCCACTGCAAATGTTGGCAGACTCACCCACAAAATATATGAAAGAACAGGAGACAACCGATTTTATCGCACCTATTCCCACTACTTGGGACGAGTCAATCTGTCTGTGTGGGGAAATTGGTGAATATGTGGTCATCGCCAGGCGCAAAGGCGACATCTGGTATATCGCTGGTATGACCAACTGGAATGCTCGTGATGTGGAATTCTCCCTTGACATGCTCACAGCAGATACATCATTGTGTGAACTATTCTGTGATGGTGTGAATGCCGACCGTGATGCCACAGACTATCGACATGCAAAAAACAACGTAAAGAAAAGTCAGAAGGTCAAGGTACACATGGCTCCCGGCGGAGGATTTACGATGAAAATCACACATTAGACAAATCAGTATATATAGGAAAAGCTGAAGGCCTGATTTGCTGCAATATATGCAACACATCAGGCCTTCACATATCTCATAGCTGCATTATTCCGCCAGTCGGATTCCAACGTCTTTGTTCCACATCAATTCGGAACTGCCGCGACGGTCAGAGACACGGAGGTGAGCCGGAAAGTCAAGGAATCCCCCACCTCGTTTTACACGAATGGCCCACTCTTTTCCCTCTGACGGTGCAGCCTGCCCATAGAAATGATAGGTGTCCACACACCATTCATCCACGTTGCCACTCATGTCGTAGATGCCTAATTCGTTAGGAGCCTTGGTCTTCACGTCGTGTGTGACATTACCACTATTGTTACAAAACCATGCCACGGAGTCGATGTTCTCGCCACCAGCAAAGACAGTGGCAAGAGCATTATTTCCACCCCTGGCGGCAAATTCCCATTCAGCCTCTGTGGGCAAGCGGAATTTATGTTTGGTGAAAAAATTGAGTTTGAAGAAGAATGCCTCGCAATCGATATAGCGGATACTCTCTACAGGTAGTTGTGCTCCTTTGAAAAACGAGGGATTATATCCCATCACCGCTTCCCAGAGTTCCTGTGTCACTTCAGTCTCGCCAATCCAATAGTCATCGACTGTCTGTTCTATGGCAGGAAATTCATTCTCCTGTGCGAATTCCCCCTGTTCTTCTGTGGCCCCCATGGTAAAAGTTCCCCCTTTCACCTTCACCATATTAAAAGAGACACCTCTGACTGTTATGGTCTCCCTCTCGAGAACTTGATGGGTTGTCTGATGTGGGGGTAAATCCGACACTGATACTTGCGTAGCATTTACCTGAGTAGAATCTACATTCGAAGCTTGATGAAAGACCACATGGGTAAATGCAGTTTCTGACTGCCCCATGAGCTGTGTTGTATCAGGTCGTACTGGCTTTTGAGCCAAAATCTGTATAGAAAAGAATAAGAAAAAGAAGCCTGCCGACAGCAAACGCAGTCGGCAGACCTTAGAGTGTATATACTTCATTTGAGTTTACCTTGCATTTTGGACTGCAAAGGTACTCATTTTGGACGAAATGGCAAAAGGTTGATAGTTATATTTCTATACGAGCCCTTTTTGAATGATTTACTTATATGGAGAAGTATGTTGCGTTGGCAACGCAACATACTGGACGTACTAAGTTATTCCTCCTTTTTCTTTGCGGCACGCTTAGCGGGCTTTTTCTCGGGAGCGGGAGCCTTAGCCTTTTCCAGTTTGGCCTTCAGCTTGTCTTCCTCTTTCTGCATCTTTTCCACCTTGGCCTTGAGACGGGTGATTTCCTTGTCCTTCATCTCAATTTCATCGCCCTGGTTTTTGATGGTGGTAAGAAGAGCATCGAGTTGCTCGTTGTCGATTTCCTCTGGATAGAGGCTGTTGACACGGTTCATAAAGTCGCCAAGGATATTCATATAGTTGGTGAAAGCATCGAATGGTGTGGAATAAATACCACGGTCGAGACCCACATTGGAAGCCTTGGTGGTCATGAAGCGGAAGTTGTTGGAAGCCTGCAAATAATCCCAGTCTTGGTTGATACGTGGGTCGTCGGCGATATGCAGACGGTCGGCGATACTGTAGAGTTTATTGAAAGCCTCGCGCTGCATGGGGTTACCAAGCCAGCAACTGACATCGCGCTCCTCATCTACCCATGAGAGAGTGTCAGGCACATCGAGATTGCCCACGCTCTTCATTTTGAGGCAAATTTCGGTTGGCGTAGAGAACGTAATACCTTTTGCCTTGGCGCATGCCGGGATGGCCTTGAGGAATTCGAGGATATTGCTCGACAGAGGCTGTGCAATACCGAGAGCCGAAAGTTCCATGAAGATATTGATGACTTGCTCCTCCTCTGGGAATGCAGCAATACGGTCCACATAGTTGTCGGCGAAGAGAGGATATCCCTCCCACTCACTGTTGTTGAAACGTAGTGAAATATCATCGCTCAAGGTGACGTCGCGGAGCAACAACTTCAGGTTGGGAGCGAGAGAACAATTATAGACATAGTGTGGTGATTTCCATCCTAATACATGTTTTGCACCCTCTGTAAGCATCCCTTTGAATCCCATAGCAGCGGCTTGTGCACCGATGTCGTCGCTATAGATGAGTGATGAGTTGCGAAGCACCTTTGGTTCCTGTCCGAAATACTCTTTCACCTTGACGCACTGCTTTTTCACATCGCGCTCAAACGAAGCCGCATTGGCGAGAGCAGCAAGTCCGTGAGAGTAAGGCTCTGCGAGGAATTCCACGCATCCAGTTTTATTGAGAGCCTGTAGTTTCTCCAATACTTGTGGAGCGTGCATCTCAAGTTGCTCGATACCAGTTCCTGAGAGAGAGAAGGCCACTTTGAAATAGTTGCCATGCTCGCGTATCATTTCCTCCAGCGCATTGAGAGCCGGCATATACGAGCGCTCAGCGATGTCGGTGATGGAGCGTTCGTTCTCATAGTCATCGTAATAATAATGGTCTGTACCGATGTCGAAGAAACGGTATCTCTTGAGATGTATGATTTGATGTATCTCAAAATATAGGCAAATTGTTTTCATTTTCGTATAGATTTTAGTTTCCTTCGAAACAGTTATGGATTATTTGTTTAATGTGCGTATATATAGTTCCTTGATCCATCTTCCCACTTTCTCCCATGTGATTTGATCGACCTCCTTCTTACCCTCGTCTTGCAGATAGTGGAAGAGGCTGTCGTTGTGGCAGATGGAATAGATGGCATCGGCCAGTGCGTGTATATCCCAGTAATCAACTTTGATACAATTGGTGAGGATTTCTGCGCATCCGCTCTGCCACGAGATGATGGAAGGCGTTCCGCACTGCATAGCCTCCAGTGGTGAGATACCGAATGGTTCGCTGACAGATGGCATGACATACACGTCAGAATCTTTGAGGCATTCATACACTTGTTTTCCCCTCATGAATCCTGGGAAATGGAACCTGTCGGCAATGCCCCTCTCTGCAGCGAGTTGTATCATAGCATCCATCATATCACCAGAGCCAGCCATACAGAATCTGACGTTGCGCGTACGGTGCAGCACCATATTGGCAGCCTCGACGAAATACTCCGGTCCCTTCTGCATGGTGATACGTCCGAGGAAAGTCACCACCTTATCTTTTCCAGTGTGATCAGGACGCGGTATTTCTTGCAATTCCTGCCTCAGTGGATACACAGCATTGTGTACAGTGAACACCTTGCGTGGGTCTTGATAATAATGGTTGATGACGGTGCGCCTGGTGAGTTCTGACACACACATGATGCAGTCGGCATTGTCCATACCATCTTTCTCGATAGAGTAAACAGTAGGATTCACCTTTCCACGGCTACGGTCGAAGTCGGTGGCATGCACATGAATACAGAGTGGTTTTCCGCTGACGTTCTTGGCGTGTATGCCTGCGGGATAGGTCAACCAGTCGTGTGCGTGGATAATATCAAAGTCTTCGGTTCTTGCCACGACACCTGCGATGACAGAGTAGTTGTTGATTTCCTCGTGGAGATTTTTGGGATAACCTCCAGCGAACTCCATACATCCGAGGTCGTTGACGTGCATATAGTTGAAGTCGGCGTAGATATGGTCTCTGAGTTTATAATAATAATCTGGGTCCATGATATTTCCCACGCGGCTTTTCACATAGTCGTAATCGACGTCTCTCCATGCGATGGGCACTGCGCACATACCCACGATGCGGCATGCCGAGGTATCCTCGTCGCCGAAAGGTTTGGGCAAACAGAGAGTGATGTCCATATCGCCCTGTGCGTGCAGTCCTTCAGAGATACCGAAATTGGCGGTGGCCAGTCCACCAAACACATGAGGAGGATACTCCCAGCCAAACATTAAAACTTTCATACGATGTCTCCTCCTTATTTATTATAGTTATACGATTCAAGCAAGTTGAGCGTCCTCAGGATTTCAGCCACGTTCATGGCAAATGATGTAGCACCTCTTCCGAGGAACGGCGGATTGCCATCGAACAGTTCGCTGATGGTTCCGAGGCAGTGATAGTACATCTCGTCCTCATAACCCACCATTTGTCTTTCTATAAAGCTCAAGCGTGTCCTGTTGTATAGTTTGAGGCATGCCTCCATATAGAATCCTCCGAGCCATGGCCATGCGGTACCCTGATGGTAAGCATAGTCACGCTGTGTCTGCGGTCCCACATACATGGGATTGTATCCGCCACTCTTTGGCGACAGCGACCTGAGTCCCTTTGGCGTTAGCAATTCTCGTGTACAAACATCGAGCACGCTCTTTTTCTGCTCTCTTGAAAGTGGTGAATAGTCGAATGCCACGGCGAAAATCATGTTGGGTCGTACGCTCCAATCCATCATATTGCCATCGACATAGTCATATAGATAACCATACTCATTGAGGAAGGTATCAACGAACGACACTTTGCACTTCTCTGCCATTTCGAGCCATTTTGCAGCCTTTTCCTCTTCGCCCTTTTCGGTGGCGATGGAAGCAGCAAACCTAAGTGCATTGTACCACAAAGCATTAAACTCAACGACAAATCCTGTGCGTGGTACTACAGGTTTTCCGTTTGCGGTGGAGTTCATCCATGTGACGGCCCGCTCGCGCCCTTCGGTGCGAACCAATCCATTTTCCTCGAGTGTGAGGTTGGGATGCCGGTTTTCGCTGATGTATTCTACGATATCCTCAACGAGTTGTCCATACATTGAGATGCATTTGGGTTTACCGCACTCCTTTGCGTACTGCTGTATAGCCCAGACTGCCCACATAGGCACATCGGGTTGCTCCATCTCATAGATTTTCACAGTGAGTGGTTTTTCCTCCATAAACTCGCGCAGTCCTTTCTCGGCGGTCTTCATGACCAGTTCGAAATAGTCTTGCTCTTCGATGGCGAGTGTAAGTCCAGGTAAAGAGATGAAGGTATCCCTTGCTCTGCACTTAAACCATGGATATCCGGCAAGCAGATATCTATCGTCGTTGGGCATACGGTTGTGGAACTGGTGTGCAGCATTAACGAGGCAATGGAAGAAATTGTCGCGTGGGTTGCGTTCTGCCACTTCCTCTTCGAAGAGTTTTTTCAGTGTAGTGGAACGGATTTTTGATGTGGATGCCGCGAAGACGATGCTCTCGCCCTTTTTGATACTCATTTCGAAATATCCCGGTACGTAGAGGTCCTCATTGGAGGCATATCCACGCTCTTGTTCCTTGGGATATTCGAGACCACGATACCAGTCGGGCTGGAAGATGAACTCGTTTTTCTTACTAAACTGCATGTAGAGGTCAGGATATCCGGCATACATACATGTCTTGATACCATTATCAACGGGAGTGTATTCCCGACTTGCGGTATAGTTTTCATGCGTGAACTGCCTTACGCTTCTGAAAGCCAGGAATGGCCTGAACCTGAGGGTCGTTGCTGAATGCGCGTCGTCGAGTGTGTAGCGTATAAGGATTCTGTCCTCATAGTGCTGGAAAACGACTTCTTTACGAAGTATCACACCTCCGACTCTATAGACGGTGGTAGGTACTTTGTCGCAATCAAACTCACGGATGTACTTGTGCCCTTTGGGGCTGAAAGCATTGCCCTGATACTTATGGAGTCCTAAATTGAATTCAGCTCCATGCTGAACGACTGTGGCATCGAGTGATGATAGCAGCACATGGTTTTCGTCGTCTAGTTCTGGAATGGGTACGACGAGCAGTCCATGATACTTCCTGGTGTTACAGTCGACAATTGTAGAACATGAGTAAGCTCCCGAGCGGTTGGTTCTAAGCAACTCTCTTGGCAGCGACTCTTCCAAATTGGTCATCAGCGCTTTTTCTAATCGAAGATAACTCATAGTTGTTCTATTAAGGTTTAAAAACGTATCAGATTTTGTTAGGTTTTCCCACTGGAATGAGAAAAATGTTATTTTCGTTCAAAGGTAATAAAAAAATGTGATGTGAAACAAATTTCGAGGCGTTTTTTTCATCTTTATAGGCATTTTTATGTTTTAAAATACTTTTTCTGCCTCCATAATTCCCTTATCCAACAAAAATTAGTACTTTTGCATAGTTTTTAGCATTATATTCGTTTGATTCATGCCATCGAGTTGTGTAAACATCAGCGACAATTCTCCCGTTGTCGAGATACTGGATTTTTGGCAACCACTGAGCGATAGTCAGCGTCAATTGATTGTTGATACCATGGAGGTGTGCCGTTACAAGAGGAATGCTGTCATCTACCATGAAGACGACATACCCCAACACATGCTTGTTCTCACTCATGGCAAGGTAAAAGTATATAAGGATGGTGTTGGTGGTCGGAATCAGATTATCCGTGTGATTAAACCCATCGAGATGTTCGGCTACCGTGCCTATTTTGCCAACGATCACTATCGCACATCGGCGATGGCCTTTGAACCTACCACTGTTGTGAAAATTCCGATGGAGACCGTTGTGCAACTGATGTCTGAAAATCAGCATCTGAATATGCTCATCATCCATCATTTATCAGTTCAACTGGGCCAGTCAGACGACCGCACAGTGAATCTCACACAAAAGCATGTCCGAGGCCGTCTGGCCGAGGCTTTACTTTTCTTGATGGACAGTTATGGTGTTGAGGAAGACGGATGTACGCTTAGCATCTACCTGAGTCGTGAGGACTTGGCGAATCTTTCCAACATGACCACGAGCAATGCTATCCGTACGCTTTCTGCCTTTGCTTCAGAAAAGCTCATTGCCACGGATGGTCGCAAAATCAAGATTATTCAAGTAGAGGAATTGCTTCGTATCAGCAAGATGGGGTACTTTCGCAAGCTCCAGTTTCGTTTGGTTTTGAGGTTTTGAGGTCGCTACGCTTATAGGTTTTAAGGTGATATATGTATGGATAACGACATATTTGGGCGATTATGGAATGATGAAATTGATGACTTCTTGTTGGACAATGATTTTGAATGGTCCTGTGGGAGTGTTCATAAGTCTTCCATCGACACTGATTTGAGCACGCTCAGCCTTCTCCACGATGATTTCCTGTGTTCGGTATGGATGCACGCTGCGGTGATTAAGAATCTTTCCGCTGAAGAGCAGATAGAAACCCTCGACGAGTTGCACCACCTCGGGATGGTACACCACAGACACGTCGAGCAGACCATTGTATGGCACAGCACTGGGGGTAAAGCCATATCCTTGGGCATTTCCCACACATACGGTCATCACTTTCCGGTCAATAACATCAGTATCGATTTTAATTCTCATTTTGTACTCCAAGCGCTGGAATATCATCAACAGGGATGAAGGTATGAAGGAAAGTTTGCTTAGGAAAGCGCCCTGTGCCTTACGTCGCTTCTGTATTACCGATGCCACCAGTCCGATGCTGATACAATTTAAGAAATGGCGGTGACATTTCTCCCCTTTTTCATTAGTATATTTGATACATCCTAAGTCGATTTTTCTCACGCGATGCTTGGCTATGGTCTCAACAGCTTGTTCAATGTCATTATCTTCCATATCCCAGAAATGAGCAAAATCGTTCATGAGTCCATTGGGTATTACTCCCAATGAAATGTCGTCACGCATTTCTTTGGGTGTCTGCATGAAGCAATTGACTGCCTCGTTGAGTGCAGAATCACCCCCAACGACCACAATGGTTTTGTATCCATTGTTTATCATCATTTTAACAAGTCTCTCAACGCTGCCTGAAGTCTCGCTTTGCACGAAGTCGTAGTCAATATTTTTATCCTTGAGGCATTTTTCCACTTTCTCCCACTTTCGTTGTGGTCTGAAAGCTCCTGACTTTGGGCAATAAACGATGCCCCATTTGTTATCGTTTGATGGCATTATTTAGTTGTTAGTTAGTTGTTAAAGATACGATTATTTGATGAGAGATTCGGAGCCTAAAGTCTCTTTTATGCGAGAAACTTTTTCGTCAAGTGGTAGCATAGCATCAATCCAATGGATTTTGAAACCTCGTCTTTCCATTCCTCGAAACCATGTCATTTGTCTTTTAGCAAACTGATGGATGGCGATTTCAAGGCGTGTAAACATCTCGTCGTATGAGATGATTCCGACAACGTATTCTGTCACATATTTATATTCCAGTCCATAATAGATGAGATTTTCTGGCGGTACGCCACCATCTATCAGTTGCTGGATTTCATCCACCATACCATGTTCGAGTCGCTGTTTCAGTCGGTGTGTGATACGTTTTCTTCTCTCGTCACGGGCGATGCCCACCCCAAAAATAACAGACTGAATAGTAGGGAAGTCGCGTTCCTTAGCAGGATGCTTGAGTTTATATGTCTCTATCTCGATAGCCCTTATAGCTCTTTGTGCAGTATCCACATCCGTGGTGTTGTGCATTTTGTCACCATTCTGTTGTTTCAATTTCTCGAGCATTGCGGTGAGTTGTTCGAGCGACATACCCTGCAGTTCATTTCTGAGCGATTCATTTTGTGGGACAGGTGAGAGACTATATGCCCCTAAAACGGCTTCAAGATAGAGTCCTGTTCCCCCACAGAGGATAGGTATTTGTCCGCGTTCAAGGATATCAGTATATGCTTTTGCAAAATCCTCCTGATAGCGGAAGAGGTTGTAGCGTGTACCAGGTTCACAGATATCGATGAGGTGATAGTGTATCTGCCTGCCATTGACATAGTAGTCGTCGAGGTCTTTTCCCGTTCCGATATCCATTCGTTTATACACCTGCCGACTATCGGCACTGATAATCTCCCCCCCGATGTCGGCGGCGAGTGCTGCTGCCAATGTGGTTTTCCCACTGGCAGTCGGTCCGAGAATCGTAATCAATTGGCTCATATCGGCTACAAAAATAGCAAAAAAAAGCCGTTCGGCAACACCGAACGGCTAATATTTCACTCTTAAAGCTGATTATTTGAGTTCAGCGAGATACTTAATGGTGCGAACCATCTGAGAAGTGTAAGAATTCTCATTGTCATACCATGAAACAACCTGTACGAGAGAGTTGCCGTCACCAATCTTAGAAACCATAGTCTGGTTAGCATCGAAGAGTGAACCGAACTTCATACCGATGATGTCAGAAGAAACGAGTTTCTCCTCTGTGTAACCGTATGACTCGTTGGCAGCAGCCTTCATAGCAGCATTGATGCCCTCTACTGTAACCTCACCCTTAACAACGGCGTGCAGGATAGTGGTAGAACCAGTTGGAGTGGGAACGCGCTGTGCAGCACCGATCAGTTTGCCATTCAACTCAGGGATAACCAGACCGATAGCCTTGGCAGCACCTGTTGAGTTAGGAACGATGTTCTGAGCACCAGCTCTTGCTCTCTGAACATCACCCTTGCGCTGAGGACCGTCGAGAATCATCTGGTCGCCAGTGTAAGCGTGTACAGTTGTCATAATACCGCTCTGGATGGGGGCAAAGTCATTAAGAGCCTTTGTCATAGGAGCCAGACAGTTGGTTGTGCAAGAAGCAGCGGAGATGATAGTATCCTCTGGTTTCAGAGTGGTGTGGTTCACATTGTAAACGATAGTGGGGAGGTCATTGCCTGCAGGAGCTGAGATAACCACCTTCTTTGCACCGGCCTGGATGTGAGCAGAAGCTTTCTCCTTTGAGGTATAGAAGCCTGTGCACTCGAGTACTACGTCAACACCCAGCTCACCCCAAGGCAGCTCAGCAGCATTGGGCTTAGCATAGATAGTGATTTCCTGACCATCAACGATGATAGAGTTCTCTGTTGCCTCAACAGTGTGCTTTCCCTCGCCGAATTTACCAGCGAAGCCACCCTGACATGTGTCATACTTAAGCAGGTGAGCAAGCATTTTGGGGCTTGTCAAGTCGTTGATAGCGATTACTTCATAACCTTCAGCCTCGAACATCTGACGGAAAGCGAGGCGACCGATACGGCCAAAGCCGTTAATAGCTACTTTTGTCATTTTACTTTTTTATTTTTATTAAAGGGTTGATAAATATACTACATTTATTCGATAAACATTCAAAAAATCTCATTGCTGTCGGATAAGAAATAAAAAGTTTTCAGTGTTGGAAAATTTTTTTTCTTATTTGCGTGCAAAATTACGAAATATTTTTTAATTTTGCATCATCTAAGTGTATTAATAAAATAAAAATCGACCGCTGAAATCTGAAAAAAACAAAAAACCGTTCTATGGTAAGCAGAATTGCTAAACGTAGTTGGCAAAATCACCTTAGAATTATATAAAAAAGTATTTATACATCATTTATTCACTTAAAATTATATTATTATGGGATTTATTAAAGAATTTAAGGAATTTGCCATGAAAGGCAATGTGATGGACATGGCTGTCGGTGTGATCATCGGCGGTGCATTCGGCAAAATCGTGTCTTCATTGGTTGACGATGTGCTTATGCCATTAATTGGAATGCTAACAGGCGGTGTGGATTTCACAAAACTTACCGCAAAAGTTGGTGATGCCACCGTAAATTACGGAACATTTATCCAGAACATCGTTGACTTCTTGATTATCGCTTTCTGTATCTTCCTAATGATCAAGGGTATGAACAAGTTGATGCCCAAGAAAGAAGAAGAGCCCGCTGCACCAGCTGGTCCTACCCAGGAAGAGCTTCTCACCGAGATCCGCGACTTGCTGAAGAAAAAATAATCATCTACCTAAGTAACCTTATCGGGCAGACCAGTTGATGGTCTGCCCGTTTTTTTAATTTAGTTAGGAGTGTTTTTTAGTTTGTATCTCCGTAGTAAGAGATGAGAGATTTCTTTTGTGACTCTGGATGGTGATTGTGCAACGGCAAAACCATTACAAACGGATAAGCAAACAGGCCGAATGGGTAATATGGGCAGAATAAGCAGGATGGAGGAAAGGGGTATTGTCACCTTAACTCTCCATTTAACTCCTCTTATCCTTAAAAGCGAAGAATCTCTGTCCTAAATAATTGAGGGCGGTGAAAAGGATGGCACCAACAAGCATGGCGACATTTTCCTGTATAGCGATTCTGCTGCCACTAAGCAGGTGTGCCATGAGCGGCTTAGCCACTCCGTAGGCTATCAGATAGCACACAACGATACAAAGCGTAAACTTGATGGCAGAGTTCAGGAAGTGCCCTTTGTGATGAAACGTAAACCATTTGTTGAGTATAAAACTCAGGATACTGCCAAAGAAATAGTTAGCTGCCGATGACCACCAATAATTCACCCCAAAAAGATTGTAGAGCACAAACATGATAGTCATGCCAAAAAGAGTATTGATGACACCCACCAATACAAACCTTGTCAACGTATTGTTATATTTTCCTAATTTCATACACAAAGCCCCAATTGCTTTCACCGTAAATAGGCTTCACCTTAGCAAGCACACCATTGTTCCGACTTTTCGTGCAAAAATACAAAAAAAAGACAAAACATTAGATAGTTCCCCCTTTTTTTACTACTTTTGCCGAAAATCAACGACAAAATGAAAATATTAGTTACTGGAGCCGCAGGTTTTATCGGCTCCAAAATTTCGTATTTGCTTTCCACGCGTGGAGATACGGTGGTGGGTATCGACAACATTAACGACTATTACGACGTGCGCATGAAAACCGGCCGTCTGGCCGAGTTGGGTGTGATAGTTGAAGATGCCAGCGCCCTTCCTTTCAGCACTGTTGTGGAAAGCAAGACACTCGATGGATTTAAGTTTATCCGTATGGCCATCGACGACAAGGATGCTTTGGAAAAACTATTTGCCGAGGAGCATTTCGACCGTGTAGTCAATCTGGCGGCTCAAGCAGGTGTGCGCTATTCTATCACTAACCCCTATGCCTACCTTACCAGTAACATCGTGGGTTTCCTTAATATCCTTGAATGTTGCCGCCATTATCCTGTGAGCCACCTGCTTTTCGCATCGTCGAGTTCTGTCTATGGCCTCAACAGCAAAGCTCCTTTCTCTGAAGACGACAAGGTAGACAGCCCAGTAAGCCTATACGCCGCCAGCAAGAAGTCGAACGAACTGATGGCTCACAGCTATAGCAAACTCTATGGCATACCTGCCACAGGTCTTCGCTATTTCACTGTCTATGGTCCCTGGGGACGCCCTGACATGGCCCCGATGCTCTTTGCATCGGCCATCTCCCGTGGCGAGCCAATCAATGTATTCAACCATGGCAACATGATGCGTGATTTCACTTATATCGACGACATTGCCTATGGCAGTCTGCAATGCTTGGACCAGCCTCCTGTGGCAGCATCGTGTAACAATGGTGTACCCTTCCGTGTCTATAACATCGGCTGTTCCAATCCTGTCAAGCTTATGGACTTTATCAACGAGATAGAAAACGCCTTAGGCACTAAGGCACAGATGGTAATGAAACCCATGCAGCCCGGCGATGTCTATATGACGTACGCCGACACCTCACATTTAGAGCAAGAAATCGGCTATAAACCTCGTATAACGCTGCATGAGGGTATCGGTCGTTTTATCGAGTGGTACCGCTCGGAGAAGAACCCTTTGAGAGTTGAGATTTGAAATGGAACTGATGTATAACCTCTCATATACTGAAGTCATCTCCAACTCCAAACCTTCTAACTAAAATACGCCCTCTCTCCCCTGAGACACTCCTAACTCCTGAACTCCCAATAAATAGTAAAAAAAATATGAAACAGTTTTTCAAAATGGCATTTGCCACTGTAGTGGGTATCTTTATCTTTATGCTCATCAGTGGTTTATTGTTTATGATGTGTATCATCGGCCTTGTGTCCTCAAGTAGTTCTTCGATTAAGCCCGACGACAACAGCGTGTTCGTGCTCAATCTATCCGGGACTTTGGAAGAACGTTCAGAAACAGACTTTATGAGTTTGTTGTTGAACGGCTCCAGTTCAAGTATCGGTCTTGATGAGACCCTCTCCGCCATCAAGAAAGCCAAGGAGAATGAAAACATCAAAGGTATCTACATCGAAGCTGGGATGTTCTCCTCCGATTCATGGGCTTCGCTTCAAACCATGCGCAAAGCATTGCTGGATTTCAAGAAAAGCGGCAAATGGATTATCGCTTATGGTGACGCTTATACCCAGGGCACCTACTATTTAGCCTCTGCCGCCGACAAGGTGTATCTGAACCCACAGGGACAAGTAGACTGGCACGGTTTGGCTGCAGAGCCGATGTTCTTTAAAGACTTAATGGCGAAATTTGGCGTGAGGATACAACTCTCAAAGGTAGGAGCTTATAAGAGTGCCCCAGAGCAATTCACCGCCGACCAGATGAGCGAGCCTAACCGTGAACAGATTACCGTTTATATCAATGGTATCTGGGACAATGTGCTTACCGACGTGTCTGCCAGCCGACAGATTAGCAAAGAACAGCTCAATGCCTATGCCGATAGTCTCATAACTTTTAGTCCTGCCGAGGACCTTGTGAAAATGAAAATCGTTGATGGCCTTCTTTATACAGACGAGGTAAAAGACGTGGTGAAGAAACAGCTCAAAATTGATGCCGACGAGAAGATCCATCAGTTGGGGATTGCCGATATGCAGCGCGTGAAGTCAGAAAACAAAGATGGTGATGAAATTGCTATTTACTATGCCGTTGGTGACATCGTTGACGGCAATGCCCAAGGTCTTACCAGCAGTGGGCCAGTGATTGATGCACAAGTAGTATGTCACGACCTTGCAGCCCTTGAGGAAGATGACGATGTGAAAGCCGTTGTTTTCCGTATCAACAGCGGTGGCGGTAGTGCATACGCATCAGAGCAGATATGGCGCCAGGTGGAATTGCTGAAGAAAAAAAAGCCAGTAGTAGTGTCAATGGGTGGTATGGCAGCCTCTGGTGGTTACTACATCAGTTGTGGTTCCAATTGGATTATCGCCGAGCCGACTACCATCACGGGCAGCATTGGCATCTTTGGAATGTTCCCCGATGCCAGCGAGTTGCTCACACAGAAACTTGGTGTGAAGTTCGACGAGGTGAAGACCAACAAACATAGTAATTTTGGCTCCATGGCACGTCCCTTCAACGCCGAGGAGATGGATTATCTCAACCGATATATCGAACGTGGTTATCGTCTATTCCGCCAGCGCGTAGCAGACGGTCGCAAACTTAGTGTGGATTCTGTGGAGACAATCGCCCAAGGCCGTGTGTGGTTAGGGCAAGATGCTCTGAAAAATCACCTTGTGGACCAGTTGGGCACACTTGATGACGCCATAGGCAAAGCTGCTTCCCTGGCCAAGTTGGATGAATATCACACCTGTGGCTACCCTGCCCCTAAGGGAGCTTTTGATCAGTTATTAGGTGGTGCTGAAGAGGCCAAGGACAACTATCTCTACGAGGCGATGAAGGCCAATCTCGGTGAACTGTATGAACCGCTGATATTGCTGAAGAACATCAACCAGCACAATGCCATTCAGGCCCGCATGCCATATTCTTTGAATATCAGATGATTTGGGGAGAGGGGGAAAGAGACTAATCTCTTACCCTCACCTCCAACCTCTTACCACTAATATATGAAAATAAACAAATGGTTGTTGCCAGTCAGCTGGACCTATGGGTTAGGCGTATGGGTGAGGAATGAATTCTTCAACTACGGTCTTCTCCATAGTCAACACTATGACATTCCGGTCATCAGCGTTGGCAACATCACCGTTGGTGGTACAGGGAAGACCCCCCACGTGGAATACCTAATCCGCCTTCTGAAAGAGCGCTACAAAGTGGCTGTACTCAGTCGTGGCTACAAACGCCACACCAAAGGCTATGTGCTTGCCAACATGCAATCCACCGCTCATGATATTGGCGATGAACCATATCAGATGAAGGTGAAATTCCCCAAAATCACAGTTGCCGTCGATGCCAACCGTCGTGAAGGCATCCAACATCTCTGCCAAGACCCTGTCACGCGCGGAGTAAATGTCATCCTACTTGACGATGCCTATCAGCACCGCTATGTACGGCCAAGCCTGAATATTCTTCTTGTGGATTACAACCGACCGATTTTCTCCGACAAACTGCTGCCTGCTGGACGTCTGCGAGAGTCTATGCATGGAAAGAGGCGAGCTGACATTGTAATTGTGACAAAATGTCCTCCTGATATCGGCATGCAAGAAATGCGATCGATCGAAGAAAAACTTTCTTTGGAAGAACATCAGAGTCTCTTTTTCACCACTATGGCATATCTGGAACTCCAACCCATGTTTTGTGGAGAAAACCGACCGCTGCAAACACTTCGTGCCGACGAGCATATTATGGTTATCAGTGGCATTGCCGAACCAAGACCAATGATTAAGGAAATACAACAGTATTGTCCTAATGTGACACATCTGTCCTTCGGTGACCATCATGACTTTACCGAAAATGATATCGAGCAGATAAATACCACATTTGAGTCTCTCCCCTACCCCAAAATCGCCATTACTACAGAGAAAGACGCAGCGAGGCTTGCCACCATCGATGGCCTTAGTGATACTCTCCGCCAATGCCTTTTCATTCTGCCGATAGAGGTAAGATTCCTTCAGGGAAAGGCTGAGATATTCAATAGGATGATACTATCATTGAAGATTGAAGATTGAAGATTGAAAATTGAAAATTAAAGATTAAAGATTAAAAATTGAAAATTGAACAAACCTTAAAGCTGTATATAAATGGAAATATCAAAATTAGGTGAATTTGGTCTCATCCATCACCTCACAGATGACATCAAAGCAAAAAACACTTCTACCCTAATGGGGGTAGGCGATGACTGTGCCGTACTCCACTACCCCGACAAAGAAGTGCTCGTGACTACCGACATGCTCATGGAGGGTGTGCATTTCGACCTTACCTATATCGACATGCAGCATTTAGGTTATAAGGCAGCCATGGTGAACCTGAGCGACATCTTCGCCATGAATGGCACTCCATGCCAGATGGTGGTGAGCATAGCATTGAGCAAACGTTTCCAAGTGGAAGACTTGGAACAATTTTACAGTGGGTTGCGCCTTGCCTGCGACAAATGGGGCGTGGATATCGTAGGTGGCGACACGACCTCGTCGCTCACGGGACTGGCCATCAGCATTACCTGCATCGGTGAGGCCGCCAAAGAAGACATTGTCTTCCGAAGTGGTGCAAAAGACACCGACCTCATCTGTGTAAGCGGAGATCTGGGCGCCTCCTACATGGGTCTGCAACTGCTTGAACGTGAAAAAAGCGTCTATTATCAACAAGTGGAAGAAGCACGCAAGAAAGGCAACCGAAACGCTTTGGAACAGTTAGCACAGTTTCAACCCGATTTTGCCGGTAAGGAATACCTCATCCAGCGACAGATTTGTCCTGAGGCACGCGGTGACATCATCCAGACACTCCGTGAACAGGGCATACATCCCACATCGATGATGGACATCAGCGACGGACTGAGCAGCGAATTGATGCATATTTGTGAACGCAGTGGCTGTGGCTGTCGGGTATATGAGAAAAACATCCCCATCGACTATCAAACAGCAGTCATGGCCGAAGAACTGAACATGAACGTAACCACCTGCGCCCTGAATGGTGGAGAAGACTATGAACTGCTCTTCACTGTAAGCATTGGCGACTATGAAAAGGTAGATGCTTTAGAAGGTGTTCGTGTCATAGGGCACATCACCGCTGAAAACCTCGGTAAAATGCTTGTGAGCCGTGATGGTCAAGAATTCGCCCTCCAAGCACAAGGGTGGAATCCGTTGAAAAGTTAGGAATTAGGAGTTTGGGAGCGCAGATATTTGCAGAGGATATAATAGCACAGAGGCACAGAGATAATTCTCTGTGCCTCTGTGTATTTTAGTTGGAATAAAATTTATTTCACCACAATCTTCTGGCCATTGACCACATAGATACCTGGTTGGAGGCTGTTCACCTGTGCAGCATTGATTCCAGTAGCAACTTTCTGACCTGAGATGGTATAGACATCTACCTTTGTCTTGTTGCTGACGATGTTGTTGATGCTGGTGGCCTCACCTGCAGCGAGGTGCTGGGTTTCAAGCAGTTTGCTGTTACCCGACTCTAAACTGACATAGCAGCGTGTAGCATAGAATCCATTCAGAGACTCGTCAACGGGGACAAACTTGGCATCGGAATTGTCTGCTGCCAACACACCATAAGCCCCAATACCGTTGAAGTGTTTCTTTGTACCTACCATGGAAACAACATCATCGCTACCCTTAACATTGTATGAAAGTACAGCCTCAGTATTCTCAATCAGCGTGTTCTTAGCAATCTTAGCATTACCGTTCTCACCTGTATAATATAATATGTAAGGAACATTAGCTTCTACGCCCCCAGCTTTGCAGTCTTGGAAGAACAAAGTAACCTTTCCATTGACTTCTTCAGCGCCAACGAGTTTCTCGAGGCGGCAGTCAGTGCCAAAGACATCATTCAGCTCGCTCTCGCTCATGGCAAAAGGCAGCGCAAGGGTATTCCACGCTGTGAACACATGGCGGTTGACATTCACTTTGCACTCTTGTCCATCATACTTGGTAAGGTCGGTGCCATTATAAGTGCTCAAATTTAGTACCTGCTGTGCATTGACAGCAAGAGCCGAAACGGCCATCGCAATGATTAAGTAGATTTTTTTCATATCCGTAACATTTAATAGGTTTGTGGGGCAAAAATACGAAATTAAAAGTAAACCACCAAATTTTTCAAGAAAATCAGCAGCTATTTTAACGATTTGATAATAAATTGGGGTAAAAACTATATATGTTTTTTGAGGCTTACTTATTTGTTTGGATAAATCCATTTTGGGTTAACAACGAATTAGACATACCATCATGAAACATGAGCCAAAGAGGTCACAGGTCACCCTGTGCCTCTATGACTCTATGCCTATCTATGTAAGTCTTAGTTAGAAACCCCCAGAAGCAGCACCAACTATTCCTAGTATCAATCCTAAAACAACAAAGCATAGATAGACAATGGCCATGATACCCATACACCCAAAATAAGTATTTTGGTTGGCAATAGCATCATCGAGTTGCTGGGAGTCTGTATAAAGAGCAGCGTTTTTGAAACCTTTGCCTGCATTAAAGAGTTTTATGCCAAGGAAAATGGCAATACCACCGCCAATTAAATAAAACACTCCTACGAAAGCGCCTAATCCTGCTCCAGGACCATATCCCTTTGTCAATGCAAGACCACCGAAAAAGGCCACTAACCCCAGGAGGATTAAAAGTGCACCGGCGATAATGCTTAGTATTCCTAGGAATTTCATCCATTTTCCCATAGAAAGCATATTGCCCTGAGCATAATCGCTCACTGACAGCTGGTTTTGATAACCATTCTGATAACCATTTTGATAACCAGGTCCCATTTGTGGTCTTGGCTGGTTTTCATCAATAACGAAATTAGTCTCTTCCATAATGTAATAGTTTTTAAGTTTATGAGTTTTTAGAGTTTATAAGTTTATGAGTTAATAAGTTTGGAAGTTTGGGAGTGTAGATAACGCCCTAATCGTCCTATTTGGAACTACTTTATGTATTTTTTAGTGGGGGTAGGACAATTATTATATAAATATTTTGTTTAAAACATAGAGTAAAAATTGGTATTAATCTATCATTGGCAAAAGTAAAATAAAATTTTATTTCATCAAAACAAATGTGTATATTTTTTCAAGTATATAGTCAAAAAACATACTATATTCGAACTGAATGGACTACTGCCTTAACTCACCCGAATTGTTAATAAACATTAAGTTTGTGGTTTTTTTTAGGAAAAAGGCTTGAGTTAGAAAAATTATGCTTACCTTTGCACCGCAAAACGAAAGAATGGTGCCTTAGCTCAGTTGGTAGAGCATCGGACTGAAAATCCGTGTGTCCCCGGTTCGATTCCTGGAGGTACCACTCCTCCTTTCATTAGCCCGACAATTGGTTTCGACCAGCGTCGGGTTTTTTTGTGACCTTACGGCCTCGTGATGTTACATATCATATATAATCAGATACAAAGAAAATAAATTGATTCGTCAAATTATAGTACTTTTGCACAAAACTTTAAATTGACGAATTATGACCTTTACCTTTATTCATCAACTTCGCAGGAAATCAGTGGCAGCTACAACAGCATTCTTGCTGTCTGCCGGCATTCAATTATATGCCCAACCCTACGCCACACCTTCCTCCACCGTCTGCAATGCCGACGGCACAGTGACATTCTATTATAAAAACGACAACGCCAAAAAAGTGGAAGTTGACGTGCAGTTTGCTGGTAAGCATGCCATGCAGCGAGACAAGAAGACCGGTCAATGGACTGTCACCTTAGGTCCTGCCGCCCCCGACATGTACCCCTACCATTTCGAGGTGGATGGCGTGAGCATAATGGACCCGCTTTGCGAGCAATATTTCCCTAACGAGGGTTTCAAGAACAGCCTTTTAGAAATACCTGCTCCCAATAGTTCGCTGCCCCACGATATCCGCAATGTGCCCCACGGCACGGTGGAATACATCCACTACTATTCAAAGAGCCTTGGTGCCACCAACAACGCCATTGTCTATTTACCCCCTTCCTACACCGCCGATGTTGACAAACATTATCCAGTATTCTACCTGATTAGTGGTACGACCGACACCGAGGAGGTGTATTATAAAGTAGGTAGGATGAATTATATCCTCGACAACCTGCTTGCCGACAGTTGTGCCAAGGAGATGATTATCGTACTGCCCTACGGCAATCCCTATAAACTTCTTCCCCCGAACAAGAGTGGTGAGATGAACATGATGGGTTTTGGAAACGATGTGTTCAGCAATGACCTAATCAACGATCTGATGCCCTACATTGAGCGCACCTACCGCACTATTAACGACCGCGAATCGCGTGCCATCGGTGGTTTCTCACGTGGCGGGAATCAGGGGCTATCAAACGGTCTTCGCAATCTAGACAAATTCTCCTATCTCTGTTCCTATAGTTCGTTTACATCTACAGATATTCCTAAAGTCTATGAAAATGCCGCCGACACCAATAGTAAAATCAAACTCTTCTGGTTGGGTATTGGCACCGACGATTTTCTCTACGGCACTGGACGCGATTACATGGAGTTTCTTGATAAGAATGGTATCAAAACCGTGAAGGAGTTCACTACCGACAAATATGGTCACACCTGGATGAACGCCAAATATTTCCTCGACCACACCCTGCGCCTACTTTTCTACCCAGATGGTGTGCAACAAGCCCTGCGCCACAGCATGCCCACTCCTGCAGCCACAGGCAAAGAAGAAGCCTTTACTCCCAGCGTGATGGCCCGTCTATTCCCCCGCCCCATCATCTCACCAGAGTTTGGCAACGGTACTATTACCTTCCGCTTTAAGGCTCCCGATGCCAAGAAGGTGCAATTGGAGCGAGAAGGCAACACCGAACTGATGGCCATGGAGAAAGATGACGAGGGCATATGGAGCGTAACATTGAAAGATGGAAGAAACGACATATTCAAATACTGTTTTGTAATGGATGGCACCAAAGTGGCCGACCCTAACAACATGTACCTCTCACCCGACAAAGGATTTAAATACAGTCTTTGCAACAATCCCTACAACAACTATAGCTTCACCACAATGGGTAATATCCCCCACGGTCGTGTATGCTATGACCTAAACCGTAAGAAGGCTACTTATATTCCTATCATGTCAGACATTGCCGGATGCACCATTCAACTGATACCCGGTCCCGATGACACACTCGAAAGCTGGTTCAAAGATGGTGGTGCTGATGCCATCGCCGACAAACTGATTGCCGTGGGAAAGGCAAAGCCATGCTTTATCACCGTTGATGGCGGAGACACCAAGGCTACAAGGTCTGGTTCAGACATTAGGCAGCAAGTGTTTACTCTCAATGCCAGTGACTATAGCACCTGGCAAGAACGCCGTGAGGCATTGGAACAGTTGCTGATTGAAAAAACCAATCAGGTATCCTTAATTGATAACAACAAGAAGAGAGGTAATGATAAAAAAAGCATTTTTCAAGAGAAGGTAAAACAACGAAACAACCATTGAAGATTGAAAATTGAAGATTGAAAATTGAAGATTATCTTCATTTCTCCACACTTCTAACTCTTAACCACCAACAAAACACAAACCCTTTTATCTGAAATTCCAATATTACAATTATATGAAAAGAACAATTCCATTGATTATCTGCCTGCTGTTGACTATGTCGTTGCAAGCCCAGCAAAAGAGTTCTGCACGTTTCGACAGCTACGAGTGGGATTTTGGCAAGATAGAGGCAGCCGATGGCGCCATCTGCCATACCTTTACTCTGCGCAACATCTCAAAATCACCCATCCTCATCGGGAAAGCTATCCCCTCGTGCGAGTGCATCCAAGCCCTCTACCCATCAGAATCCATAGCTCCTGGAGCTGAGGAGAAAGTGATGGTAGTTTTCACCCCCGCCAATCAACATGGCAAAACCTCACGCAGTGTTGAACTGCTCGATAAAGATGGCAAAACACTTGGTTCGCTCAGTGTCAAGGCAGACGTAAGCCATGCCCTAACATTTTCATCTGGCCACCGTTATCCCTACTTGAATACCCAGTTGTCCTATGAGGAGCGTGTAGAGAACCTGCTCTCACTGCTCACCCCCACAGAAAAAGTGGGACTGATGATGAATAAGTCGGTTTCTATCGACCGTTTAGGCATTCCCTCCTACAACTGGTGGAGTGAGGCCTGTCACGGTGTGCGCCAAGGTGGCTATACCGTCTATCCTCAACCTATCGGCATGGCAGCCTCATTTGATGCAAAGCTTTTCTACGACGTGTTCTCCACTGTCTCTGATGAAGCCCGTGCCAACTGGAATCGTTCTGACCACAATGTATTCAATGTGCCTATGGGTGTGACTTACTACCCAGGCAATCCCGAACTTACTTTCTGGTGTCCCAATGTGAACATTTTCCGTGACCCACGATGGGGTCGTGGACAGGAAACCTGCGGTGAAGACCCCTATATGAATGCTGTGCTTGGTGTGCAAACCGTACTTGGTATGCAAGGCAACGACGACCGTTATTTCAAGACCCATGCCTGCGCCAAACATTATGCCGTACACAGTGGACCAGAGCCCCTGCGCCACACCTATAATGCCTCAGTATCGATGCGCGACCTGTGGGAAACATATCTACCCGCCTTCAAGGCATTGGTAAAGAAGGGCAACGTACGCGAAGTGATGTGCGCCTACAACCGCTACGAGGGTGTACCCTGTTGTACCAGCGACCGTCTGCTCGTTGATATCCTGCGGAGGAAATGGGACTACAAGGCCATTGTACTCACCGACTGCGATGCCATCAACAACTTCTACAACAAAGGCCAGCACGAGACTCATCCCGACCCACTGTCGGCCTCGGTAGATGCCGTACTCAATGGAACCGACCTGGAATGTGGTAAAGTATTCATGGTGCTCACCGAAGCCCTTGAAAAAGGCCTCATCAAAGAAGAGACCCTCGACTACCACCTGCGGAAGACTCTACTCGGCCGTTTCGAACTCGGTATGTTCGACCCCGCCGAGATGCTGCCGTGGGCAGACCTCAAGCCCGAAGTCATCAGCAGTGAAGCCAATGATGCCCTCGCCGTCCAAGCTGCCCGCGAGTCGATGGTGCTGCTGAAGAACGATGGTGTCCTCCCACTCTCCAAGGGAGTAAAAACTATTGCCGTGGTGGGTCCCAACGCCGATGATGCAGGTTTGCTCAACGGCAACTATGGTGGCACACCCACAAAAGAACACACCCACACGCTGCTCGATGGTATTAAGAATGCCGTTCCTGGAGCCCGTGTCATCTATCACAAAGCCTGTGAACTGGTCGATGAATACAACACCGTGCATCACCTGCAAGATTTCAACGACGGCAAGGGTGTTCTTGTAGAATTCTACAACAACAAGAACCTTGAAGGCAATCCTGTCAAGACCGGCTATTATGATCAGTTGAATTTCTCCACCTTTGGCGCATGGGGTTTTGCCGAAGGTGTCGATAATGACAACCTCTCGGTGCGCATCATTGGAAAATACACTGCCACGTTCACTGGTGAGATGAAATACACGCTCATGACCGACAATGGCTATGTGATGACCATCAATGGCGACACCATCGAGACAGCCCAGCCAGGCAGCGGTCGTCGTGGAGGTTTCTTCCGTCGTGAAGTGGAATACAAATCTTTCAACGTGAAAAAAGGCGAGACTTACGACATGGTTATCGAATACAAGAGAGGCAACGGCAATTTTGCCATGCTCCGTGGCGATATCTGCGAACGCGTTCTCGTAGATTACACCGACTTAGCGAATGAGGTGAAAGGTGCCGACGCCATCATCGTCATCGGCGGTATCTCCGCACAGATGGAAGGAGAAGGCGGCGACAAAGCCGACATCGAACTGCCCAAAGTTCAGCAACGCCTTGTGCATGCCATGAAGGGCACCGGCAAACCTGTGGTTTATGTCAACTGTTCAGGCTCGGCCATAGCTTTTGCCACAATTGAGAAACAATGCGATGCCATCATCCAGGCATGGTATGGCGGACAAGGCGGAGCCAAAGCCCTTGCTGAGGTAATCTTCGGCGACTACAACCCCAGTGGCAAACTGCCCGTGACCTTTTATGCGTCAAACAACGACCTCCCCGACTTCCTCGACTATAGCATGGACAATCGCACCTATCGCTATTTCCGTGGCACACCACTCTATGCCTTCGGATACGGACTGTCATACACATCGTTCGCCTACGGCAAAGGAAAACTCTCTAAGAAATCGATGAAAGCCAATGGCAGGGTAACGCTCACCGTACCAGTAACCAATACTGGCCAACGCGATGGCACCGAGATTGTGCAAGTGTATGTCAAAGCCCTCGACTATCCCGAGGCACCCATCAAGTCGCTCCGTGGTTTCCAGCGAGTGAACCTTGCTGCCGGAGAAACTGGCAAAGTCGCCATCACCCTTGATGGTGAGGCATTCGAATACTACGATCCCTCCATCGACGAACTGTCCACCCGTCCTGGACGCTACCAGATTCTCTATGGCAGTTCCTCACTCGACAAAGACCTCCAAAGCCTTGACTTTGTAGTGAAGTAGGAAGGTGTTATTCTTTCAGATGACAAGTTGACAAGATATTTGTTGCTTCAAGTGACAAATTGAAGATTTGAGAAAGGACGGTCTAAACGACAAATATTAACCCAGGGCGATGCCCTGGGTTTTTATATGTTGAAAGGAGAACTCGCCCCAATGAAGGGGGGGATCTTTAAATATTATCTCGGAATCTCACTAATTCCTTGATGACATCATCAGTATTATCGGTGAGGAGCAAAAGAAGATTTTTATATTTTCCTGTCTTCACCAGATTCTCAAGGAGCGGATATATCGGCATATCCTGTGTCCAGTAGTCTTTACCCATAAAAATCATCGGACTTGAGAAACCAAAAGAAAGATAATGGTTTTGCACGGCATCTTGGAATATTTCTTGCATCGTCCCTGCGCTACCAGGTGTATAGACAATACCACCATAGGCAAGTGTGAGGATGCTATCCTCGCGTATACTATTCTCGAAAAACTTAGCGATATGAGTGGCAAAAGGGGTCGTAGGCTCGTGACCATAAAGCCAAGTAGGAATACCTAAGCTTACGAACTTTCGCTGCTGATACAATCTCTTCACCTTGAAAGCAGAAGCCAGCCATGAAGCATCAGTAAAAGATGGTGCCACCGACAAAATCTTAAGTGCATCTTCCACAGCTTCGTCATTTTGCCCTGCCATCCATGCTCCTAAATGTGTGGCCTCCATCGCACCTGGGCCACCTCCTGAGAGCATATAGAAGCCGAGTTCTGTTAACTGTTTGCTAAGAAGAACAATTTCCCGAAATATTGGGTCGGTTCGCAACAAGGCATGCCCTCCCATCACTCCCACAAACTGTCTGCCAGGATATTTCTGGAAGAATTCATCTAAAGCCACATGAATACCATGGTCATGAAGAGTACGCGCTAACGACTCTTTCACATCAGTGGTCTGCTTACCATTCTGGATGAAATGCTGATAAACCCTACTATCGTAACAACCCTCAAAACTATCACTTATACCATCATAGCCATCATATAAGTCATCTGCAGAATATAGTGTACGGGGTGTTACATCGTATGGAACACCATCAAAATATTCCATCATCTCTTTTATATCGGAAAAATCTTTCGTTGTAATCATGGCATGCTTATTATATTTGTAACTTTGGCAAAGATAGACATTTTTTTGAAAAAAACACCCGTTTTTCTTGCAATATTCATTTACATTCTCTATTTTTGTGCCAACAATCTGAAAACCGTATATAATTAAATATAATAATTTTGTAATAATACCTTTAATCACATGAACTATCCTAATTATCCCCAAATCCCTCAGTACAATGAGCCAGTAGCTGCACGTATAGGTGGCAGCCGAGGAGCGGCAAAAACCGCGGCAATACTGGCGTGTATCATGTTTGTATTACGCACCCTTTTTTATGGCTCTTTGCTTAATAAACCCATCGGAGATTTTTTACTCAATATAACAAATGATTTTTGGGGAGCCACAGTTATTTATACCGCATTTCTATTTATCTATGCTATCCTTGGAATCTTTTTGGGTATCAGCATCATCAAGATGACCAGAAATAATCCTGGGACAATAGCTGGTTCTATCTATCTTTTTATCAAGATTGTCGCATTCATCTCCATCTTGTTTCTTTTCATCTCTATATTGACTAAGAGTGATATAGGTGCAGAATTTTTCTCTTCCAAAGGTTTTAACATTGCCGAAAACATTATAAATATACTCGGTTTTATTGCAGTTGGTATATTTTTAGGGCAAGCCGTAAAGAGAGCTGCGGGGAAAACATTGATGATTGGATATATCATTCTTGGTGTCCTCACCTTAGCGGGGTTCATTTTGGGATTAACATATACAGGGAAAGCAAGCACTTTAGAAACAATTTTGCTGATTTCAGGAATCATCGATTGCGTACTATCTCTCGTCATTGTCGTTGGCTACTTCCTGAATATTGGCAATTACTCGAGAGAAATGGAGAATGACACTGATCAAACTATGAATATAGCCGGTGCGGCTATGGGAGGACCTATGGGTGGACAGCAGCCATGGCAAAGCCAAAGTCAGCAACCCATTCAGAGACCAGGACAGCCACAACAGGGACAAAATTGGCAGAGACCGCAACAGCCACAGCAACCTCAGCAAGGACAGAATTGGCAGAGACCACAGCAACCACAACAGCAGCCACCCAGACCACAACAACCTCAACAGCCGCAACAGGGACAGAATTGGCAGAGGCCGCAGCAACCACAACAGCAGCAACCCAGGCCACAACAACCTCAACAGCCGCAGCAGGGACAGAATTGGCAGAGGCCGCAGCAACCACAACAGCAGCCACCCAGACCGCAGCAACCTCAACAGCCGCAGCAGGGACAGAATTGGCAGAGACCACAGCAACCCATGCAGGGCAGACCGCAGCAACCACAACAGCCGCAACAACCCAGACCACAACAGCCACAACAACCCATACCACAGCAGCCGCAACAACCACAACCGCAGCAGCCACAACGACCTACTCCGCAACAACCTCAGCAACCGCAACAGGGTCAGCCCGGACAGCAGCAGTGGCAGAGACCACAGCAGCCGCAACAAGGTCAGCCCGGACAGCAGCCATGGCAGAGGCCGCAGCAGCCGCAACAGGGTCAACCTGGACAGCAACCGTGGCAGAGACCACAGCAGCCACAACAGGGTCAGCCTGGTCAGCAGCCATGGCAGAGACCTCAACAGCCGCAACAGGGTCAACCAGGTCAGCAGCCGTGGCAGAGACCTCAACAGCCGCAACAGGGTCAGCCTGGTCAGCAGCCGTGGCAGAGACCTCAACAGCCGCAACAGGGTCAGCCTGGTCAGCAACCATGGCAGAGACCTCAACAGCCGCAACAAGGTCAGCCTGGTCAGCAACCATGGCAGAGACCTCAGCAGCCGCAACAAGGTCAGCCCGGACAGCAGCCGTGGCAGAGACCTCAGCAGCCGCAACAGCCACAACAGGGTCAGCCTGGACAACAGCCGTGGCAGAAGCCACAGCAGCCCCCTCAGCAAGGTAACAATTCCGAGGGAACATCATTCAGTGAAGATGATCCTACACGATAGATTATGAATTCAAAAACTTGAATAGTAAAATGAGCATTTTGGCATGCCAAAATGCTCATTTTCTGTTTTTTTCACTTTGAATGATCTCACTCGTAACTACTTACAAAGTGCCTCACACACTTTGTTTTGAAATTCTCGACCATCAGACGATTTTACCACTCCTTGATTAAGGATGGCAAAACAAAGTTGGTGACCATTCGCGGAGCGACAATAACCAGCCAATGTAGAGACACCATTCACCGTACCTGTCTTGGCATGTACATTGCCTGTGGCATTTCCATTCTTCATCCTATTTTCGAGCGTGCCATCCACACCAGCAATAGGAAGAGATGGGTATAGGCAGGAATAAATCTCCGGATATTGGTAAGCATAGCGCAAGAGTTTGACAATCAACTCTGGCGATACATAATCATACAGTGACAAGCCACTACCATCAGCAAAGGTATACATTGCAGGATCCAGTCCGAGTTTATATACCAGTCGCTTCATCGCGCCCGAGGCATCACTTGCTTTACCTGGATTTGGACTGGATTTAGCCGCTATTTGGTAAAACATCGATTCGGCATAGAGATTATCGCTTTGTTTCATCATTCGCTGCAACACTTGATTGATATTGCGGCTGAGCATGTAAACCTCGGTACATCGCTGAGGCAGTTTTCCTCTGGCAAAAGTAATATCTAAATCAACGCCATGCGCACGCAACTCCTCCGCCATGACGTAAAGAAAACGGTCTTTTTTGTCCACTAATAATGGTGTAAGAAGGTCGTTGTCATCATCCCAACACCATCCGCTACCATACGATAACGTATCTTTCATCGAGAGGTCGGCCACAATCATTCCTTCTATACGTGAGATGCCAAAACGGCGTATCGTGTCGGCCATAGCAGCCACATCCTGACGCGATAACATTGGGTCAAATCCACCTACACAGTAAAGATTGCCTCTGAGTGTGTCACCCATCAAAGACCCTGTATAGCAAACACTGGTACGGTAGTCATAATTACCTCCAAGCATATCCAAAGCCGTGATAGAGGTGACAAGTTTCATCACTGACGCAGGTCTCATACGCTGCCTTTCATTTTTCTGATACACCACTTCCTCAGAGGTAAGGTCATAGACGAGCAACCCCAATTGACTTGTTTTGAGTAGTTTATCCTCCATCAGTCCATCGAGTCGGTTTCTCACACCCCACAGCCATTCATTTGATGTGCCATAACTATTCCCATTAGTAGGCGCATTAGTTACTTCACCCACATCGTAGGACTCCACTTGAGCCCATGAGGAAACAGTAAGGATGAACACCAAAAATGTTATGATATATTTCTTCATTTCCATTCAATTTTTCCAATTAGAAGGCACAAAGGTATAAAAAACAATCCTATTCATGATGAAGTCAACAAAAAAGCAAAGGAATATTTGTAGTATTTAGGTAAAATTAATAATTTTGCCGTACCATTGAAACCTATAAAAATCAAACCTTAAAAATATGGCTATAGAAAAGCGTATTGTGGAATGCGTGCCCAACTTCAGCGAGGGGCGCAATCCAGAAATCATCCGTCAGATTGTTGCGGAAGTAGAGAACACAAAAGATGTAAAATTGTTGAATGTTGACCCTGGTGAGGCCACCAACCGCACTGTAGTCACCTTTGTTGGTTCCCCCGAAGGTGTGGTTGAAGCCGCCTTCAAGGCCGTCCGAAAAGCCGGTCAGTTGATTGACATGAGCAAGCATCATGGAGCCCACCCCCGTATGGGTGCCACCGATGTGCTTCCCCTTATCCCTGTGAGCGGCATCACTTTAGAAGAATGCGCCGAACTATCCCGCGACCTTGCCCGTCGCATTGCCGACGAGTTGCGTATCCCCTGCTACTGCTATGAGGCTGCCGCCTTCAAGGAGGAGCATCGCAATCTTGCCGTCTGTCGTAGCGGTGAATACGAAGCACTGCCCGAAAAGCTCTCTACACCTGGTCGCCAACCCGACCTCGGATGCCGTCCCTTCGACGACGACATCGCCCGTACAGGTTGCACGGTTGTCGGTGCCCGTGATTTTCTCATTGCTGTGAATTTCAACCTCAACAGCACATCTACACGACGCGCCAATGCCATCGCCTTCGACGTGAGAGAGAAAGGCCGCCCCAAGCGCGAAGGCAACCCCATCACTGGCAAGCCCCTCCGCGATGCCGAAGGCAACGTCATCATGCTCCCTGGCACACTGAAAGGTACCAAAGCCATCGGCTGGTATATCGACGAATACGGCATTGCTCAAGTGTCGATGAACATCACCAATATCAATGTCACGCCACTACATAAAGCCTTTGACGAGGTGTGCCGCTGTGCTGCCAACCGTGGCATCCGTGTGACGGGAACCGAGATAGTGGGTTTGGTGCCTAAACGCACACTCCTCGAAGCAGGCAAATACTACCTTGAAAAACAACATCGCTCGACGGGCATTCCTGAGAAGGATATTGTAGATATTGCCATCCATTCTATGGGTCTGTCAGACCTGCGTCCTTTCAACGCCCGTGAGAAAGTGATTGAATATCTACTGGAGGATGCAGAAAAGAAGCCACGTTTAGTGGATCTCTCCGTCAAAGAGATGGCAGAGGAAACCTCAAGAGAGTCGCCAGCCCCTGGCGGTGGTACTATCTCTGCTTACATGGGAGCATTGGGAGCCGCCTTAGGAACGATGGTGGCCAACCTCTCTTCGCACAAGGCAGGATGGGACGATTGTTGGGAAACTTTCAGCCAATATGCTGAAAAAGGGCAGTGTATTATGAGCGAACTGCTCCATCTGGTGGATGAAGACACAGAAGCCTTCAACCAAATTATGTCAGCATTCCAGATGCCCAAAGGCAACGACGAGGAGAAAGCCGCCCGCCAAGCAGCCATCGAGGCTGCCACCCTCTATGCCGCTGAAGTACCTTTGCGTACGATGAAAGCCTCACTTAGTGCCTTCGACATTTGCCGCGCCATGGCCGAGACAGGCAATCCCAACAGTGTCTCTGATGCCGGTGTAGGTGCCTTAGCCGCCCGTGCTGCCGTCCTTGGAGCAGGTCTCAACGTGCGCATCAACGCCAGTTCACTCAAAGACCGTAATCGTGCCGAACAACTCATCGCTGAAGCTCATGCCCTCGCCCAAAAAGCGAACGAGGAAGAACAAGAGATTCTTAAGATAGTGGAAGGAAAGATTGAAAATTAAAAAGACAGATAAAGGGGAGTTAAAAGGCTCATTCACCCCAGCTGCCCCATTATCCGAACTATCTTCTCCTTAGGCGACGGTTTTACCGTCGCAGCATTTCTCCTTTCAAAAGCAATAAAAGTATTCTCTCACCACTACCCACTCACCTCTAACCACTAACCCCTCACCTCTAACCACTAATATTATGACCATCGAACAATTTCAGCAAGAAATACGGGCTGGGATTCCCGACGTACTTCCCCCCATGCCCGCTTACGACAATGATATCAACCATGCACCCCGCCGTAAAGACATCCTTACCACAGAAGAGAAACGGTTATCACTGCGCAATGCGCTACGCTATTTTCCCCGACATCTGCATAAGCAGTTGATAGGAGAGTTCGCCGAAGAATTAGAACGCTACGGGCGTATCTATATGTACCGCTATCGTCCTAGTTATGAGATGTATGCCCGTCCTATCGACGACTATCCGCACCACTCCCGCCAGGCAGCAGCCATCATGCTGATGATACAGAATAACCTCGACCCACGCGTGGCACAGCATCCTCACGAACTGATTATCTACGGTGGCAATGGGGCTATCTTCCAAAACTGGGCGCAATACCGCTTAGTGATGAAATACCTCAGCGAGATGACCGATGAGCAGACCCTCGTGATGTATTCTGGCCACCCCCTTGGCCTTTTCCCCTCTCACCGAAACGCCCCACGTGTGGTAGTGACCAACGGCATGGTGATTCCCAACTACTCGAAACCCGATGACTGGGAGCGCATGAACGCTCTCGGTGTGAGCCAATACGGACAGATGACTGCAGGTTCGTATATGTATATCGGTCCGCAGGGTATCGTTCATGGCACGACCATCACGGTGCTTAATGCCGCACGTCGTCGCTATCGCCCCGGCCAGACCAGTCCACAGGGAATGCTTTTTGTGTCATCAGGACTTGGTGGCATGTCAGGCGCTCAGCCCAAGGCCGGCAACATTGCCGGTGTGGTAAGCGTAGTGGCAGAAATCAATCCCAAAGCCGCAGGTAAACGCTATGAGCAAGGATGGGTGGATGAACTGCACGACAATTTAGACGAACTGATACCAGCAATCCGCCAGGCTGTGGCAGAGAAGCAAACCGTGTCGATGGCATACGTCGGCAATGTGGTAGATTTGTGGGAACGCCTCGCCGACGAAGAGATTCAGGTGGACTTAGGCAGCGACCAGACCTCACTCCATAATCCATGGGCAGGAGGCTATTACCCCGTGGGCCAGACACTGGAAGAGTCGAAACGTATGATGTCGGAAGAGCCCGACCTCTTCCGCGAGAAAGTGAAAGCGTCACTCCGCCGACAGGTGGCCGCCATTAACCGTCTCACAGCCCGTGGGATGTATTTCTTCGACTATGGCAATGCCTTCATGCTGGAGTCAAGCCGTGCCGGTGCCGACATTCTACGTGAGGATGGTCGTTTCCGCTACCCCAGTTATGTGCAAGATATCATGGGACCGCTGTTTTTCGACTACGGCTTTGGTCCCTTCCGCTGGGTGTGCACCTCATGCGACCCTGCCGACCTTGCCCTTACCGACCAATTGGCAGCCGAGGCATTGGAAAATTTACGTGTCACCGCCACCGATGACATCAAGGGACAACTCGACGACAACATCCACTGGATACGTGAGGCAGGCCGCAACCACCTTGTAGTAGGTTCGCAAGCCCGCATTCTCTATGCCGATGCCCAAGGTCGCCGCGACATCGCCTTAGCCTTCAACAAAGCCATCCGTGATGGTCGGCTAAAAGCTCCTGTGGTGCTCGGTCGTGACCACCACGACGTGTCGGGTACCGACTCACCCTTCCGTGAAACCAGCAACATCTACGACGGTTCACAATTCTGTGCCGACATGGCCGTCCAGAATGTCATTGGCGATGCATTCCGCGGTGCCACCTGGGTATCACTGCACAATGGCGGCGGCGTAGGCTGGGGCGAAGTCATCAATGGCGGATTCGGCATGGTTATCGACGGCAGCGAAGACTCCGAGTGGCATATCCGCGAAATGCTCCTTTGGGATGTAAATAATGGTATTGCCCGCCGCAGTTGGGCCCGTAATCAGGGTTCGATTGATGCCATCTGCCGCGAAATGGAGCGCACCCCCAATATGGTTGTCACCCTCCCCAATCTGGTGGATGAGGAGCTGATAAAACAATTGAAAATTGAAGATTAAAGGGAGTTAAAAGAGAGTTAAAGGGTAGTTAAAGGGTAGTTAAAGGGACATCTTCCTTTTTACCCATTCATCCCATTGCTCCCATTCGTCCCACTGCTCCCATTCACCCTATAAGCCAAACTATTTTTTCAGTAGGCGACGGTTTTGCCGTCGCAGCACCCATCCTTTTCGAAAACAGCAAAAATATGCAACACAAAATCAGCGCAGGTCATCTGACACAAGACAAGATAGAAGAAATCATTATCAATGGTTATAAATTGGAACTCGGCAGCGACTCCCGTGAACGTATCATTCGTTGCCGCAAGTACCTTGACGAGAAAATCGCCCACTCCGAAAAGCCCATTTACGGTGTGACCACCGGCTTCGGTTCCCTCTGCGACATCAATGTCAACCCCGACCAACTGGCAGAGTTGCAAATCAACCTGATGATGTCGCATGCCTGTGGCACTGGCGAGCGTGTACCCAATGAAGTGGTGAAAATTATGCTCCTGCTCAAGGTGCAGTCACTCAGTTACGGTTATTCGGGAGTGAAAATCGAAACCGTGGAACGTCTGATAGACTTTTTCAACAACGACATCTATCCCATCGTCTATCAACAAGGTTCTGTGGGAGCATCTGGCGACCTTGTCCCCCTCGCCCACCTCTGTCTCCCTCTTGTGGGCTTAGGCGAGGTAGAATACAAAGGAGAACGCATGACTGGTGCAGAGATTCTCAAACGCATGGGATGGCAGCCCATTCAATTAGGTTCAAAAGAAGGTTTGGCATTACTCAATGGCACACAAAACATGAGTGCCTTTGCCGTATGGTCGCTTATCCGCGCAAAACGTCTCAACGAATGGGCCGATGCCATTGCTGTGATGTCGTTGGAAGCCTTCGACGGCCGCCGCGACCCCTTCAACGTGGCCGTACATCTGGTGCGCTCACACAAAGGACAAATAGCCACAGCCGTGCGTATCAACGAACTACTCCGTGGCAGCCAGTTGATTGCACAAGATAAGGTGAACGTACAAGACCCCTATTCCTTCCGATGCATCCCCCAAGTGCATGGTGCTGTGAAGGACACCCTATCGTATGTGAAATCTGTGGTAGATATAGAAATCAATGCCGCAACCGACAACCCCACTGTCTGCCCCGACGACGACCTAATTATCTCTGCAGGCAACTTCCACGGTGAACCTATCGCCCTGCCGATGGACTTTATGAGCATCGCCCTGAGCGAATTGGGCAACATCTCTGAACGGCGTTGCTACAAACTGGTGTCAGGCAAGCGTGGTCTGCCAAGTTTCCTCGTTGCCGAGCCCGGCCTGAATAGCGGTTTTATGATTGTGCAATACACCGCGGCATCCATCGTCAGTCAGAGCAAGACACTCTGCATGCCAGCATCGGCCGACAGCATCCCCACCTCACAAGGTCAGGAAGACCATGTGAGTATGGGTGCTAATGCCGGCACCAAACTGCTGCGCATCACCGACAACACCGAGCGAGTACTTGCCATCGAACTGTTCACCGCCGCCCAAGCCCTTGACTTCCGTCGTCCACTACAGTCGTCACCCTTCATCGAAGCCATCCATAAAGCCTACCGCGAGGTGGTGCCATTTATTGACCATGATGTGGTGATGTATCCCTACATCGCCCGCAGCGTGGACTTCCTCCGTACTTATCCACTGCCATCATGAAAAGACTGATTTACAACATCGGCATTCTGGCCGGCATACATCCTCGCGAAAGACTACGCTTAGAGGGTGAAGAAATGAATGAGATGGGTATCATTCATAATGCCTATCTGCTAATCAACGATGAAGGACGTATTGAAGCCTTTGGGCATGCGGAGGATAGGTCGTCCTTGAGCGATGAGGACATACAGATGATAGATGCAGAAGGCGGCTGTGTGCTACCTACATGGTGCGACCCGCACACTCACATTGTTTATGCAGGTAGCCGTGAAGGAGAGTTCGTTGACAAAATCCGAGGGTTGTCGTATGCAGAGATTGCCCGTCGAGGTGGCGGCATTCTCAATTCTGCCGACCTGCTGCACGACACATCGGAAGAATCTCTCTATACGACAGCTATGATACGACTCAAGGAAATGGAACAGACTGGCACAGGCTGTGTGGAAATCAAGAGCGGCTATGGCCTGACCACAGCTGATGAGTTGAAGATGCTACGTGTGGTGAAGCGGATGAAGGAGTCTGCACACTCAAAAATAGTTTCCACTTTCCTCGGAGCACATGCTGTAGGACGGCAGTATGTGGGGCACCAAAAAGAATACGTTGATTTTGTCGTGAATGAGATGATTCCGCAAGTGGCGGCTGAAGGTCTTGCCGACTATATCGATGTGTTCTGCGACCAAGGATTTTTCACACCAGAGGAAACAGAACGGATTTTGGAGACAGGGTCCCAATACGGTATGCGCCCCAAGATTCATGCGTGCGAACTGGCCTCTTCAGGAGGTGTGAAGGTGGGTGTACGACATCATGCCCTCTCAGTGGACCATCTGGAAAGTGCTACCGACGATGATATCACAGTGCTACGTGGTAGCGCAACCATGCCAACATTGCTCCCAGGTACATCCTTCTTTCTCAATATGCCCTACGCTCCAGCACGCCGCATGATAGAGGCCGGATTAGGCATCGCTTTGGCCTCTGACTGCAACCCTGGAAGCACCCCCTCTTCTGACATGAAATTCGTAGTGTCATTAGCATGTATAAAAATGCGGCTACAGCCTGTGGAAGCCATCAATGCTGCTACGCTGAATGCCGCATACGCCATGGGGGTGAGCCATGACTATGGTTCCATTGCCGTAGGCAAAAGAGCCAGTCTAATGATTACTGTCCCCATCCCATCTATTGACTACATCCCGTATGCCTATACACGCAGGATAGTCAGAGAAAGGATTGTATAAAGTTTTCCCCTCCACTGACCAATAAGTATTGATTATTCACGAATTAACAGTTATTACTACCTTCTTCATCATCACGAATTTTCGAATTATTGAATTATTCAGTTACAAGCTCTAATTGATAAAGGGAGAGCAGATCACTTTTGATATGCTCTCCCTTTTATACGTTGTCTGATTAGATGAAACGTTAGTGACTTTTCACAACATTTACTATCTAATTATCGATGCCGAAAGTGTCTTTCCAGAGTCGGAAATTTTTCTTCTCGACAGAGTCAAGATTTTTATCAGCCACAAGCACCTTCCGTATAAACAGGTAGATGGAGGTAATGATGGCCTTTCGCTCATCCTCATTGAAACCTTCGAGCAACTGCTGTGTCTCCTCGATAATTTCGTCGAGGGTATAGTTTTGATTTACAGCATCCTTCACCTCCTGTCGCAAAGCCTCGTCGATATCGCCAATATGGTCGATTCCACCTAAGAACCCCTTGATAAAATCTACCTCACGCTGGTCAAATTCTCCGTCACAATGTGCAAAGAAAACGCCCGTCTTTGCCATCAGTTTAATCGTAGATATAACTTTTTCCATATTTAGATTGCATTACCTGCCAGTCCTATTGTTTTCAACACACTCTCGGCCAAGCCGCCTAAATTACTTGGGTCGATGCCCAATTTCTTAAAAATGTCGCCAATGTCTCCCAAGCCACCAATGCCACCTTCGTCGGCTTGCTGTTCTTCCGCAGGTTCATCGATTTTCTCATCCAATTCCTTAAAAACATCGCTGGAAGACTTCTTTTGTTCATTTGTGTCGAGTCCACTCTTCTTACGCATTTCCTTGACGACATCGCTGGTGGAAGAAGGTCCATCAGGGTCGAGCCCACGTTTTTTACGTAGTTCCTTGACAATATCATCCGACTTGTCATTATCTATCCAATCGTCATTTGAGTCGTTGGTAGTGGCAACATCATCACCACCGCCCATCTTCTTTCTGATTTCTTTCACGATGTCGCTCAGTCCACCACCTCCAGAGGAAACGGGTTCTTCAGCGTCGGCAGGGGAAGCTTCCCCACCCATTTTCTTACGCATCGACTCGATGATGTCTTCCAAGCCACCACCGCCCGACGATTCGCCACCTCCTCCAAGGATGGAACCGAGGATGTCGCCTAAATTGCCATTTGTGATTTCTTCTAAAAAATTGCCCATAGATTGTGAGTTTTTGGTTTTTAAGTTTTAAGTTTTGCGACGGCGAAGCCGTCGCCTACGGAGAAAAATGCTTAGTGGATGAGGTGGATGGGGCAAATGGACAGATTGGGTGGATGAATAATGTCCCTTTAACTACCATTTAACCATCCTTTAATTACCTTTTAACTGCCCTTCAATTCCCTTCATTTTATATGCATATTCGAGTGCCGCCCCAATGGCGGTGCAATACTGAGAATATTTAGGGATGCGGAAATGCACATTATATAGATTTTCCATCATGGGGAATACCTCCGCACACTGCGGCAATAACGAGAGATTGCCAATCATGACAAATTCGTTGATATCCGTGTGTAATGCAGCAAGCACAGCAGCGCTGCCTATTGTCTGCAGGACGGTATGGATGAGTCCCACGGCAATGTCCTCCTTTGCAGAGTCTGTCTGTGCCTTTCCGAAGAGCGACGCTGTGACGTCCATAGGCAGTCCTGGTAAAGGTTTCGAACTAATATCTCCAATAAGCAGATTAACATTTGAGATATTACCACTCTTTGCCATTTCCGACACCTGTTTGATATCCGATGTCTGCAGCATAATACGTGAGAGTCCGGCCAACGTCCCCCCACCCATACTGATACCTCCGAGATGCCGTATTTCATTACCATCGCATAGCACGAGTGTAGTACCCGTTCCCATACTGACAACGATGATTCTATCAAGCCCCGACTCAAAGCGTGCCCCCAGACCGTCAGCGATGAATTCGTCACACTTGCTGGTTGGCAGTCCATAGACAGGTTTGTCGATATATGCACTACCCACACCCGTTAGCACCACCTGGTCGATATTCTCAAGTGGTATCTGATTTTCATATACATATTTACCGAATGCTCCATAGAGAGAAGTCACAGGATCAGTGGCCGTGATGCGCAGTGGCGACATCACCTTCATATCTTGTATCCCTACGATCTTTGTGGTGCTGATACCCACATCAATACCAATAATTATACCCATAACAAATATGTTTAGTTTTAGGCTACGAAGATAAGAAAAATTATTGACTTTACACGTATTATGAACAATAAAAAGTGTTATTCGTTAAAAAATATTTAAAAAACGCCACCTATCATTATTATATCATGTATTTTGTGTATTTTTGCGGATAATACATGAAATAAATCTTTACTAACATAACTACTTTACCATTATGATTTACAAAATTATCGACATTGAGGGCATAGGTCCCGTTTATGCAGAAAAACTGCTTGCTGCTGGTATCAAAACAGATAAAGACCTTTTGGAGAAATGCTGCAAACCCAAAGGCCGCAAGGAATTAGCTGAAGAAACTGGTATTTCTGAAAAACTCATCCTCACCTGGGCAAATCACTCCGATTTGATGCGCATCGACGGTGTAGGCCCACAGTTCTCCGAATTGCTCGAAGCAGCAGGTGTAGATACTGTTAAGGAACTTCGCAACCGCAAAGCAGAGAATTTGCAGCCCAAACTTGAGGCAGTTAACGCTGAGAAGAACCTCTGCAACCGTGTTCCCAGCCTGAAGGAAGTTGAGAAGATGATTGCTCAGGCCAAGGAGCTTCCACCAATGATGGAGTATTAAAATCTCTTTAAATTTAAATAATCCCCCTCCGAAAAGAGGGGGATTTTCAAAAAAATATAGACATCATTTTTTTACGACACTTTCAGTCCCCATCTTTTTTTACTGATTAAGAAAACGCATGAGCAAGCCAAAACTGATTGAGAAGAAATATCTTCTGACCTTTATCCTCGTCACCACCCTCTTTGCCTTATGGGGTTTTGCCAACGACATTACCAACCCTATGGTAGCAGCTTTTCAAACCCTAATGGAACTGACTGCCGCTAAAGCATCTTTGGTGCAGTTTGCCTTTTATGGAGGCTATGCCACCATGGCAATTCCCGCTGCTCTTTTCATCCGCAAATACAGCTACAAGAAGGGTGTGATGCTGGGACTAGCTTTGTACGCCATCGGTGCATTCCTGTTTATCCCTGCCGCCTCGATGCAGAGTTTCTTGTTCTTCTGCATCTCACTTTATGTGCTGACGTTTGGCCTGGCATTCCTGGAAACTACCGCCAATCCTTTCATCCTCTCCTTGGGCGACAAGCGCACCTCCACACAGCGTCTGAACCTCTCGCAATCATTCAACCCAATGGGTTCGCTCTGTGGCATGAGCGTGGCTTCTCTGATTGTATTGCCACAACTCATCTCCGACAAGCGCGACGCTGCCGGCGAGATTATCTTCAGCACACTGTCTGAGGCAGAGAAGGCCGACATCCGTGTACACGACTTAGCGATTATTCGCAATCCCTATGTGGCCATAGGTTTGGTGGTATTGGTGATGTTGATTGTCTTTGCCATCACCAAGATGCCCAAGACCGACAGTGAAGAGAAAAAAGCAGCTGGTTTGACACACACCACATCAGAGACATTGAATAATCTCTGGAACAATGTCATCTATCGTGAAGGAGTCATTGCACAGATGTTCTATGTGGCAGCTCAGATTATGACGTGGACCTTCATCATTCAGTATGCCGACAACTTAGGTATCAACAAAGCCACTGCTCAGAATTACAACATCATCGCCATGTGTATGTTCTTGTCAAGCCGCTTTATAGCCACCTTCCTCATGCGATATGTCAACACGCGCATCCTTCTGGCCTTCTTTGCCATCGGTGCAGCCATCTGTGCCACGGGTGCTATCTGTATCGTGGGTATGATGGGACTATACTGTCTGATAGGCATCAGTTTCTTCATGTCGCTGATGTTCCCCACCATCTATGGTATTGCCCTTGAGGATGTGGATAGCCGAGACACGTCGCTTGGTGCTGCATTCCTTGTCATGGCCATCGTTGGTGGTGCTATCATGCCACCACTCCAGGGTATGATTATCGACTTGAAAACAGTCTTCGGACATCCTGCCGTCAACGCATCCTTTATTCTTCCACTCCTCTGCTTCCTTATTGTGATGTACTACGGTTTTCACTCTTACAAGTTGGGGAAAAAGAAGACCCTATAACATGAAACTATCTCAACTCAAACAGACAACCATTCCATGAGACCATTCAACTCCTACACAGAAGGACTTGATTTGGAGTTCCTGAAAGACTATTGCACTACCAAAGGAGAACTAAGAAAATTCTCCAAAGGGGATTATTTTGAGTCTGAGGGTGACTGCTCCAAATGGATTGCGTTCGTGAAAAGTGGTTATTTCAAGTATTTGGTTGACAACAAAGTAAGTGGGAAACAGTATATTACAGGAATAGCATTTGAGAATGAATTTGTGGCTGACTATCCCAACTGCCTCTACCACCGAAAATCCCAAGTGTCGATAGTTGCTGGGATTGACAGCGAGGTTTACCTTATCAAGGGTGAAACACTAAGAAATATGTATGAACAAGACACAATGACGTTACGGATAGGTAAGGACCTTGGCGAGAAACTATTTACCCAAACTTACACTCGTTTTCTCGACAATTATCGTCTTGACCCACGTGGACGATATGAGAAATTACTCTGCCGTTGTCCCCATATCGTGCAACGACTCTCACTGAAAGAGATTGCTTCGTTTTTGAATGTCACCCCCAAGACAATCTCCCTCATCCGAAAGGAAATCACATTTGGCTGCAGCAAGTCTTAACCTAAGTAAAGAAAAGCATCCCTGACACTCGAAAATGAATGTCAGGGATGTTGTTTGATGAGTTTTTCGCTACCTTTGTATCGAAAATTTCATAAAATTAGTAAAGAAAAAACCTATCTATCGGCTCCGTCGTGAGATGTGGCCGATTTTTTAATTATAAACAATCTTCGCCTTCTGATCGACAACCCATTTGCCACGTTCGAGGTGTGCGCGGCCAGGAGTGCAGGAGTATTGCAAGGATTTGGCGTTGGTAAAAGTGCAGGCCCGCTCTATGTATTTCTTTGAACTGTTGTTGGCCTTGCTTAGTTGAGTGTCGCTGAGGGTGACAAACGAGAATTCAGCACGGGTGCGGCTGTCGTCAAGATGGAATAAGTAATAGGTATCCTCAGTCTGAACGACAGACTTGGTCGTATCGGCAAAAGTGCCATCATCGGCAGGCCACCGAAAATAGATCACCGATGGATCAACCACAGGGGCGGCAGTCTGTTTCGCTGGTGTAGGCTGTTGAGTGTCCTCCACAGGTTTTTCAAAGAAAGCCTTCTGCTCTATCGACTGAAGTCGCTCCTCCACCGCCTGTCTGTCGGTAGAGATTTGTTCTGCCAACTTTTTGGTACTCTTTTTCAGTTCCTCCTTTGTGGCGAAATAGTCGAAAGCCCCCTTTCTGTCGTCGCTACCCTCCTTACGGATAGATTTGAGACGATATTCCACATAGACGATAGCCAATGCGAAAAGGAATAAAGATATGACAGTCTGCATTGTGTGTAGGTTTATTGTGGGTTTTGTGCGATATACAATGCCAGCCGACTCATACCACCTGTCAGCGGTATAAAGAAGAGGGAGTCTTTGAGTTCGGGATTTTCCTCATCCGTCATGCTGTCGCGCCGTGTCTCAATAGTCTTATTGAAGTCTTGCTCAGCCTTTTCAGTGAGCACAGTGCGGAATTGTTTGAACTCCCGCTCATTCGACACACCGAAATATTTGGCAAAACTATACTCCTGGTTGAGTTGGAAGAAATAGTCGATGAAAGCCTCGTAATCGGCCAACACTTCTTTTCTTACATCCGCTGAGATGTCTTTGTAACGTGGCACCTGGATATTGTCGAGCGTAATGGAGCCCGTGCAGAACTTAGTGATTTCCTCCACATCGCTCACCACATAGCGTTGCTTCATGTTCAAACCACCCTTACAAGTGATTTCCTTAGGATTATCCACCAATTTCAACTCCACGCGCCCGGTATCACCCAACACATCATTGAATATATGTGTGGCAAGTTTTTGCAGTGCATCAAGGCTACCAATCAAGGGCAAAACCTTGGAAGCCGTGCCACTCACGGTAATGTAGGCTGGAGTGGGAAGTCCTTTCATTTTCAATAACCTTGCAGCGTAGTGCACTTCAGCTGCAAAGAAAAGCAGGAGTACCACGCGCAATTCAGAGTTGGCCCGCAACTCCTCGGAAAATGATATGCCACGCCCCACCATACGTGGGTTGCTATCGAGAGAATAGAGGAAAGATATGAACTCCGAACTATTTTTCTTCGACTTGGCATAGACATCGCTCACACCACTAATATCCCTGAGTTTGAGGTCGAAATCAGGTGCGAAAGCCTTCATAAAACCATTGTATTCAGGCCCACGACCAAGGAAGTCGCCATAGATGCTATTGCCTGCGAAGCGCACAGATGAGATGAGCACGGCAGTATTTCCACTATGATATATCACGAAGTCTGTCGTGCCACCACCGATGTCCATCGACACCACTGGGCGGGTTTCGGCATCCACATCCTCTTTCTTGGTGTAATAATAATATGGTGCGAGCGACTCAGCCACCTTTTGCAGTCTATAACCTTGCGGTGCTATCAATCGTCGACAGAGTTTGTTCCACGAAGCCTCGAGGTTGGAAATCTGATAAGGCTGCATCGACACGGGATAGAACCATGTGATGCTGGTGCGGTTGAGCATGCCGCCCGAAAGGAGCACCTTGTTGCGGATAATCATCAGCAACTCCTCGAAATATGCCTCAATGAGTAGGTTGTTGCCACGGCTGCTATCCCACTTCAAATCAGGTCGTGTCTCGTTGTAGTCGTAGGTATCCTCTTTCTCGTAATGGAAACCGATATTGTAGTCGGCAGCGGCAAAGATGTCGCGTCCCTCGACGTTGTGCCCCGAGCGATAGCAAAGGTTGGTTCGCATGGGGAAACGTGCAATCTCACCCGGTCCGATGGTGACGGGCAGGAACTCCTGCATGAAGCTCTGTGCCGGCCCGCCATAGAATGACTCCAGACCTTCTTGGTCGATCATCTCGATGGCACGCCGCGAAGTGGAGTTGAGTGTGAGCACTTGTGTCTCCTCCTTGGCAATGGTGAGTGGTTGCGGCTCTGGCTCTGTATCCGACTTAAACTCGATATGCGTATTGGTTGTACCAAAGTCGATGGCAAAGTCGAAGATCTTACTTCCCTGACGAACTTGCCGATAGAGAGGTATGAGCAGTCCGCTGGCGATGGTGTTGGTTACAACGAGGTAGTCGAACTCCTCGGTGAGACAGAAATACTTGGAGGTGAGGAACTGCCTGCGCTTGTCGGCTCTTTCGACCAGAGTATGCGGCAGTGGCTCAGCCTCGTTGCCCCGATACGCATATATTGAATACTGATATTGGTCTTTCTTATACCCTGCAGTATCCTCATCGACAAGATATATGCGCTGCGGCTTCTCCAATGAAGGGTCGTCGATATGATAACTTGGGAAGAGGAAGAGGTCGAAGCGACACTCCATGACGGGCCATATCAATCGCACAGGGTCAGGGTCTATCGACGTGGTGGTGTATTCGCGATGCAAGGTGACATAGCGTCCTTTCTGTACAGGAATATTGATAATGGCCTGCACACGTCCGTCAGGCATCTCGTTGAGTTGGAATACCGGTGTTGAAGTATTGCCAGCATATCCTGTGAGTGTCTTCACCGACAGATAGCGGAGAATTTCCGGTTTCAACGGCAGCAGGTACTGACATTCGTCGCTGATGCGGTTGGTCCCACGGAACATATTGGCAAAGAATGCCGACTCATTGATGGGGAAAGCCACCTTGAGGAGGTAAGGCTCGAAAACATCATCGGTGGTGAGATAAGGATATTCCGTGGAGTCGAAGGGAAGTGTGCGCTCCTCAATAGGCCGTGGATCGGTCAGTGGTGCCATAAGATGCGGGTTCCACTGCGAAGTGGTATAGCGCATATCCTGCTCGAAATAAGGTTCTGAGGGCAGGACGAGTGGCAATCTATTGTTTGTGGTCTCAGAGAGAATACGGAAGTCACTCTCTGTGGCGATAGTATCTGCCCCAAGACACATAATAGGAATATCACCAGGTAGCATCATCTGACTGCTACCGGTCATCAGCGTCTGATACTGTGAGAGGTACATCCCCGGCTGCAAGGCATTTAAGCGGTTTTTGAACACCGTGTCGGTATCAGCCTTGAAACAAGCATCGACGTAAGCATAAAACTCAGGATAAAGCGAACTAACACCTGGCTGCTTGGAAAGCAGATAGACATACTCACGAAACTCCCGGTCGCGCCCCACGAGTGAGCGGAACGAACCATCGTCGTCGGCATGGAATGCTAAGTGGTAATTGCTCAGATAGACATCCTTGACATACGAGAGGTCGTTGGCCGATGCCATACATACCGACGTAGGCGATGTGCCACCAACGACATTGATTTGCCCCATAGCCCCTTCGCCTACATAGTTGAGCATGTAGATATACTGCATACGGCCGAAATTAAAGCTGGTGGTATCTTGCGAGAGGAACAGTCCCAATGTGGCAGCCACGGCAGCATGCTCTGGTATGCCGTCGGATGCCAACCGCTGCAAGTCGTTGGTCTTATCCCATGTGACGATCTGGAAGAGTTTGGCATATTTTGTACGATAGCCAAAGAGTATTTCCAGCACATCGAGAGCGTTGGCAACCATTTTATGGTAGATAGTAATACCTTTCACACCTACTTGGGCCTCAGCACAATAGCCAAAGGCTGTCTTCGCCAATTCGAAGCCAGCAAACGGTGTGGGTATAGAGGTAATGGGTAGTGAGGCTTTTGCGCCATTGGGGTCTTCGATGGCCTCAATGTCTTTGTTGCCAAGTTGGGTGGTTTCTTGCCATCCTTCGATGGTCTCACTGCCTTTATGAAATCTAAAAACGTAGGACATAGTCTCTTTAGTTAGAAGTTAGAAGTTAGAAGTTGCAAATAACTTGTCAACTCGTCAACTTGTTCACTTGTCAACTCGTCAACTTGTTCACTTGTCAACTCGTTCACTTGTCAACTTGTTTACTCGTCAACTTGTTCACTTGTCAACTCGTTCACTTGTCAACTCGTCAACTTGTTCACTTGTCAACTATATATTATATTTCTTCTTAATGACGTTGTTGATAGCCTCTTCGTGAATGGCCATAAAATAATTATAAGCATCGAGGCCACGTATTTTCTTCATTGATACATCCGAGATTTCGCTGTCGATAGCAGGATATCCCCGAAGGGTCTTACCAAGCAGACGTCCAAGACGAGAGGTTTTCTTCGGCTCAATGTGCATGATGGTATCAAACACATCATCGTCGTTGGTAAAGAGGTCGAAGGGTTGGAAACTTCTCTGGTTGTCAGATAATTCCTTTAGCCAGTGGTTCTTGAAATTATCTACAAACTGGCCTAATTCTGAGAAGAAAGCATCTCCATAACTGACGTTTTTCATCTGTGGCGTCTTTGCCCAAGCATAGTTTTGCGTGTCGTGGAAATGCTCCATATAGAAGCGTGAGAAGATGTAGAAACTCATCATCTCCTTACCCACGGAATGGAATGTATTTGGACAGAAATCGTTGAGTGACAATGGGTTGGCATCACTTCGTACAGCAAACTCACGATACGATGTATAGGTCATGTCGCGGTTGTGCTCGATATTAGAATTGGCGAAGTCGATGATGGCCAATGCTGCCGCCAGTTCCACGAAATGCGCCTTATTACGCTGTTCTGTAGCACCTTCCACATTGTCGTATCTGTTTTTGATGAAGTCGCTGATATAGTACAGGTTATCTACATTGAGATTGCCGATGTAATATTTCAGTGCAGCCTTCGTTTTCGAAATGAAGGTTTCCATATTGATTTCACTCTGCTGGTCTTCCTTTAGTCCGAAATAGGGCAGCACGGTAACTGCGCCGATGGGTGCATTGGCGATAGCGGAAGAGTTGGGCATATTGAGACGCTCGGCCTCACGGAAAGTCTTCTGCAAGAGTGGGAACCCTGCAGCTCCCGTCCCTCCGAAGATGCTGCTGATGATGAATATCTCATCTCCTGTCTGGAAGTGCTGTAGCAGCGACATGAGTGACTCAGTATTCTTCGGGTCGTTAAGCACAATGCTTCCCATGTTGGGGTTGCCCTTGAATCCCACATCGAGCGGACATGCAAGGTTTTTGTCGGAGAACAACAAACTGAGCAATGCCTGATTGCTGTCTGCCTGTCCTTGATTGTTGAAACGGTTGTAGGCGATATAATCAGCAAACTTCATATTAGCCACATTGTTGAGATGCAGCCTGAAATTTGTGTTCATGTCGTCGATTCCCACTTTGAAGTAACCACTCTTTGTGGGACGGTTTTCAAAAGATAGATGGCTCCGCACACGTTTATACAACCGCATAAGCGACACGGTGCGAGTGAGGTCACCATTGCTGGCATCGGGGTCGATGATGACAGGCACAATGGTGTCGATTTTGTCACCGAGCGACACGCCTGTACTGAGCATCATGGTGAGTGAGCGCAGCACCCTGGCTCCTGTGCCACCAATGCCAAAGATATATAGTTTGCTCATTGAAATATGATAATAGAATAGATTAGACAATCATTAGAATGGGACATTTCTTGATCTGCTGCTGAACGACTTGAGTATCAGCGAGAAGACAAAATACAGCAACGCGCTATAAATAAAGACGATGAAGCCAAACGAGAGGTAGTCACCAAAGTCGATATGTGTATTGGTGATACCAGAGGTAAAAATATAATCTCCCATCTTCATCTTTGCTATCAGCATGTCGATAACCGCCGTTGTGGCGCAGGTGCCCACACCGATGAGCAACCATTTTTTTGTCTTGGCAAGCAAGATATGATCTAAGACAATATAATACAATACTGTTATCAACAAGGGTATAATCAGCATCACCCAGAAAGTGGTGCTATAGGTACGGGAGATATCCATACTATCTGAAAAATCGCCTAAATTTGCGGCGCCAAAAAGCTCGAAGATTTCTTTGATGTTCATACTATTTTATTAGGATGGATTGGGATTTACTGGGATATTTTGGGATGAATTGGGATGGGATTTTTGGGGAACGGGTTATTCGTAGCCATTGATGCGGATGGAGAAGCGGCAGAGGTCTTTGTTCTTTCCCTCGATGCTATTGTAGAATGCGTTGTAGATACCCTCTATCATCTCATAGATGGCATACGACTGGTTTTCGGGTGGCAAGGTTCCTGTCCGTTCAGTGTAGCTACACTTCTTTACCCACGCTGGGATTTTGTTGAGCAGTCGGATGGTCACCTGTGGTGCGAAATGCTGTATATCAGTGGTCAGTCGCAGTGCGTATGGATGGTCGAAAACATCGTATTCAGCGAATGTCACATCGTCGCTAATCTGTTGGATGGAAAACTGTGCTGGTTCCACGCTGTAATTATCCTTGTCGAGCAGATAGGTTTTGTCGGCGAAGAGATGCGAGACACCCATCGCCACGGCAAAAGTGAGGTTGGGCTTGTCGTGGTCGGTTGTGATTTTGCGGATGTCGAGACGGTTGTCCTCCAACTGTATTTTCTTGGCATTTGTAAAATCGCGTATATAGGTTCGCACGGTGTTGTTGTCGAGCGTCCAGGTGGTCTCCGACGACAGCATGTATTTATGAGCCATACCTGGCAGTCCGGTGGAGGTGTTCTCCAATTCCATGTAGTCGTTGAAGTGCATCAACTGCTTAAGCCCACCCATGGCAATGATATAATAGGGTCGTTGACCATTACAGGAGATGGCAGTGTTGCCCTCGTAATAATTTCCACTAAACTCCGACATACACTGCATGATGATAACGCCAAACTCTTGTTTGGCATCATGCGCCCGACTGATAGCACGCATAAACGTACCTGTAGTACTGCTGGCAGCGGCACTGAGCAGATTGCCCACATTATCGACATCATACATACAGTCGCTCACAAGCACGGAAATGGTGTCGCCCTGTGTGCGGTCAAGAATCATTTTAAAGATTTTGTTGATGTCGGTGCTACTGGTATTCCCCACCTTCATGGAAGTAGGGTTGAGATTGAGCACAAAGTCGTCCAGTTCGTCGCAAAGAGGTGTATGGTAGATATCCTGATTGATAAAATTGAGTTGTGTGCCAGGATAGAAACCGTATGCTTTTGTGATAAGATGCCCTAATGCATTCTTGAATTGCGAGTTGGTAGTGACGTAACCATTCATACTACCAGAATTCTCCATATAAATGCGTACAATGGGCTTCGAAGTAGCCACGGTGGTGGTGTCGGATGGCAGGATGTGGGAGTTTTCCCTCTCCCCTCCTCCACTATTGTTGACCAGATACACCACTCCCGCAATGGCAGCGATTATCAAAAGCAGTCCCAACAGTTTTCTTTTCATATCAATTATTTAATGGCGGGTTCTATATATACCACTTTGGCAAAAAGCCATATTGGGTGCAAATTTACTAAAAACATTTGATATGACAAAAATGAGGGATAAGATAATTTCCTTAAAAAGAAAAATGAGAAAGAATTTGCATGATAAAGGAATAATTTGTAATTTTGCACCCGCTTACTAAAAATCTGCGCTTGTGGCGGAATTGGCAGACGCGCTAGACTTAGGATCTAGTGTCTTACGACGTGAAGGTTCGAGTCCTTTCAGGCGCACCCCTCAAAATCCCAAATGCTTGACAATCATGTATTTGGGATTTTTTTATTTTACTATTTTCACTAACAAACTAAAAACGGGGCACATTAAAAGTGATTTGTCATAGGGACAGCCCCGTGTATATCCGAAAAAGAATATTTGTTTAGACAACCATTATTTCCTAAAAATTTATGGCGAAAGTAATCACAGGGGCTTTGAAGAAACCACCTTTCCACAAGAAATACGGCTGGGTAGTGTCGGTGTTATATTGAAAACCTAAAGGGGCATCTATCTCACAAGGTTGGTCGGGAGTTCCCAATCCCACGAAAATATCATCGTCGGCCTCTGTGGTATTATCAGCCAAAATAAGATGCTGGATTTGGCTACCCGAGCACATACCCGTCACAATAGGATGGTTGGAGAATGACAAGCCATCCATATCGAGTTCACCGATAGTACAATTCTCAAACATATAGCTCATGTCTGTCGTTGCTGAAAAGTCTAAATTTGCAAAGGAAATGGTCGAGAAAGTGGTTCCACTGAACCATTTGCTGGTAGAAGTGGGATGATACGCTGCGAAGGAGTTATCGAAGGATATGTCTATACTTTTCAACCACTTGGCCCATGTCTGACTTCTCCCATCGACATAAAAAGGATATTTCTCCACGCTCACATATTCATAGCCCAGAATATACTCTGCTCCCATGCGATATCTTTCCGGCAGGAAAGTCAAATAACCATAATAAATCGTTAACTTATAATCAGACTGCACCCCCAATTCATGATATTCATACATAGCAAAGGGGCTCTTCTGTGGAAGCGGTTCACCCTCTTGATACACAACGATTTCATCTCCTTCACTTAAAGTAGTGGTAAAAATCAATTGGGTGGTTTCACCAGTCCATACATCATAGCCGATGACGGGGCGTTCCTCTTGCCCATCATAGCTTCTCACATGATAGCGCCATATCTCCCAAAAATCGGAATTATCGGAGTAATCGGAATACTCAGAATAATCGGAGTACTCAGAATACTCCGAGTAATCTGAGTAATCTGAGTAGTCCGAGTAATCCGACAGCCGGCCCTTATGACCAAATGTATTGCTGGCACCACCATCATCGCCATCATTGTATTCATTTTCCATATAGACTTTTTTCAAAGCCACCATGACGATGTTTTTATCTGATGAAGTAATCGTCACCGTGCCATAATGACATTCTATTGTGAGGCCATCCTGCGTGTACGGTGTGCCCCACACTGGAACCACCACCTCGGCATGAGCCGACAGCAGACCGACCATCAATAAGGTGAGGATGGTGAAGGAAACGCTCGTATTATGATTCATCTTGGTTTATAAATTGGGGTATTCTCTGAAGCCAAATATTTAATGATGCGATAGCGGCGGTCGAGCACAGCTCCCATAGGAAGCATCTGTCGTTGGTCAATCTTTGCCATAGTATTAATATTTTGAACACTGCAAATTTAGTGAAAAATATGATAATGAGAAAAGAATAGGACTTTTTTCAATATTCAACATTTAATTTTCAATCTTCATTATTTTTTCTTACTTTTGCAAGCAATAAGGAGAAATATATGTCGAACATCATACTAATCACTGGCGGACAGCGGTCGGGTAAAAGTTCGTACGCCGAACAACTTGCCCTCCAACTGAGCGACCATCCCGTCTATATGGCGACAGCACGCGTCTGGGACGAAGAGTTTCGTATCCGCATTCTGCGACATCAGGAGCGTCGTGGACCATGCTGGACTAACATCGAAGAGGAGAAATGGCTAAGCCGCCACGACCTGACGGGACGTGTGGCATTGGTCGATTGTCTTACCCTCTGGTGCACAAATTTCTTCTTCGATGCCACCCACGACAATGAACTTCCCGACGTGAATATCGTGCTTGAAGAGGTAAAGGCAGAGTTCGACCGTCTCACGGCACAAGATGCTACTTTCATCTTCGTGACCAATGAGATTGGCAGCGGCGGTGTGAGCGACAATGCTCTACAACGCCGTTTCACCGACCTACAGGGCTGGATGAACCAATATGTGGCTTCCAAAGCCAACACGGTGGTACTCATGGTAAGTGGGATTCCGGTGAAAATTAAAGATTGAAAATTGAAGATTGAATAATATTGAAAATTGAAGATTGAAAATTGAATATTTGAATATTGAAAATTCGATATATCGTTATATCGATATGCCGATATATCGAATCTAACAACCAGAAACCAACAACTAACAACTGAGAACATGCTCTCTTTCAATATCCCCCCTGTGGATCTTCGTCTTTCAGAAGCTATTGAGCAGAAGATTGACAATCTAAACAAACCCAAAGGTTCGTTGGGACGTTTGGAAACACTTGCCCGACAGATTTGCTTGGTACAACAGACGCTCTCCCCCACCCTCTCACATCCCTGTCATCTATTGCTTGGCGGTGACCATGGCATCGAGCAAGAGGGAGTAAGCGTATCGCCACGTGAGGTGACATGGCAACAGATGGTAAACTTCACCCATGGCGGTGGCGGTGTGAATATGTTCTGTCGCCAACATGGTTTTGAACTGCATATCGTGGACATGGGTGTAGATCATGACCTGAGTGCGGTGGAAGGCATCGAGCACTATAAGATCGCCCCAGGGACAGCCAATTTCCTCCACGGTCCCGCTATGAGCGAGGAACAATATTGGCAAGCCATCGAGACGGGAGCCGCACTGGTGGACCGCTGTGCTGAAAAAGGCTGCAACATCATCTGCATCGGGGAGATGGGTATCGCCAACACCTCACCGTCGAGCATCTGGATGAGTCTCTTCGGCAAAATACCCATCAATGAATGTATCGGTGCTGGTGCAGGACTCAACGACGAGGGAATCAACCATAAACAACGCATCCTGCAAAAAGCAGTAGAACGATACCTTCAGGAAAGCATGACAATTAGTTTTAAGGAAGAGCAGGAAAAGACGCGCTATACCATCCGCTATTTTGGCGGGTTTGAGATGGTAGGAGCCATCGGTGCTATGCTATGTGCCGCCGAGCGACAGATGCTGGTCATGGTCGATGGATTTATCATGACCGCTTGTATGCTGGCAGCCTCGCACCTTTACCCCAACGTTCTCGACTATGCCATCTTCGGACATTGCGGTGACGAAAGCGGTCACCAGCGGATGCTCAGTCTGATGAACGCCCAACCGCTGCTCCATCTTGGATTGCGATTAGGCGAAGGCACGGGAGCCCTCTGTGCCTACCCCATCATAGAAAGTGCAGTAAGAATGATTAACGAAATGAATAACTTTGACCATGCCAACATCACCAAGTACTTCTGACAACGGACCGCGCTGGTATCAGAATATCGGTGCCGCCTTTATTTTCTTCACCCGTCTGCCTCTTTGGAAATGGATTCAGCCACCCCGCGAGGCATACACAGCCGTAGTGGAATTCTGGCCATTAGTGGGTTGGCTCACTGGCGGTGTGATGGCTGCTATCGTCTATTTCGGTTCGATGGTGATGCCCTACGCCCTTGCCCTGATAATTGCCATCGTGGCGAGGATGTTGCTCACCGGTGCGATTCACGAGGATGGCCTTGGCGACTTCGTCGATGGTTTTGGCGGTGGTGGCGACAGCCGTGAGCGTATCATGAGCATCATGAAAGACTCCCATGTCGGCACATATGCAGTACTGACACTTATAGTCTATTTAGCATTGCTCTTCACCAGCCTATATCACCTACGTCCTGCCACGGCTGCACTGGCTATCATCGCCGCCGACCCCTTCTCAAAGATGCTTGCCGGACAGATTGTACAAATGATGCCCTACGCACGAACGGAGGCAGAGGCGAAAAACCGGGTGGTCTATCGCCGTCCCAATGTCCGCGCTGGTGTGCTGTTGGCTTTCCAAGGATTACTCCCGTTTGCTGCCTTTGCCTATTTCTCTGACATCAACCTTAGCAACATCAGCATTATTATCTTTGTGCCGTGCCTTGTCATGTATTTCATGTACCTGAAAATCTGGCGCAAACTGCATGGATATACCGGCGACTGCTGTGGAGCACTGTTCCTGCTCATCGAACTCAGTCTCTACCTCGCCATCTGCATTTCGCAGTATATCGCGATATCACAATTATAGGCGCTACTTTTCAATTTTCATCATCCCCCCATGCTCCACTTGGTGGCTGAAGGCATCCTCGACGGGCCATAAACCAGCCCAGATACCGGCGGCTACGAGTACACCTGCATGGGCGAAAATCGCCACATGGCGGTAGGGACGTGTGAGGAGTTGGTCGAGAAATTCCCCCACACGTGAGCAGAGCATCGGGAAGCTTTCACCTCCCGTGGCGGAAAGGTGGAGGTAGTCGGCATACCATCGTTGCAGATGTGGGTCGGTGATTTCATCATATCGCTGCATCTCCCATTCGCCCATGTTCATCTCGCGCAGACGAGGGTCGGCGATAGCATCAGGAAAGCCACAATATGCGGCCAATTTTTGTGCACGTGATAAAGGAGAGGTGAAGACAGCATCGAAAGATATCCCGCGAAGTCGTTGGCGTACCACCTCAGCCTCCTCCATGAAGGAATCTGCTACAGGTACGTCGGTCCATCCATAACAAGTGCCTGGTGCTACAGCCACACGTGTGTGTCGTATCAGGGTAATTTCCATTTCTCCTACAGAGGTATATTACAATTTCCTAACAGGGAAAGTGAAATAGGTGTCGGGGTATGGTTCGTTTTTCAGCGTAAAGTGCCACCATTCGGAGTCCAAAGCCTTGAAGCCATGGCGCAACATGGCATTGCGCAATATCATGCGGTGTGCAAACTGCTCTGCGGTGATACTGTCATTGGGCATATAGACACCTGTCTCGGGATTGCCTCCGAAGTCGGGATGACTCTCATGGCCGAACCAGTCGAACGTTCCTCCCATGTCGAGTTCTTTTTCCGTCGCCATGTCGAAGAGTGTCAAATCCACCGTTGAGCCTCGTGTGTGGCCGCTCTTTTCCGCAATATAATCCTGTTCGAAAAGCACACTCTTGTCAAGATTGGGATAGAAATAGCGTTTCATCAGCGTGTCTTCCACTGCTGTAGCCCAACGCACGAAATGATCCACAGCCTTCTGCGGGCGGTAAGCATCATAGATTTTCAGACGGTAACCCAGCCGCATTACGTCATCGCTGACAGCACGGAGACTGTCAGCAGCCTGACGGGTGAGCAATGCTGTGGGTTGCTCATACCCATCGATGCGCTTACCCACAAAATTATAGGTGCCGAAATAGCGGATTTCGAGGATGGCATCGGGCACAGCATCCGTCAACATGACAAACTGACTGCTGTCACCGGTTTTTGTCGTTGTTGTCTGCTCGTTTATACTCCTACAGGATATCATCAATAGCAGGCAACAAAGTCCCAAAATGAATTTATCGTATCTCATGTTTTCTATTTATGTATTTCATTGGATATGCAAAAATACACAAGAAAACAGAGATAACAAAATAAGTTTATAAGTTTGTGAGGCTATAAGGTGAGATTACCAAGCATAGGGGAATTTTCATACTAAACTATAGGATAAATCCCCCTGCATTGTAGGTATAATCCCTTTGGAGGATGGATTTTTCGCCCTATCTTTGCAGCGTAAGAATGAAACAAATGTCTAACATTAACACCATACAACTATGAAGAAGATGATGATTTTGGTGATGATGATGACGATAGCCATCTCCGCCAGCGCAATGACATATAGGAAAGCACGTTACGAGGCTCTTTTCCTTACCGACAAGATGGCCTACGAGCTTGGTCTGAATGCAACCCAGCTTGAGTCAGTATATGAGATTAACCTCGACTATCTGCTCAGCGTGAATACCCCCTCTGACATGTACGGTCCTTGGTGGAATCGCCGTAACACCGACCTGAGGCTTGTCCTCACAGGATGGCAGTACGACAAGTATATGATGTGCAACTACTTCTATCGGCCAATCTCGTGGGTGAACGGTGGATGGACATTCAATATCTATAGCCGCTACACCGACAGGAACAGGTATTACAACGCACAGCCAAACGTCTTCGTGACCTACAGAGGTGGGAACAATCACAAGCCTAATGGCTACTATAGCAGCCACCGTCCGGCAAATGGTGGAACGATGGCACCTCACAGCAATGGTGGCAACGGCAACGGACAGTTTGGCAATGGCCGGACGTTTGACCACAACAATAATAACAACAACTCAAACAACAATCACAACAACGGAAATAATCACAACAACAATCACAACGGAAATCACAACAACGGCAGCAACAATAGCCACGGCACTCGCACTTTCGGTTCACACCGTTAGTCTCAACATATAAATCCCCTGAAAGACGCTCCAGTTTTGGGGCGCCTTTTTTGTGAATAATGGCAAGCCCCTCACAAAAATTCCCAGACGCTTCATACGCCTGGGAATCCATACTATTCTTGCCCAATTAAGAACACATACTAATTATTTTTTATCCATAATTTCACCACCCACTTTCAGCGCTTCCATATTGAGTGGAATCATGGAGTGGTGACGCTCGGGCAGCGTCTTGTAGAGGGCCTTCTCCAGACCAGCACTTGTCACTACAGGACACACGTGAAGCAGTCCGCCGAGGACAATCATATTAAAGATTTTGGCATTTTTCATTTCTGCAGCTTTGTCCATGGCATTGATGCTATACACCTCAATGTCTTTACGCTTTGGCGGGTTGATAATGCCATAACTATCATAGATAAGAATACCACCCGGTTTCACCTTCGGTTCGAACTTGTCAAGAGAAGGTTGGTTGAGCACAATGGCGATGTCGTACTTACTGAGGATGGGCGATGAGATGCGGTCGTCGCTGACAATGACAGTGACATTGGCAGTACCACCACGCTGCTCAGGACCATATGCCGGCATCCATGTCACCTCCTTGCCCTCCATGAGACCAGAGTATGCCAGAATTTTTCCCATTGACAACACACCCTGTCCGCCAAAGCCAGATATAATTATTTCTTTTTTCATGTTTTGAGTTTTTGAGTTTATAAGTTCTTGATATATCGATATAACGATATAACGATATTTCGATATAACGACTAAAACCTAAAGTCTAAAGCCTAAAGTTATTCCCCTGTGGTGTCCTTGAGGTCGCCTTTGGGATAGAACTTAAACATATTCTCCTGCATCCATTCGTTGGCTTTCTTGGGCGAGAGTTTCCAGCCGCTGCTACATGTGCTGACAAATTCAACGAGGCAAGAACCCTTACCAGCCATCGATGCCTCGAATGCCTTGCGAAGAGCCTTCTTAGCCTTGCGTATAGCAGCCACATTCTCCACACTCTGACGTGTGACGTAGCATGTGCCCTCCAATGTGGCAGCAATCTCAGTGATTTTCAGTGGATATCCATGGAGGTCTGGCTGACGTCCGTATGGACATGTGGAAGTCTTTTGTCCCAAGAGTGTCGTAGGAGCCATCTGACCACCCGTCATGCCGTAGATAGCATTGTTGATAAAGACGATGACGATATGCTCGCCACGGTTGAGCGCATGGATAGTCTCACAAGCACCGATACAAGCTAAGTCGCCGTCTCCCTGGTAAGTGAATACCATACGGTCGGGCCAAAGTCGCTTGATGCCTGTAGCCACTGCTGGAGCGCGGCCATGGGCAGCCTCCTGCCAGTCGATGTCGATATATTTATATGCGAACACACCGCATCCCACCGGTGACACACCGACGGTTTTTTCCTCCATACCCATGTCTTCGATGACCTCAGCGATGAGTTTGTGTACTACGCCATGAGAGCATCCTGGACAATAGTGCATGGGGTTGTCATTCATGAGAGTCGGTTTTTTGTAAACCAGATTCTCGGGGCTGATAATATCTTTTGGTTCCATCACTTCATCAATTTAGTTTTCAATGCCTCAACAATCTCCTCTGGCTCTGGCACAATGCCGCCCAGACGACCGAAATGCTCCACAGGTACCTCGCCATTGATAGCCAGACGCACGTCCTCCACCATCATACCAGCGTTGATTTCTGCCACAAGTACACCCTTTTTGCCGTGCGCCAATTCTTTTACCTCCTTTGTGGGGAATGGCCATACGGTGATGGGGCGCAGCAAACCTACCTTGATACCCTCGGCATGAGCCAGTTCAAGGGCTTTCTCAGCGATACGGGCAGCACTGCCGAACGACACGATGAGATATTCAGCATCCTCGCAATGCATGGTTTCGTAGCGAACCTCCTTGTCTCGGATTTCCTGATATTTCCGCTGTAGGTGCAGGTTGCGCTCCTCCATGATTTCCGGTTTCAGTTCCAACGAAGTAATAACGTTGACAGGGCGGTTGCGTTTCTTTCCTGTCGATGCCCATGGGCACTGCTCGATAACCTCCTCATCTGTGCGACGAGGTTTGTAGGGTGGCAGCACAATTTTCTCCATCATCTGTCCGATGACACCATCGCTCAGAATCATGGCTGGGTTGCGGTATTTGAACGCCAGTTCGAATGCCAAATCCACGAAGTCGGCCATTTCCTGCACAGATGAGGGCGCAAGGGTGATAACATAGTAGTCGCCATTTCCACCGCCACGAGTGGCCTGGAAATAGTCGCTCTGTGATGGCTGGATGGTACCTAAGCCAGGTCCACCACGCTGCACATTGACGAAGACGCCAGGCAGCTCGGCTCCTGCCAGATAGGCAATACCCTCTTGCATGAGCGCCACGCCTGGGCTTGACGACGACGTAAGGGCCTTCTTACCTGCTCCAGCGGCACCATAGACCATGTTGATAGACGCCACCTCACTCTCAGCCTGCACCACCACCATGCCAGTGGTTTCCCAGGGCTTGAGTGCGCACAGCGTCTCAATTACCTCACTCTGCGGTGTGATAGGGTATCCAAAATATCCATCGGCACCACATCTAATTGCGGCATGGGCTATTGCCTCATTGCCTTTCATCAGGGTTACTTCTTGCTCTGCCATGGCTATCCCTCCATTTTTTTACGGTATACAGTGATACACCCGTCGGGGCATACGATTGCGCATGAGGCGCATCCGATGCAGTTGTCGGGGTTGACAGCCTCAATGTAGGGATATCCCGAGACATTGACCTTGTTGGCCAGGGCGATGACGTCCTTTGCACAAGCCTCAATGCAGAGGGCACATCCCTTGCATCTGTTTGTGTTTACCAAAATTGTACCTTTGATTTTACTCATAAATTATTAGATTTTTTAAACGCTGATAATGGCATTTAAGGGTTATAATAATCCTTATGATAAAAGTTGAGAATGTCGTCGAGCATCTGCTTAGCCTCCACAGCCGGACTTTGCGGGTCGAGCTGGATGGCCTGGATGTAGTTGTTGATAGCCATTTGCCAGTCGCCTCGCTGCCGATACTCGTTTCCTTTTTTATAGTATTCCTCTGCAGTCATTATTATCTTGGGAGTATAGATGGTATAGTGACTATGGATACAACAGACACTATAGTCACTACAGTTACTATGAATATATCTCATGCTTTGCAGCAAGCAGTGTGTTGCGCATGAGCGAACAGATGGTCATAGGTCCCACGCCACCAGGCACAGGTGTAATCATAGTGCACTTTGGTGCCACTTCGTCGAATTTCACGTCACCATTGAGGCGGTATCCACTCTTGCGTGTGTCGTCCTTGACACGAGTCGTTCCCACATCAATAACCACGGCTCCTTCACGCACCATATCAGCAGTGACGAAATCGGGGCGCCCGACGGCAGCGATGATGATGTCGGCATCGCGACACTCCTCCTTCAATGTCTTGGAATGACTGTGACATACCGTGACAGTGGCATCGCCATAGTTTTTCTGCATCATCAGTTGTGCCATGGGTTTTCCCACGATGTTGCTACGCCCCAACACCACGCATTTCTTACCACTGGTCTCCACGCCATAGCGCTGTAGCAGGGTCATGATGCCCAAGGGTGTGGCAGAGATGAAGCACGGCAGTCCGATGGCCATACGTCCTACATTGATAGGATGAAAACCATCCACATCTTTACGGTAGTCGATAGCCATGATTACACGTTGTTCATCGATATGCTTCGGCAATGGAAGTTGCACGATAAAGCCATCGACATCATTGTCGCGATTGAGTTCCTCAACCTTTGCCAAGAGTTCTTCCTCTGTCACATCATCCTCGAAGCGGATAAGTGTAGACTTAAAACCACAGGTCTCGCAAGCGATGACCTTGTTTTTTACGTATGTCTCCGAGCCGCCGTCGTGTCCCACGAGTATGGCAGCCAAATGCGGTTGTTTACCTCCGCGAGCGAGGATTTGCTTAACCTCTTCTGCTATTTCTTGTTTGATGGCCGCAGCAGTGGCCTTTCCATCAATTAATGTCATATTTTTTTCTAGTTGACAAGTTAACGAGTTGACGAGTTGACAAGTTAATTGTTTTCTTAGTTGATGAGTTAATGAGTTGACAAGTTAACGAGTTGACAAGTTGACAAGTTAATTGTTTTCTTAGTTGATGAGTTGACGAGTTGACAAGTTGACGAGTTGACAAGTTGACAAGGTAATTGTTTTCTTAGTTGATGAGTTGATGAGTTGATGAGTTGGCGAATTGAGGGGGTGTTTGCAGTGCTATTAACTTGTTTACTCGTCAACTTGTCAACTCGTCAACTAATCTACTTTGGCATTTCGGGCATTCCTGGCATGTTGGGCATTTTTCCCCTCATGGCATTCATCATCATGCTCATCTTGGATTGGTTGGTAATCATCTTCATCATCTTCCTGGTCTGATCAAACTGCTTGATAAGTTTGTTGACCTCCTGGATGTTGGTTCCCGAACCTTTTGCGATACGTACACGACGACTTTGGTTGAGGATTTCAGGGTTTGAGCGCTCCTTTGGCGTCATACTCTGAATAATAGCCTCTATACCCTTGAATGCATCATCGTCGATATCCAAGTCCTTGATTGATTTTCCCACACCCGGAATCATGGATGCCAATTCCTTGATGTTACCCATCTTCTTGATTTGCTGAATCTGGCCCATGAAATCGTTGAAGTCGAACTTGTTTTTCTGAATCTTCTTCTGAAGACGGCGTGCCTCCTCTTCATCAAACTGCTCCTGCGCCCTCTCCACGAGACTGACCACATCGCCCATGCCGAGGATACGGTCGGCCATACGTGCCGGATGGAAAGCGTCGATAGCTTCCATCTTCTCACCTGTACCAATAAACTTGATAGGTTTGGTGACCACGGTGCGAATAGACAATGCGGCACCACCACGGGTGTCACCATCGAGTTTGGTAAGTACCACACCATCGAAGTCGAGACGTTCGTTGAAAGTCTTGGCGGTATTGACAGCATCCTGACCTGTCATTGAGTCAACCACAAAGAGCGTCTCGTCGGGAGTGACGGCATTCTTGAGGTTTTCAATCTCCTGCATCATGTCCTCATCCACAGCCAGACGTCCGGCGGTATCGATGATGACCACGTCGTAACCTTTTGCCTTTGCCTCGCGGATGGCATTGTTGGCAATCTGCACCACATCTTTATTACCATCCTCGGAATAGACGGGCACCTCCACCTGAGCTGCCACCACCTTCAACTGCTCGATAGCAGCTGGACGGTAAACGTCGCAGGCCACGAGGAGTGGTTTCTTATGTTGTTTGCGCTTCAGCATATTGGCCAGCTTGCCACTGAAGGTGGTCTTTCCCGAACCCTGGAGGCCCGACATAAGGATAATAGCGGGACGGCCTTTCAAATTGATTCCTACCGTCTCTCCACCCATCAGTTCGGCGAGTTCGTCGTGTACGAGCTTCACCATCAGTTGTCCTGGCTTGACTGCCGTGAGCACATTCATACCCATGGCTTTTTGTTTCACTTTATCGGTGAAACTCTTTGCTACATTGTAGTTTACGTCGGCGTCTAACAATGCGCGGCGCACATCTTTTAGTGTGGCAGCTACATTGATTTCAGTGATTTTTCCCTCACCCTTGAGAATCTTAAATGAACGTTCAAGTCTGTCGCTTAAATTTTCAAACATGTCTGATTTGTATAATTACTGTATTATTATTCGCACCGTTTCAATCTTAGGATGCAAAAATAGATAAAAAAAATGATATAGCAATGATTTATGAGTTTTTTTTTCTTTTAGCCCTAAATACCGCCATCTATGTGCATCCCCCACATGAGGAGTACGGTTACAATAATGGATATCAAAAAACGTACCAAAATAAAATTGAAGATTGAGAATTGAAAATTCATGCATTTTATGTTACCAACCAAGGACAATTTATGGTAATTCGCGTTCAAAAGCTAAAATTCTATGGAGGTGAGGAGTGTGAGGAGGTTTAATATCGTTACTCCTCTTACTCCTTTCCTCCGTAGAATAATCATATCCCGAATTATCGAATTAGAGAATTCTATTTGGCTAAGATTTTATATCACAAGATTTGTCGCAGACCCACTTGCCGAAGGGAGGTAATTTGTGGTGTCATTATTATATAATTCTCAAATTCTCTAATTCGTGATTATAATTATGTTCGTGAGGAATTCGATGCGAGCAGCATCGTCTCAAATTCCTGCATTCATGTTCATTTACGGCAATTCGCATTCAAAAACTTAAATATCTTATTCATTTTCACAACCACCCCGCCCCCCTCATCTATTCTACGGACTTTTAGGACTTTAATGACTGTTCGACCTTGGTTCTTTTGTAGGGACATACCCTGTGTATGTCCCTACGTTGATTGCCAATTCCGACTTTTTAAAGTGGGCTCCTATATAGATTTGAGATTGAGATTTGAGGATTGAGATTTGAGGTAAATAACACCCTAATAATTTGGCAGTTTTCTCAACTTTCATTATTTTTGCAATTCAATATCTTACTCATCAAAATAGCAACAATTTGTCAGCCGATTCATTGGCAGGATTGAAGAATCGTTGCCAAGCGGGCATGCCTTTAGGTATGCAGCTGACTACCCCTATCTGATGCCTATGGCATCGACTTTACAAAATTTGCAGAACTTGAATAAACTAAAAAAACTCATAAACTCAAAGAATTATGCATCCAATCGACAATAGTTATCAGGACCTATGCCATGCCATTGAGGGTATGCTACGCCATGAAGTGCGCACGCCAAAGGATTTCGAGGAATTGCATGAGCAGATTTTCGCTCGCACCCACGTACTCCTCAGCCTCACCACCCTAAAACGTGTCTGGGGCTATGTGAATTATGAGTACGCCCCCAGCCTGCGCACCCTCAACACGTTGGCACAGTTCTTAGGCTACGCTGATTACAAGCTGTTCTGCGAACATTCGTCATCCTCCGACACCCCACCAAGCAATATCATCATCAGCAATTACCTCGACGTGGCTGAAGACCTTGCCCCCGATGACGAACTGACACTCTATTGGCTACCCGACCGTGAGTGTCATATCCGCTATTTAGGCGACACACAGTTTGTTGTCATTGCATCGGCGAACACTCGCCTGCTGCAAGGCGACACCTTCTCCTGCCGCCTCATCATCGAGGGCGAACCACTCTACCTCAGCCATCTTCTTCAGGGCGACCGCCCACCCGTCAATTACGTCTGCGGCAAACAAGGCGGAATCAGATTTGTCGAGAAATGCAAGAATATCACGAATTAGCGAATTGGAATTATCTGGGCGATAATAATTCTCAAATTCCAACAATTCGACAAAAGAGTATAATTCGTTCTATTCGAGTAATTCGTGTTCGTTAAAACCAATTCGTAAATTCTCAAATTCGTGACTAATCATGACCGACGACACTTCAGGCTATATCACCACCGAATACGAGGGCATCCATAGCGACTTCACCGAGATGGAGTTACTGCCATCCTCCGGTACTTGCGACCTCTTTAAGGCCAAGCGCTACGGACGGTGGTATCTGTTGAAGTGCCTCAAGGTCGCCCATACCGCCGATGCCGCCTACCAGCAGATGCTGCGCAAGGAGTTTGAGATTTCCATCACCTTGCAGCACAGTGCCGTGATGCAGGTGACGGGCATCGAGGAAGTGACGCTACCCGAGAGAGGTCCTACACGCTGCATCGTGGCAGAGTGGATCGACGGCCGCACACTGACGGCCTACCTCGCCGAAAACCCCTCGCTACAAGAGCGGCAGCGTATCCTCCGCGAAATCGCCGAGGGCATCGCCTACATCCACTCGCAGCAGGTGGTACACCGCGACCTGAAACCCTCGAACATCATGGTCACCCACAACGGCGACTATGTGAAAATCATCGACTTCGGACTGGCCGACACCAATAGCCATGCCATCCTCAAACAGCCGGCAGGCACGCTACGCTATATGCCGCCAGAACAGTTGCAACGCTCCGTGGCCGACGTACGCAACGACATCTACGCCCTGGGCATCATCATACAGGAAATGGGACTAAAAGGGCGCAACTACCGCCGCATTATCACACGCTGTCTGCAGCCCATCGACCAGCGTTACCAGCAGATGGACGAACTGCTGAAAGACCTTAACAGCCGTCGCCGCCAATACCTGCTGTGGGGTGCCTCAGCCCTCCTTGTGGCTGGCATCATCGGTCTTTTAGTCTGGCAGGTGTCGCGCCTTCAGCGTGATGCCGCCGAACAACAACTGCAACTGCGCATCCTCAACCACGAGATTATCGGCTTTGCCGACCCCGCCGTCAAGCAGAAATGTGTGGCAGCGTGGGACACCGACCACGACGGTGAACTGAGTTACGACGAGGCTGCGGCCGTGGATAGCCTGGGCCGTGTCTTCACCGGCGACACCAACATACGCACCTTCGACGAGCTGGAATATTTCACGGGGCTGGAGGCTATCGATGCCGAGGCCTTCCGCAACTGCATCCACCTGCAGTCGGTCCGCATCCCCAACAAGGTGCGGTTTATCCGCCACGACGCCTTCCGCAATACCGCCTTGGAGTGGTTTACCTTCCCCGGCACGGTGGCGGGCATCGGCGACCATATCCTTGAAGACTGCCCCTACCTGCACACCGTGGTCTTTGAGTCGAGACTCCCCCAGACCAACATGACCGAGGAAAGTCTGCCCTTTGTCAACTGTCCCCAACTCTCCGCCATTTTCATCTCCCCAATCGACATAGCGCAGATTCTCCATGGGAAGCAACTAAAAGAGGGAGGAATGGACCTAAAGACTGCTGACAATAATACTAATTATAGTTATCATTACCGCCGATGGGAACAATGGGGAACAGTCTTCGGGCTTATGACTACGAACATCCGCTTCAGCGACCCAGAGGTGAAAAGGATCTGCGTGGCATGGTGGGACTGCGACGGCGACCATGAACTGTCTATCCAAGAGGCGACAAAAGTAGAGACATTAGGCTCGGCATTCATCGCCAACAATGAGATAGAGACCTTTGACGAACTGCGGTTCTTCACTGGTATTCAAACCATCAACACCAGTGCATTTGAGGAGTGTTTTAGACTAAAGTCCATCACGTTGCCCTCCTCCATCAAACTGATTGACGACTGGGCATTCTCTTTTTGCCGTGCCCTGCAACATGTTGACCTCCCCCGGAAAGTGGAGAAGATAGGGCATCATGGTTTCCATTCTTGCGACCTCCGCGAGGTCTTCATCCCTGCCAGTGTCACGTCGCTCGCTGCCACGACGTTTGGTGGGAACTGCCATCTGACAAAGGTGACGGTGGATGCCGGAAACCCTGTCTATGACAGTCGCAACAACTGCAACGCCATTATCGAGACGCGCACCAACAAAATGATTATGGGTAGCGTGACGGCTTTCTTCCCCCGCAGCGTCGATAAAATGTCGGACGAGACGTTTGATGGTTTTCATCGCGACACCCTCACCATCCCCCATCAGGTGAAAGCATTTGGCCTATGGTCGTTCAACTCTGATATCGACACCATCTATTGCGAGTCGCCCATCCCACCAGCATATAAGAATGACGACTCGTATATTTTCCACTACGACCTTGAGAAACGCTACCCGGTCATCTATGTGCCCAAAGGCTCCCGCGATGCCTACATCCATGCCAAGGGCTGGGACATCCTCGCACCGTGTATCAGGGAGAATTAAAAAGGTAGTTAAAGGGTAGTTAAAAAGACAAATGCTGTGCAGCCGTAGGGACATACCCTGTGTATGTCCGTAGATAAAGAGTATTTAAGAAGTAGTTAAAGGGACAATACCATTGAAGATGGAAAATTATGCTTCGCATGAATATCGGCTGCACCTCAGCAATAGAAGCGAGCTTCATTGCATTCGGTTTGCGCGATATTTGAAGATGGAAAATTATCAGACGATGTCTGATGAATATCTTTCTCCGTATGCAACGGTTTTGCCGTTGCCGTTAACATCCGTTTCGAGAGCGGCAGAAGTATTCTCTCACCTCTCACCCCTTGCCACTAATAGCTTTTGCAAATTCTACGAAGGTGAGGAGTATGAGGAGCAAAAAAATAGGGCGCACCATGATAGGCGCGTCCCCATTCAGAATAAATAGATACTAAGAAACAAATTGTTCTCAATACGGACATACACGGGGTATGTCAGGAATGAGACCAGTATCTAAGAATAAATGCTCATTTACTAAAGTTCTGTGATTTTGGCCTTATTTCTTATTGTAATTCCTGAGCAGCTTTCAACATCTTGTTACTGATCCGCTGGTATTTTGCAATTTGACTTGAAGTTAATTCTCCCGTAGCATTCTGAATCTTTTCACTTAAATTTTGAGCTTCTTCAAGCATTTCGGGATACTCATTCATGGCACTTGTATCACCAGCTTTTACTTTTTTCAGCAACGCGATATATTTGTCAACATATTTCTCATAGGAATCTAACAAATCATCGTAATCCGTGGAGGATGAAGATGTTTTACTGTTATTGGCAGAATCATCGTCATTGTCGGCATTATCCTCGTCAATATCACCGTCTTCTTCTATATCGGCATCTTCATTGTCAGCTATTTCTTCTTCATCGTCCAAAGTAGTTGCATCGATTAGGTCGGTGGAACTTTCATCATCAGAGAGTTTGTCCTTTGACGACTTCGTTTCTGTGCCCTCTTTTTCCTTTTCACCAGAGTTGGAGGGCTTATCACTACAACTAATAAGACTAATGGCAAATATTGCCATTACAATCAATATTATATTTTTCATACGTATTGTTTTTCTGTTATTTGAAGAATGCTATGTTAGAGCCATCACAGCCATTCGTTCTGTGATGACTTCATTATCATATCCTATTATTCTTCTGTCTCTTCAGAAGATTCTTCTTGCTCTTCGTCACTTATTTTTTCGTCTTTTCCAAATTCGAAATTTTGTGAAAAGGTGTTTACACGAGCTTTCTTGATTCTGGATAATAGTTTTTCTGCTTCAGGGTTGTCATATCCCTTTGTACTTGCATTTATTGTAACAATCTTTCCTGGCTCAACTCCTATTAGAGATTCTAACTTATCATAAGCTTCGGCTTTTTCTATTAATGTTTCATTCTCGTCGCATAAATCAATACAATCTACTCTAACTGTTCCATATTTATCAGTTCTTCTTGCTTCAAGTTTCTTGATGAGTTTCAATTTGACAGTAATTGAAACCTGAGATTTATAACTCGGCCAATCTTCATCAGGGACTAATGTAGGTTTAGAAACACTCTCCACAGAAATGTATTCTGACAAATCTAAACCTTCACAATTCAAAGCCGGATCAGTCGTTGTGACTTCATTGGCTTCAGATCCTTTAGATCCTTCGTTTTTTTTGTCACCTGATCCGCATGATACCAATACGGCTGTTATAGCCATCATCGTTAGAAATAATACTTTTTTCATAGTTTATATTTGTTTAGTTTTGCCTACCGCCTTTAAAGCGCCTCGGCTTTTTCTTTTTATAATTCAGAAGTATATTTTGCAGACATGATTTTATTGTATGTGGTATATCTTTGCCTTTGTGTAAAGGCACAATTTTTACCATTTTTGTCCTTTGAATCATTGATAATACCTCCATCCTTGAAAATATGTACTAATCTCAGTTTAAACAATTCTCGTTCTTTGTGTTCCTCTGTATTATATTTTGTATCGTAATGAATAAAATAATCTGGGTCAATACCCCATTTTTTGTCACTTAAATCACTTATCCAATCTTCTTTGAGGATAATTTCAAAGAGATACTTGATGCGATTGTCATAGTAGAATGCCATATACTTTGTAGGGATGAAGAAACGATCAGGCTGACAGGCATAGAAATCATACTTGACGGCAACATCCTCCCCCCATCTGCCACCAACGACCAGCACTTTTTCATCATCAACGTTGCTATTCTTATCTGGCAGGTCGGTTTGGGATTCCATTTTGGTTTCGGCGATTATTTCTGTTTCCTTCTTTTCCTTTTCAACTCCTTTTCGCCCATTCCTACCTAAAACGAGTTTGCCAATGAGTTTTATAAACTCCTTTATCAAGAATATGAGCAAAGCATTATCAATACCCAGAACGTATTCACTCAACAATTCAACGATGTCATCCCAGTTAAGCCAGTTGAAATACTCTTTTAATTCTTCTGGCTTATTCTTGTCAGGCGTGATATAAAGAATGTATTCATTTTCATTACCCGAAATAAGATTGCTATACTTCTCAAGTTGTTCTAAATTATGTTTTAGATTATTTTTGAAAGGAGCAATTTTCGACTCAATGACAATTTTGTAGGCATAGTCACTGATAATTAATCCATCGGCCACTGGTTCATTCCCTTTGACATTGGCACCTCTCAGTGTCACTTGTGTCAAGATTTCAGGTTCAGGGTTTTTACCCTCACCTCCAAATTTATCAATTAACCTGTCAATCAGGTCTCTACCTGCCAGTCGGAGAATAATTAGCAGGGCAGATGTCACCCGATCCTCTGCTTTTCCATAATCACCAAAAACAGAATGATCATCAATCCGATGACTCTTAATCATAGGATCATCAATAGCAAGAGTGTTTAAGATATTGTCCATATTGTTCATTATTTTGTTTGTTGGATATTGCACGTCCCAAGACACAAAAGCGGGTGTGAGCCTTCTTTCGTTCTCCGTCAGAAGGTTCTGCAATACCCGTAACAAAAAAGAATGAAACCAGCTCACACCCATAGTTATATGTATGAATACATTTCTCCCATAGCAGGGAGGAATGGCCCATAAATACATACTATGGGAGAAGTAGCCTTCAGCCTTTCACCTTTTGTTACATTGAATTTTGCAGATTCTCTGACAAGTGAAGCTTTTAGCTCTCCTCGATGTCTGTCATCGAAATGACTCCGAAGACAGGGACAAAGATAGGACAAATCGGGCGAAAAACAAAATAAATCACGAAGATTTTTTATTTTTCCCGAGAAGCGAACCTATCTTCATACGATGTACAAAGAGAAAACTTATTTCAAAGACCGCACTTTGTGAGCTGGATATTTGTTTTGCTTATGCAATGTGCAAAAATAATCATTTTCCATCATAAGCCAATCAAAAATGATTGGTTCATTTTGGTTCATTTTTTTAGAGTTGACAAGGTATTAGTATTTTTAAGTTAGCTGAAGTTTCCCACCCTTTTTATCACGAGACTTGTCGCAGACCCACTGACCAAAGAGGAGTTCTGCATGCTCTACTGAAGTGTTCTCTGGGTTTACTTATCTACGGAGGAAGGGAGTAAAGGGAGGATATTCTAACGGGCAAAACATGTACTTTTTTTCTTTTTCTCCACGACCAAAGGTCGCCTCTTCATACTCTTCACCTCCGTAGAATGTAAATAGTTACGAGTACACCATAGTTTTTAGTTTTCTCAACTCGTTCACGGGTATCATCGGACATACACTTAAATTGAATAATTGAGCCCACTTTAAAAAGTGATTAGTCGTAGGGACATACCCTGTGTATGTCCGAAAATATTATTTGTGTTCGCAAACAGAGCTAAAATAAGCGGACATACACGGGGTATGTCCCTACAATGATTGTCAATACCGACTTTTTAAAGTGGACCCAAAATTCAAGTTTCGCAAGTGCATTTATACTCAGACGGCCTGAAAATCGCGATTAAGCGAAGTAAACGAAAGCTTGCTTTCTGTTTACTGAGTGTGAGCGATTTATCTAAAGGCCAACGAGCAATCAGCCCAGGGCAACGCCCTGGGTTTATAGTGTGAAAGGGAAAACTCGCCCTGAAGGGGCAAAAGCTTTATAAATATGATGACTCTTTTGCCCTTCTTCTGGCCTTTCAGGCCGTCCTTGCCCCCAAAATTGGCTTTACATTCTATAACCATCATAAATACAGATTATTATAATTGCATATTCACTTGCGAAACTTGAATTGAATAATCTATAAGTAGGTAATCAAAATTATCCATATATATCATTGCCCAAAAAGGTCATCCTTTGGATGGTACGAACAAATTGTCAAGGCTGCTAAATCTAATAAAAAAACCACGATTTAGCCAATCCTCCAGCATACCTCCATGAATATCAGATGGTAATCTGTTATTGGGGGGAGCGGACGCGGACACGTCGCGTCCCTACAGAGGCGGCAGGTGGAATGTGGCTACAAGGGGGAGATGGTCGCTGGTTCCGCCATGGTAGCGGTGGCCGATGTAGGTGCGGCGGGGCTGGCAGCCACCATATTTCTCATCCTCCTCCAAGAGAAATTGCGGGTCGTTGATACGGCATGCTATGCACCACTGTTGTATGCGACCAACGGCAAAGATGTGGTCGAGACTTCCCCAGTGTCCCTTGTATTTATAGGTGCCACGGGCACCATTTGCACCCCGGGCGTCCGCTGACAGGTTTTGTATGCCAGAGGAAGAAAGAACTTTTAGCGACTTCCCCCCGGCCTCATCGTTGAAATCGCCAGAGAGCAGGATACACGCATCAGGAGAGACACTGCGGATGGAATCGACTGTTGCACAGAGCAGTTGGGCGAGCGCCTGCCGATGTCGCTCCGCCGCCTTGCCACCGATGCGGCTGGGCGCATGGACTGCCAGCACATGGAGTGTATCACCCGTGATAATCAGTCCCTTGGCATAGAGCACATCACGGGTGTCGTGCCTCCCCTCTACGGCAGGCACCCGCAGCGAATAATGGTTGAGGAGGGCAAAGGAGAAGGGTGAATACAACAATGCCACATCCACTCCACGCTCGTCATTGCTCTCGGTCATGATATATTCATAATGTGCCTCACGGAGTAGTGAACGCCGAGTGAGGTCGCGCATGACCGTGTCGTTCTCCACCTCACAGAGTGTCACCATATCGGGCAAAGTCCATCCATCCTCCCCTTCCCCACAAGAGATGATAGCCCGCGAGATATTCGACAGTTTCTCCCAATATTTATGGTTGTCCCATTTGCGGTCGGAAGTTGGCAAATACTCATAGTCGTTATGCCCCTCGTCGTGCTGCGTATCGAAAAGATTCTCGCAGTTTATCTGGACGAGGGTGAAGAGCGACGTGAGGAGGAGAGAGAGCATGTTTAGTAGTTAGAGGTAAGGGGTGAGGGGTAAGTGGTAAGAGGTGATTTTAGAGGTGAGAGGTGAGAGGTAAGAGGTAAGAGGTGAGGGGTGAGAGAAATGCACTGCGGGCGCTATGGGCAAATGGGTGAAAGCAACAGAGGTAATCTCTTACCTCTTACCTCTCACCTCTCACCCCTAAGAAATGTCCCTCTTAACATTTTCGCGGATTTTGGCGAGGTAGGCCTTCATGCCTTCAGCATCCTTAGTGTCGATAATATGGAGGAGGTCTTTCAGTTCGGTGCGTATCTGCGCCACCTGGTCGTGGGTATAGGGATTAAAAAGCACCTCCTGGAGCAGGTAGTCGTCTTCGTTGAGCACACCCTTAGCGATGCGCATGTGACGTTTGAAGGTGGTGCCCGGCGCATCCTGATGTTTCATAACTGCCGCGAAGACAAAGGTGCTCACAAACGGGATACTCAGCGAGTAAGCCACCGTACGGTCGTGCTCCTCAAAGGTGTATTCATAGATGTTGAGGTCAAGCCGACGATAGAGGTCCTTGAAGAAGATACGTCCCATATAGTCGCCTTCGGTGATGATAATGGCATTCTCCTCGCTGAGTTGCTGCAAGTTGGCGAAAGTAGGACCAAACATCGGGTGCGTAGAGACAAATCGCCGTCCGGTACTTTTATAATAGTCGAGCAGGCCCGTTTTCACCGATGCTATATCACTGAGGATACAGTCTTCGGGCAGGTATGGAAGTATTTCATCGAATGCAGGGATGGTATATTTCACTGTCACCGCATTGATAACCAGTTCGGGACGGAACGCCCTTACCTCCTCCAGGTCGGTAAACCGCTGAGTGTTGTAAGTAAACCGCATCCGTCGCGGGTCTTTCTCATAGACCGCTGTCTCGTGTTCAAAACTGAGCAGGTCGAGAAAAAAGCTTCCCATTTTCCCTGCTCCCATAACTAAGATTCGCATGTGAGTTTGTGAGTTTTTAGTGGTGAGTGGTGAGAGGTAAGAGACGAGAGGTGAGAGATCACCTCCTTTACTGGTTGATGATTTCCATTTGCTGCCGCACGCTCTCCTGGTGTACGTTTTCAAAGATACGCTTTACGAATTCAGCATCCATGCCGCAAAGCGAGCCTTGTGCTCCACGTTTGTCGAGAATTTCGCCATAACGCACTGGCTGTAACACAGTCATATTGTGCTCTTTTTTATACTGACCAATCTCACGGCACACCCGCATACGCTTTGAGAGGAGGTTCATCAATTGATTGTCGAGTTCGTCGATTTGCTTACGCAGTTCGGTGATTCCCTCGGTGGTGACACTCTCGTCACGGATGACAAGCAATGAGAGGATATAGTCGAGTACATCGGGCGTTATCTGCTGCTTGGCATCGCTCCAGGCCTTGTCGGGTTCGCAGTGTGCCTCAACGATAAGACCATCGAAACCGAGGTCCATTGCCTGCTGACAAAGTGGTGCTATCAGTTCGCGGCGTCCACCGATATGACTGGGGTCGCAAATAATGGGCAGTGATGGAATGCGACGGCGCAACTCGATGGGAATCTGCCACATAGGCAGGTTACGATAGATTTTCTTGTCGTAGCTGGAGAAACCACGGTGTATGGCTGCCAATCGTGTGACACCAGCCTGGTTGATACGTTCCAAGGCACCAATCCACAGTTCGAGGTCAGGGTTGATAGGATTTTTCACCATCACTGGCACATCGACACCCTTGAGGGCATCGGCGAGCGCCTGCATGGCAAAGGGGTTTGCAGAAGTACGAGCACCAATCCACAGGATGTCGATGCCATATTTGAGAGCCAGTTCGACATGCTCTGGCGTGGCCACCTCGGTGGTGACAAGCATGCCCGTCTCTTCTTTCACTTGCTTCATCCAGGGCAGGGCTTTCTCACCATGTCCTTCGAAGCCACCGGGTTTGGTGCGGGGTTTCCACACACCAGCTCTAAAGATATGGCATCCTTTGTCGGCCAACTGATGTGCTGTGGTCATCACTTGCTCCTCGGTTTCAGCGGAACAGGGTCCGGCGATAACTTTAGGGCGTTCTAAGTCGCTGGGGAGTTGTAGGGGGGTTAATTCTAATTCCATTATGATTTGAGATTTAAAGCCTCACCCCCAACCCCTCTCCAAGGGGAGAAGGGAGTGGTATGATAAGGTTTGATAATACTTCTGTTAGTTGTTAATTATTCTTGGCGAAGACGGTTTGGATGCGGTGGAGAGCCTCGCGCATTTTCTCATCCTTTGCACAGAGCGAGATACGGATGTAGCGGCGGCCATTAGAGCCGAAGATGAAGCCTGGCGTGATGAATACCCTTGCTTCGTGGAGCACCCGCTCGGTGAGTGTCTCGGCATCGTCGTACTGGTCGGGAATTCTTCCCCAGAGGAACATACCCACCTGTTTGGGATCGTAGGTACAGCCGAGGGTGCGCATGATTTCCTCGGCAATGTCGCGACGACGGCGGTAGGTGTCGTAGTTGGCCTGCTGATGCCATGCTTCGTCGTTGGCGTATGCCTGAGCCGCCGCAAGTTGTATTCCACGAAATGTACCGCTGTCGATATTGCTTTTTACCTTGAGAATCCATGAGATGAACTGCTGGTTGGTGGCACACAATCCCACACGCCATCCCGGCATATTATGGCTTTTGCTCATGGAATTGAACTCGATACAACACTCCTTAGCGCCAGGCACTTGCAAGAGAGAAATAGGATGGCGGTTGAGGATGAAGGAATAGGGGTTGTCGTTGACCACCACGATGCCATGTCGGCAAGCAAAATCCACGAGTCGCTCGTATGTCTCGATTTGGGCATCCCCTCCTGTGGGCATATTAGGATAGTTTGTCCACATCAGTCGCACATTGGTGAGGTCCATCTGCTCCAGTTCGTCGAAATCGGGTTGCCATCCATTATCCTCCCTCAGATTATAATTGATGATGCGGGCACCGAGCAGTTTACTCAGTGATGTGTAGGTGGGATATCCCGGATTGGGAACAAGGACAGCGTCACCTGGATTGACAAAAGCCAACGTGACATGCAAAATTCCCTCTTTACTGCCGATGAGCGGGAGAATTTCCTTTGCTGGGTCGAGCGTCACATCATACCATCGTTTGTAAAACCCAGCCATGGCCTGTCGCAGTTCGGGCGTACCCATCGTAGGCTGATAGCCATGGGCATCGGGACGGTTGGCCACCTGGCAGAGTGTCTGCACGGTCTGCGGCGAGGGAGGCATATCAGGACTTCCGATAGCAAGACTGATGATGTCGTGCCCCTCGGCATTGAGTTGTGCCACCTCTTTGAGTTTCCGACTAAAGTAATACTCCTGCACGAGGCTAAGCCTGTCGGCGGGTTGTATGTTAATTTGTCTGTCTTCCATTTTGATATTCTCCTAATATTTTCAGTTCCTTTGTCAGCGGTGTAATGGCATCGATGCTTTGGCGATAACGAATGAGATTGTTGTAGGTCACGTCAACATAGAACAGATACTCCCACTCATGACCGATGATAGGCAACGACTGTATTTTGGTGAGGTTGATATTGTAGAATGAGAGAATGGTGAGGATTTTCGACAGCGAACCCTCCTCATGAGGCAGTGAGAAGACAAGCGAGGACTTGTCGGTCTTGTCGAGAGGGCGCATGAAATCAGCCTTTCGAGGGTCGCAAACCACGAGGAAACGTGTGAAGTTATGCTTGTTATCCTCAATGGAGTCCTCAAGCACTTTCATGCCATTGAGTTCGGCTGCCGAAGCATGGCAGATGGCCGCGCATCCCCGCATGGTATGTGCCATGATGTTTTCGGCTGCCCCGGCAGTGTCTTCCGTTTCAATTGCCTTGAACTGAGGATGACTGCTGAGAAATCCCCGACACTGCATAAGGGCCACGGGATGGGAATGCACTTCTTGAATGGTGTCCCAATCGTCGTCGGGCAAGCAGCAGAGGCAGTGCTTGATATGCAATTTATGCTCACCGACCACAGTGGTGCCCGAGTCACGCAACAATTCGTAATTATGGAGCAAACTTCCTGCGATAGTGTTTTCGATGGCCGTCATTCCTATCACTGTGGGGTCGCGCCGGATATTGTCATAGACTTCCTCGAAGGTGGCACAGCAGATGATCTGCACCTGCTCGCCCTCGAAATACAAGTGTGCGGCGATGTCGTGGAACGACCCTATTCGACCCTGAATGGCTATACGTTTCATGATTTTAAAGTTGACGAGTTAACGAGTTGACAAGTTGACAAGTTATTTGTTTCTTGGGTTTATGAGTTCTTGAGTTCTTAAATTATGGACCGCTGTGATACAGCAACATACAAGACTTGGAGTATAAGGTCTTTGTAACAACAAAATTCCCGCCTCTATATGTGAAGCGGGAAATTGTCTGACTTTAATCGTCCTTTTTGCTTATGATTGAAATCTATGCGCAAGTTCCCGCTTCACAATTGCTTGCAAAGTAATAATAGGAAAACTCGTATGCGCAAAAAATTGTCATTTTGTCTTGATTTACGTATTTCGGGGGCAAATTTATAAGTAAAATTTGAATTATGCAAACATTTTGATAGTTTTTTTAAAAAAATTAGAGGTAAGAGGTGAGAGGGTGTTTTAGTTAGGAGTTAGAAGTTAGGAGTTAGAAGTTAGGAGTGACTGGCTATGGTATTGTCCCTTTAACTACCTTTTAACTACTCTTTAACTACCTTTTAACTACCATTTCGGACATACACTGGGTATGTATCTACGGAAAGAACCAAGGTCGAACAGTCCTAAAAGTCCTAAAAGTCCGTAGAATAGATGAGGGGGGCGGGGTGGTTGTGAAAATGAATAAGATAAAAAAACGCTTCGCTTAAGAAAAAGAATAAAAAGAAAGAAAAAAGAAAATGGAAAAAGTGCCAAAGGCACCCACAAAAAGATAGAAAAACCTCCTCATACTCCCCACCTCCGTAGAATTTTAGCTTTTGAACGCAAATTGCCGTAAATGAACATGAATGCAGGAATTAGGAGTGCCCCTTTCGGGGCAGAAATCTTGCAAATCTATACAAATCCTACAAATAAGAGCAATAGATTTGAGAGGCACAAGCTATTAGAGGTAAGGGGTGAGGGGGTGTTTTAGTTAGGAGGTAGGAGTATCTTAGTGGTAAGGGGTGAGAGGTGAGAGAATACTTCTGCCGCTCTCGAAACGGGTGTTGACGGCAACGGCAAAACCGTTGCATACGAAGAAAGATATTCATGAGAAGAATAATTTTCAATCTTCAATGGTATTGTCCCTTTAACTACTTTTTAACTACCCTTTAACTACCCTTTAACTACTCTTAATCTTCAATCTCCAATTTAAACCTACCCTAATCCGAATGGGTTGTTGTTGCGGTAGGCTTGGCGGACTTTCTCTTCCATATCCTCACCGTCACCTGCTGGGGCAAATTCCTTCAGTTTCTCCAAATCCTCTTCGGCTCCCTTTTCATCACCTATAGTCCTTTTGAGTTCTGCACGCTCCTGATAGGCTACCGCGCAGAAAGGATTGCCGTCGATCATCTGGGAGTAGATAGCAATTGCCTCGTCGGTTTTCTCCTGCGCCTTCAGCACATGAGCCTTGAGCAGCAACACATCTTCGTTTTGCGGTGCTATCTCTATCAGATGGTCGGCATCATCGGCAGCCCCCTCCACATCACCTTGACGGAGGAAAGCCTGTCCACGGAACAGATAGGCATCAAGCGCCTCGTTGTTGAGCAAAATGGTCTTTGAGAACATAGCCACGGCATTGGCATCGTCGCCCTGTCCCACTGCAGCACGCCCATAGAGCAGAGTGACTTCGGCATTATCTTTGTCGATGAGCAAGCCTTGTTCACATGCTGCCACCATCGCATTATAATCCTCTAATAAAAATGCCACCCTGGCTTTAAGAATGGGGATATCGACATTGTCAGGCTGTGCCTCGGCGAGAATGTCCAACTGTTCAATGGCCGGTCGGAGTTCATCATTCTGTATGAGCGCTTGCGCCAGATAGTCACGCGTTTGTAGGTCATCCTTTATTTCAAGTGCATGCCTAAAACATTTCACGGCATGTTCTGGATGACGGGTACGCATAGCCCGTATGCCATCACTTATCAACACTTCGAGGTCGCGTGCCTCGTCTTTTTCTTTTTTCTCTTCTGGAGTATCTATTTTTCCTCCGAATAATGTTTTGAAAAAGCCCATGGTTTTAGGAGTTAAGAGTTAGAAGTTTCTCTTAGTTAGGAGTTGCAACTAAAAACTAAAAACAAATATCATGAGGGGTGGGAGTTTGAGAGTGTATTTATTGACTTCTGATTTACCCACACATGAAAAGTCGTGCAAAGGTAAGAAAAAAGTAGGTAAAAAGTGGTATATGTCAGAAAAATAATCAAAATCTTTTCAAATACCATTAGCATTTTTTTGCCAAATAACCGTTTTCTGTTATTAGATGAAAAATTGTGAGGCAAGTCTATAATTTATCATAAAAAAGGGGGCTTTTATATGAATTTATTGTTATTAAGGTATATTTTTGCAGAGCATTCAACTTGTTGGCAGTTCTTTCACCTACACATCAATATATTATGTCATCCTATCGTATCCATCTCATCACATTACTGACGATGCTGCTTTTCGGCAGCGGCAGAGAGGCGATGTCGCAAACCCACCTTGTATTGATAGACAAGGAGACAGGCGAACCGGTAAACAAAGCTACGATAGTGACCAACAAAGGGGAAAGCGCTGTCAGCACAAAAATGGGACATGTAACCCTTAACAATTCCTTTGAAAGCCTAACCATCAGTCATATTAGTTTTCTACAACGTAAGATGGACAAAAAAGAAGTGAGTGATACCATCTGGCTGCTTCCCAAAGCCATCCATTTGCATGAGGTTGTGGTATATGGCGAGGACCGCCCGCTCATTAAGAGTGTGGTAAAAGATGCCGTGAAAGACGCTGCATTGTACGCCCCTCCATCCCAGGCCATTGCCACATTTGACTTCTTCAGCATGTTCGAGAAGAAACCACTGAACAAAAAAGCCCGGAAACGCAACAAGGAGATATTGGAGAACTGGGACAAGGATTATAATAACCAGACGGAGGAACTTCCAAAAAAACCATGAAAAGCAACAGCTCTGGACTCAGGAAAAAGCGTTAAAATTATTTAAATAATAGAATTTTACAGTAGGATTTATTAATTTTACACAAAATTACGAGATTACTGTATAATTCAGGAATTTTCGTTAGCCACTATGCCGCCTTGCTGTGTCAACTCCCCAGATGTTGACCGATTGAGTGTACAATTAAATACCACGAACTATGAGGAAAGCACTAATAGCCCTGCTGATGCTTGTAGCATCCTGGCAACCATCTTTTGCAGACAACCACATTACCTATATTCGCCACATGAGCGGACTGACTCAAAGTCTGCAAATAAAGGACACCACACTTTCTGGACTTCATCCAGAAAGATTTCATTCGCAGGTTGCAGGGAAGACAACCGCCCTCTACACCCTACGGAATGGCAATATGGAAGCTTGTATCACCAACTATGGTGCTCGTCTGGTATCACTTATGGTACCCGACCAAGATGGCAAAATAGAAGATGTGGTGTTAGGCTTCGACAACATTGATGATTATCACCAACAAAAACAGAATTTTGGCAGCATAGTAGGTCGCTATGCCGGTCGCATCAAAGGTGCACGGTTTAACCTTGACGGCAAGGAATACCACCTTCAAAACTATGAAAAAGGCAGCAACATCTCACATGGTGGGAACCCTGGCTTTGCCAATCAGGTGTGGGATGTAGTAGCAAACAACGACAGCATCCTACGGCTGAGATACATCTCTGCAGACGGTGAGAATGGCTTCCCTGGCACACTGACAGTCAATGTGACCTACCACCTAAGCTATAACCATGCACTGACAGTGAACTACGAGGCTACGACCGACAAACCGACAGTGCTCAACCTGACAAATCACACATTTTTCAACCTCTCGGGCAACCCTTCAACAACGATTCTCGACCATCAGTTGCAAATCGACAGCAAATACATCGCCACCTACGATAAAAAGAAAAATGTGGATGGAAAATTCATGCGTATAAAGAATACACCATTTGATTTCACCTCAATGAAAGCTGTTGGCACCGACATCAACATATACGACGAGCAAATGAGCATTACCAAAGGTTACGACCACGCTTTTTTGCTGAAACATCCAGGCAAAACCAACGTAGCTGCAGCAAAAGTATATGATGAGAAAAGCGGACGTATGCTCACTGTCTATACCACAGAACCCGCCCTGCAAATCTACACCGCAAATGGTCTGGATGGCACACTAGTGGGGAAAAAAGGTGTAACATACAACAAACAGTCGGCTATCTGTATGGAGACAATGCATTTCTCTGACAGTCCCAACCAGACAAACTTCCCATCTACCGTACTCCGCCCTGGTGAGACCTACCGCTCGCAGACAACATTCCAATTCTCAGACAAGCCAGCTCAACGTGAGCACAACCTAATGAAATCTATCTTGCTCTACAGTGGTGCAGCAAGTCTCACAGGTCTTGGCATCGTAGGAATTGTGTCACTTATTAAATAGACCTCATAACCTCATAACCTCATAACCTTATAACCTTATAAATAACCTCACAAAAAAATCCCTGCAATCCCGAAGGACCACAGGGAATCACCCCAAGTGGGCGTTGACGGATTCGAACCGCCGACCCTCTGCTTGTAAGGCAGATGCTCTAAACCAGCTGAGCTAAACGCCCTTTTTGAAAAGCGATGCAAAGGTAGGCATATTTTATGACAACACCAAATTTTCTGGTGTTTTTTTTGTCATAATAGATATTTAACGTAACTTTGCATGGAAAAAAGACAGTTTTTAACAGAAAATTATAAAATCAAATGGAGAAAGTAGTAAGCGGCATCAGGCCGACCGGTCATCTGCACTTAGGCAACTACTATGGTGCAGTGAAGAGTTTTGTGAAAATGCAGGACATGTATGATTGTATGTTTTTCATTGCCGACTGGCACAGCCTGACCACCCATCCCAAGCCTGATGACATTCAGAACAGTGCTCGCGCCATATTAGCCGAATACCTGGCCTGTGGCCTTGACCCTGTGAAGGCACCTGTTTATATTCAGAGTGATGTGAAAGAAACACTGGAGCTGTACCTATTTCTGAACATGAACATCTACTTAGGCGAGCTGGAGCGTGTGACCACCTTTAAGGAGAAAGCCCGTAAGCAACCCGACAATGTGAACGCTGGTCTGCTCACCTACCCCACCCTGATGGCTGCCGACATTCTGCAACACCGTGCACAGAAAGTACCTGTTGGTAAAGACCAAGAACAAAATATGGAAATGGCCCGCAAATGTGCACGTCGCTTCAACCATATCTATGGAGTGGAGTTCTTCCCTGAACCACAAAACTTCTACTTTGCCAGTGAGGCCGTGAAAGTACCTGGCCTTGATGGCAGTGGGAAAATGGGCAAAAGCGAGGGCAATTGCATTTACTTGCTTGACGAAGACAAGGTGATCAGCAAGAAAGTGATGAAAGCCGTGACCGACTTAGGTCCACAGACCCCCAACAGCGTACGTCCAGAAGTGATTGAAAACCTCTTTACCTTCCTCCGTTTATGTTCCGACGAGGAGACTTATCAGTATTTTGATGAGAAATGGAATGACTGCACACTCCGCTATGGCGATTTGAAAAAGCAAATTGCCGCCGACATCATCAAGGCTATTGCCCCCATCCGCGAACGAATCAAGGAATACAGTTCCAATCCCGACTTACTCGACAAGATTGCACGTGAGGGTGCTGAACGTGCCCGCGAAAGTGCCCGTAAGACACTGGAGGAAGTCAGGAGAATCATTGGATTCAGAGTGAAATAAGGAGTAAGTGGTATTTCCCTCATCTATCCGAGTTTTTCACTAATTTGTACCCAAAAATCTTAAATTACGTTAAATCAACGGGTTCCAATTTTGCGGTTTGCTTTATTTTAGGTACTTTTGTA
>OMXV01000044.1 GCA_900315075.1 uncultured Prevotellaceae bacterium | reverse complement strand
GACCGAACTGCATCAGTTCTGTTCGGCAGCCGAGGAATTGCAAGTCAGCAATCCCGACCTCAGTGCCATCAGCGCAAGAAAAGCATTGGAGTATATGGTCAGGTCGCTGTATGTGATGAAGAACATCGAGATACCCGAAAGGGCATCGCTGTTTGAGTTGGTGGATAGCGAGGTCTTCCGTGGGTTTATCGGAGACGAGCGAGTGATGATGGCTGCTCACTATGTGCGCAAGGTTGGTAACAACGGTGCACATGGTATTCCTGTGACCAAGAGAGAATCATATTTCTGCCTGCTCAACATCTACAATGTCGTAGCAGCAATGCTGCTCAAACTCACCCTCATCAAAGAGGTCGTACCCTTTGACAACACCCTGCTTCCCAAGATACCACAGACACCAAGTCTGACACCGACCAAGGTGACGGTGACACCGCAGTCAACCATCGTGCAGACAGCAAGCAAAGAAGCGGTGGATGACAAGAAACCTGTTGTGGAGATTCCGACCGATATCTCAGAAGCAGAGACACGCAAACTCTATATCGACCTCATGCTGAAAGAAGCAGGGTGGGATGTGCTTGACACCGAAGGTGCAATACAACCCTCCAAAGCCTGTATAGAGGTGGAAGTCGAGGGAATGCCATACACGATAAGTAATGCAAGCCAACAGGAGTATGCAAATGAACGATTTGCAGCGGAAGAACTCACTGTTCCCACAAAAGGCAAAGGCTATTGCGACTATGTGCTCTTTGGCAGCAACGGACTACCTCTTGCTGTTGTGGAAGCCAAGCGAACAAGCAAATCTCCTCTTATTGGCAAGCACCAAGCAGAACTGTATGCCGATTGCTTGGAAAAGCGGTATGGCACACGACCTGTCATCTACTACACCAATGGTTTTGAGACCAACATCATCGATGGTTTGGGCTACCCACCACGCAGACTGTATGCTTTCCATACCGAGAGCGACTTGGAGTTGCTGATACAAAAACGGAAACGACACGACATCACGGACTTCAGCGTGAAGGACAGCATCACCGACCGCCACTATCAGAAAATGGCGATTAAGTCGGTCTGTGAGCACTTCAATTCCAAGCACCGCAGAGGTTTATTGGTCATGGCTACAGGTACAGGAAAGACGAGAGTTTCCATCTCGTTGGTAGATGTGCTGACACGCAACGGATGGGTGAAGAACGTACTGTTCCTTGCCGACCGCATACCGTTGGTTTCACAGGCACACAAGAATTTCGTCAAGTTGCTGCCCAATATGACCACCTCGATACTGAGTGAGGACAAAGACCCCGACACCACGGCACGTATCACGTTCTCCACGTATCAGACGATGATAAACTATATCGACACCGATGAGAAAGCCTTTTCCGTAGGTAGGTTTGACTTGATTATCATCGATGAGGCTCACCGCAGTATTTTCGGCAAATACTCAGCCATCTTCAACTACTTTGACGGTCTGTTGGTAGGACTGACAGCCACACCGAGAGACGAGGTTGACCGCAGCACATACGAGACATTTCAGATGGAACAGGGACAACCCAACTATGCCTATGAGTTGGAGGACGCAGTGGCAGATGGTTATCTTGTCAACTACAAAGGTTTTAAACGTGGCTCACTGATACTGAAAGAAGGTATCAAGTATGACAGCCTGAGTGACGAGGAAAAGGAACAATTGGAAAGGGTGTGGGAATATGAAAAGGCACGAAAAGCCATTGACGATGAAGACTACCACCGCAACATCGAGAACAACGAGATATTCAAATATATCTTTAATAAAGACACCATCGACCATGTATTGCAAGACCTGATGGAGAATGGTCTGACAGTGCAGAGTGGAGAGCGTATCGGCAAGACCATCATCTTCGCTTTCAACCACCGACACGCAGAGTTGATAGTGGAGCGGTTTAATGAACTCTATCCCGAATATGGTGCGGAGTTCTGTGCGCTCATCGACAACTATGTCACGTACTCCAAAGACCTCATCGACAAGTTTGAGATTCGTGATGGGAATCCGCAGATAGCCGTATCCGTGGATATGCTCGACACAGGCATAGACGTTCCCGACATACTGAATTTGGTGTTCTTCAAGACGGTGAAGAGCAAAATCAAGTTTATGCAGATGATAGGACGTGGCACACGTCTGTCAAAGGACATCTTCGGCACAGAAAAGGACAAAGAATTCTTCTATATCTTCGATTGGTGCAGGAACTTTGAGTATTTCGACAAGAACCCCGATGGTCAGAAAGCCACCGTCATGCCATCTCTCACCGAGAAACTGTTTGCTCTCAGAACAAAGATAGCCTTCCATTTGCAGCACCAAAAATACCAAGAAGACAAATATGCCAAGAGCCTGCACGATGAGATAAAGGCATTGCTGAAAGAGCAAGTATCGGTACTTTCTGACAGCCATATCAGTGTGCGAGAGAAATGGGAAGCGGTGAGTCATTTCAAAGATGATGATGCTTGGGTATATCTGTCGGAGGTGGATGTAAACAAACTGAGCACCGAGATAGCACCATTGTTGCCCAAAAACACTTTGGATGAGAATGCCAAGAAGTTCGACCTGTTGGTATTGCAGATAGAATTGTCGTTGCTTGATGAGGAAACCAATGCCAAGAGACCCATCCAATCTGTTCAGACCATTGCGGAGAAATTACAGGAGAAAGCCACATTGCCACAGGTGCAGGCAAAGATGGATACCATTAAGGAGGTGCTTACCGATGTGGCTTGGCAGAACGTCTCATTACAATGGCTTGAAAAGGTGAGAAACGACCTCAGAGACCTCTTGAAATTCCTCATAGGGAAAAACGATAAATCGTTCGTTGTGGATATCGAGGATGAGATAACCGATGATGGTGCAATGGAAGGTATCACTCCACGAATGTCATACAAACAGAGTGTGCTAAACTTCCTCTCAAACAACAGAAACCTTCCTGTGCTCCAAAAGATATACAACATGGAGCAACTGACAGAGAAAGACATTGCCGAACTTGAACGTATCCTGTGGAAGGAATTGGGCAGCAAAGACGATTACGACCGCTATACCCATGGGATGACCTGTGGCAGCAATGTAGCCATCTTCATCCGTTCAATGGTCGGTGTGGACAGGAAGAATGCAGTCAGACGTTTTTCTGAGTATATATCGGGAAGTGAGTTGAATGCCGAGCAAGAGGATTTTCTGTTGACCATCATCGCCTATGTCTGTGAGAATGGGGATATCACCAAAGAAACAGTGGTGAACGAACCACCCTTTGACGAACGATTAACCGTGTTCACACCCTATATGTTGCCACTCGCTAAATACATCGACACCATCCATGCAGTTATAACACCCCAAACGGCATAACGTAGGGGGCCTCCCTATACCCCTACCTCCGTATCCCTTTACTCATACCACTCCCTATGTTATAACCGATAGGAATCAATCACTTCGTATTCACGTCTAAATAACTTTTGAGCGCTTTCACATATTCTTCAAAAGCTTTCAAGCCAGTCGGCGTGATGCGGCAGAGGGTGCAGGGTTTCTTGCCCTTGAAAGTCTTTTCCACCTCAATGTAGTCCGCTGCCGATAGCTTGTCGATCTGCACACTTAGGTTGCCTGCCGTGGCTCCTGTCTGCTCCTTGATGTAGGGGAACTCGGCTTCTTCGGTACTGATGAGTAGTGACATCACAGCCAGTCGCAACTCAGAGTGCAGCAAAGGGTCTAATGGCTGGAACATAGGCTACTTCTGTCGTTTGAGCATCCAACCTGGGATTGTCAGGCTGATGAAGGTGAATACTGCCATAATAAGGTTAGGGGCAATGGTCTGTACTGTACTATAATATTCCAATGGAAGCTGGCTCCAGCCCATTAAAGTCTGTGTCACACCGAAAGATTCCCAAAAGAATCCTCCAATACCCCCAATGATGCCACACCACACCATCCATTTGCTCTTTAAAGTATAGCCGTTGATAGTGACGGCCATACCCATCATCAGAAGAACGATACGAACAGGGCTGATATGGTTTTGGAAATATACCTGGAAATTGTCCGCTACCAAAGCATCGTGGAGCATCAGTTTATTGAAAAGAATGGATAGCACAAAAAAAGTCAGAACGAAGATGCCAAATGTCAGCCATGTCTTATCTACCAATGTGCCTATAAGACTGACCGGCGCTTTTGGCTTGTTTCTTTTGACGTATCGTTCTATACCAATTACTAAAACAGGTATCAAAACGTAGAGTAGATGAAAAGCCATATTGCCGGTGAGCAAGGCGCAAATGCTGGTGATTAAGGCTATGCCGATAATGCAAAGACTTGAGATAAAGAGCGACATGCCTACATCCTCCGATACCGACTTGCGGCTGCGCTCTATTTGCTCTGTAATGATTGCCAAACTGCGCTCGGCAGTCAGATTGTTATTTTCTTCCATTGTTGTTGTGTTTTTGGATGTTCAACGATTCATTTCTTCTCTCCTGGCCTCCTCCGTGCTCCTGCAGAAAGCCCAGTTTCGGCCTATTGTGTCCGGTTCACGGTGCAAATGTAAACAAGTTTATTTTATAAACCAAATTATTTTTTAAATATTTTGCATCTTAGGTCGATTTTTAACATTTGAATTGAAATAATAGGTGTCTTAGTATTACTTTCCAGAATCTTTTTTCGTGTAATCAGTGTCCGTACAAATCTGATGAATCAAAAATGAATCGTGGTTTGTTTAGGATAGAATCCTTCGTGTTTTTCGTGGAATTCGTGGTCAGGTGTGTTGTTATCCGCAGGCTTTAATGAATAGGAAAGTGAAGATTGAGACAAGGATTAGAAAGATGATGATGTTTGGCCATTCATCAAAGTTTGAAGGGTCATTTGTGGGTTGCTTGGGTTTAGGCTCTTCGTGGAAAGATTTTATCTTGTTTGGATGGTTGCGCTTCCATCTCAGATACTCTTGATGAAATTGCTCATCGTTCTCAGAACCATAATACTCCTGCATTACCTCATCGTTGCCATAGATTTCAGGATTTTGTTCTCTGAATTGTATATCGTAATAGTCGGGGTCATTGCAACCACCATCATAGTCTCCGTCGCACATGATTGTTTAACTTTTAGTCTCCGAAATCTTCTCGTCCAGATATTGCGCAAAAATCCTTGCGGCACTCTCCACTTTGGCGGCGCAGGGGCGCTCTTTGTAATATTCCGCTGTTCGCTCCGATGCTACATACTGCCCCGGGGGCACAGGACCCTTTAATCCAAGGAGTTCAGCACAGATGAGTGAACCGTTGTCGGTCTTTGATTTTGCCAATAACTCCTGCACCACCTTGTAGCATGCCGACTTGCCTGCACGGTCGCTGCCCTCAGTCTGTCCACAGTCGAGGCCTACAAGCATCACGATGCCCGAGACGGCGCCACACATCATTCGCATACGGCCCACACCACCGCCAAATCCAGCGGCAATGCGCTTGGCCATCGTCTCGTCAAGGCCATAGAGGTCGGCGAAAGCGGCCACCACACTCTGGCAGCAGCCATAGCCCTGCATGAAATTCTCCACCGCACGGGTCACCCGCTCTTCCAAGTCTTTTCTCATAGCGTTATTTTATTCATTGAAGTATCGTAAGTCCTCAACTTCTAAGTTATGAGGTCTTTAGGTTATGAGGTTATGAGGTGAGATTTGCCCAAATATGTCGTTATCCATACATATATCACCTTAAAACCTGCAAGCGTAGCGACCTCAAAACCTCAAAACCAAACGAAACTGGAGAGTTGAGTTATTCATCTAAGTCATTATTGTCGTAGTATCCGGCTTCGTATCCATCCTCATATCCCGCTTCGTAATCCCTTTTGTTTTTTCCTTTATAGGGACACTCGTCGTCGTATTGCCCACCATAGCCATTGTCCATTACGGCATCATCTTCGCCATCGTCATATCCCTTATCAAACCCCTCTTCATAGTAGCGCGAGATAGAGGTCTTTGGGGATGGTGGTGATGGTGGTGATGGAGGTTGTGGCTGTGTCGTTTCTTCTTTTGGAGATTCAGCCTGTTCTTCGTTGGAAGTATCGGAAAAAGGAGATGTCTCAGAAGCATCGTATGGCGTTTGATCATCTGTGGTCGTGGCAGCCTCCATTTCTTGTTGCCGCTCAGTATTCTCCTTATCGTTATGCTCGCAAGAAACAAGCAAGATGCCCATCGTCAGAATGATTCCAAGTAAGATTCTAAGCTTCATCACTTTTTTGTTTTATTATTTTAGTACACACGTCCACGCCATTCAGGCCTATGACTAACCACATTTTAATGTGCTAACATCTATTATTTGATTTTCACAGTCTCTGTTCCAACCATTAGCACATACATCTGGCTTTTAGATTTCAGTGGGATGCGGATGTCAGCGCCATTGCTACGTGCTTTACCGATGAGCATACCGCGTACGTCGTAGAGCATGACGTTGGTGCCACTGCTCACACCATTGACCACGAGTTGGTAGTCGTCGATGCGCCAGTTCCAGTCGCGGGCAGCCAGGTCGTTGATGCCGTCGGATGAGCCCATGATGGCAGTCAGTTTGAGTTTCTTGCATGCCGGCATGGTAAAGGTATAGACGGGCTCGTTTACTTCCGTCGTCGTTGTAGTGTTGTCGTTGTTGGTCTTCACCACTTTCCACCCTTTCACCTCTCTTCCTTCAGCGCCTAAGCCTTCAACTGTGAGTTGACGGTTGGCAAAGAATTTACCGTCGAAATCAGCGTACTTGATGGTTACACCATTGACGATGGTGGTAATTTGCTCTGTCAAATCATTATTGATGACCAGTGGGGTAGGAGTGCCTAAGCCATAGTAGTTGGCCACAAAGGTGTAGAAATGATTGGTACGCTGTTTGAGCCAGTTGCGAGCATTATTGATTTCGTTGTTGATGTCTTGCTCATAATTGGGTTGCCATCCCCATCCCCACCAGCCTCCGGAGTTGGCCTCGCGGTGTTTGATGAGTTCGGGTTTTACCAATTCTGCCATGGGATCCCAGATGGCGCGGGTGCCTCTTTCGTTAAGGAAATCGCCCATGTAGATGGCAGTGTGGTCGATGAACTCGCGTTTGAAGTCAGCGTCGGCCATTAGGCTGCGGAACAGCTGTGTCGCTTGTGAGGTGTTGGCCCAGTTGTTGCTTGGGTCATAGTTGTGGTTGTAAATCCACTCTATGGTGTTGTAGTTGGCATTGCGGCCGTAAAGTCCGAGTCCGAAGTCTGTGTCTTTCGAAATCCAGCGCCAGCGTCCACCATCGGCAATTGGTCTCCATACAACGATGTTGTTGCCGGGGAAGTCGAGGTTGCAGTAGTATAGGTTCATAATCATGAGATTGATGAACTCTTGGCAGTCCATTATCTGCTCGTACTCGTCCATGGTGTGCCCGGCTTGGTTGTAGAAATCTTTGAAAGAGTTGTAGTTGTCGAGTGTACCAGCTTTGAGTTCCTCTATCATTTGGCCATTTTCCTGTGAGATTTCAATCATATCAATATCCTCGAGTCCGTTGCCACTCTCATCTTTGTAGTTGGTATAGATATTGTCGTCGTTGCTACGCTCACGGATATTGAGCATACCTTTATAGGTGCCGTTGAGGAAGATAACAGCCGGACGCCATGCCTGCCAGTCGAGGTCGGCATTTTCTGCCATGACACGCTGGATGATAGCGTCGCGCATATACAGACCTCCGAAGTCATTACCGGCGTTACGCAACATAATGCTCTTGAAATCGGTGAGACCAGGTTTCTGGTCAGGGAAGAATTCATACTCGAAACGTTTTGTGCCGAAGCGCTTGTTTGCATAGACGGCGAGCGACTTGAGTGGGTGTTCGCGCGACTGTCCGCCCATGACACGGGTCTCGCAGAGCTGGTTGATGACGCTCTCGCTGCTGGGGGCATCAAACATTTCGATATTGATGGGGCGTCGCCAGTCTTTTTTGTTCTCCTTGTTGGGATTGTTTGCGATGATACCTATAGCATTATCGTTCATATAACGGTCGTCAGTGACGATAGATATCACAGAGATGGTCATGTTTCTATCAAGGAAGATATATGACTGTGTGGTGGAGATGGGTGAGAGGTAACCGTCGCAGAACAGTTTGGCTCTGATCACTTTGTTGGAATTGATGGTGATGGGGTTCTGATAGACAGTGCTGGTAGCGGTAGGCTCTTTGCCATTGGTGGTGTAGCGGATGACAGCTCCCTCAGGTGTTCCCTCTGGCATCGAGAGTGTCAGTTGGATGGTCTGTGATGAGGTCATCACGCATCCATTCTGGCTGAACACAGGTTCTCCGAGAATGTCATTACAAGTTTGGCCACAGTTGGTTTGTCCCGGTGTGGGTGTGGCCTGATATCCCCAGTCGTCGGCTCCGTCGGTCTTACGGCCATAGGCGATGTTGGGTGCAGGCATCTTACTAATCTTCTCGACCTTGTCAACAATCTCATTGCCTTGGAAGAGATAGACGTTGCCGTCTTTTCCCGTCTCAAGACGGAAATTGGTATGTAGTCCGTTTTCCTCTTTGTCGCAATATACTACGACATAGGCTTTGGCGTTGAGTGTCTGGTTTGGCAATTGCCAAGCTTTGTTTGCTTTGTCTTTAGCACCCAATTTGTAGTCTTGGAGATTTACTGCTTCGGTTCCGCTATTGTATAGCTCGACCCAAGAATCGGGAAACTCTTTCAAATCGTCCATGATGCAGTCGATGTTTGATTGCATCAGTTCGTTTATCACTACCTGTGCTTGCACAGAGGTACCAAAAGCCAAAAGGCCAGCAAGAATAAAATGACGGTATTTCATAAGTGTTGGTTATAATTCAACTGCAAAATTATACCATTTAGGTTTTATATGTCCATTATCATTATTAAAAAAAATGAAGATGAAACATATTATCAAGAAAATGGTATTTTTGAGGCACAACACATCGGTAATCTTCTTCTCGTGTGCATGGGGCGCAAGACGATGGGTAATAACTTGTCAACTCGTCTATTTGTCAACTTAAAATCTACAATCCTCTTTCTGCCCAGTCGCCGCGGTCGAGGTTGCGATAACCGATGGCCTCGGCGATATGGCGTGACTCCACACGCTCCGAGGCATCGAGGTCGGCGATGGTGCGGGCAACCTTCAGGATACGGTTGTAGGCGCGGGCGGAGAGTTTCAGACGCTCCATGCCTATGCGCAGAAGTTGGAGCGACTTCTCGTCGGGCTCGGCGTATTGGTGGATCATGCGCTCCGACATCTGTGCGTTGCAATAGACGCCACGGATGTTGCGGAAACGCTCGTCCTGGATGGCACGGGCTTTGATGACCCGCTCACGGATGGCAGCGGAAGGCTCACCTGGAGAAGCATTGGAGATGTCGTCGAAACTCAATGCTGAAATTTCACATTGTATGTCGATACGGTCGAGTAGAGGACCAGAGACCTTGCCCATATACTTCTGTATCTGCCCAGGTGTGCAGACACAATGATGGGTGGGGTCGCCATAATACCCACACGGACAGGGGTTCATCGAGGCGACAAACATAAACGAACTGGGGTATTCCACCGTGTATTTGGCACGGCTGATAGTGATTTTGCGGTCTTCCAAGGGTTGGCGTAAGACTTCAAGCGTCTGCTTTGAAAATTCAGTGAGTTCGTCAAGAAAGAGCACACCATTGTGTGCCAAGGACACCTCACCGGGCTGGGCACTCGCCGTACCACCACAGAGGCCCACCTGCGAGATGGTGTGATGTGGACTGCGGAACGGACGCTGGGAAATCAGCGACGTTCCACTGGTCAGTTTTCCCGCTACGGAGTGTATTTGAGTGGTCTCTAAGCTTTCTGCTAATGTGAGGGGTGGCAGGATGCTGGGCAAGCGTTTTGCCATCATCGACTTGCCACTGCCCGGTGGACCTACCATGATTAGGTTGTGGCCACCCGCAGCTGCTACCTCTAAGGCCCGCTTTACATTTTCCTGACCACGTACATCGGCATAGTCGAGGTCGAAACTATATTGATGCTCATAAAATTCCTTCCGGGTGTTGACGATAGTCGGTTCGTAGGTTGCAGCGCCACTGAGCAGTTTCACCACATCACTGACACTCTCCATGCCATACACCTCCAGGTCGTTGACAACGGCTGCCTCACGGGCATTCTCCTTGGGCACTACCAGCGCACGGAATTTCTCCTTGCGTGCCCGGATGGCGATGGGCAGGGCTGCCCTGATGGGTTTCAGCCGACCATCAAGTCCTAACTCACCTACCAGCATGAAATGCTCCAACTGGTCCATGTGCAGATTTCCGTTAGCTGCCAACATACCAATGGCGATGGGCAGGTCGTAGCTGCTCCCCTCCTTGCGGATATCGGCAGGCGAGAGGTTGATGGTGAGATTGGTCACGGGAATCTTGTACCCTACGTTTGGCAGGGCGGCAGAGATGCGGTCGTAACTCTCACGCACGGCTGTGTCGGCAAGTCCCGACATGTGATACATCACACCTGGGGCCATGTTCACTTCTACGGTGATGGTGGTGGCCTCGAGACCCACCACGGCGGCACAAAACGTTTTAGCGAGCATTGTATATGGTTGTCTGATTAGTAGTGAGTAATCCTATTATTTCAGTAGCTCATCGAGCTTGGTTTTTAGGGCTTGGGTGTTGAGTGTCCGTGCCACGATGCGATGATTGCTGATGACCATGTTGTCGGGAACGTAGGAAAAGCCCAACTTGGTGAACAGCTGACCTTCGAAGAGTTGCGGCTCGAGCACGGTGGGACAAGTGATGGAGTCGCGTTCAATCATGTTTTTGCAGGCTTTATGGTCGGCGTCCATACTGATGCTGATGAGTTTGAGACGGCCACCCGACTCCCTTGCGCGTTTTTTCAACTGCCGCTGCATCTCCTGACTCTCATAATTCCAGGTGCTCCACACATAGATGACAGCCACTCCATCGCCAAGGTCTTGGTCGCTGATGGCATGGCCGTTGATGTCCGTGGCTGTAAATGTTGTCACGCTATTGCCCACCTTTCCGTTTTTCAGTTGGGAAAGTTGTTTTCGAAGCAATACCAGTGCACCGTTCTTCGGTTGACTCTCCAGCATTTTTGCTACCAATTGTTCTGCCTTCGTGTAGTCGGGTGTCATGGTTTGGATGAAGTATTTGCGTACCAAATAGACACCGACAAGCGATTCTGGTTTGTCGTTGATGTATTTCTCGGCAGTCTTGGCAATGTCAGGGGGTGAACTACTGGCAGTCTCTTTGCGGAATTTTGTCATCAGTTCATTATCTTTCGTGCCAGTCACTTCTATTTCTTTGATATGTGAGGCATCACCTTTGATCTCCACGCTCTTGCCAGAATTGGCGAAGATGGGCTGCTCTGAGAAATTGGGAAAAACAAGCATTAGGGTAGCTTCACGGTCGAGGGGGCGTTCGTAGGTGAACCGTCCTCCTTTCACATGGATGGTGTCGATGCCATCAATCACTCCGTCGGGACTATATACATAAAACTCGCCTTGGTCCAAGTTGAGAAAACGGCCTGACATCTTGAACTTACCTTTTTCAGCACCACACGACGATAGCGTGGCGATGATGACGAGAACAAACAAAAAAATGGAAAATGTCTTGCCTGACCCAGAAAAATGTCGAGTGATTGTATTCATAGCAAGAGGATTATTCAGCAAAAAAGTGCCGCGAGCGGGACTCGAACCCGCACAGCCATTCCTGGCCAAGGGATTTTAAGTCCCTCGTGTCTACCAATTCCACCATTGCGGCAGCAACGTGAGCGGCAAACGAGACTCGAACTCGCGACCCCGACCTTGGCAAGGTCGTGCTCTACCAACTGAGCTATTGCCGCAAAACGCAAATGCAAAGGTACGGCTATTCTCACAAAAGCACAAAGATTTTACGAATTTTAACTTTTGAGCTTTGGATTTTTGGATGGTTCATGACTATGGATGGAGGCTTTGGCAAAACCGCAGCATACAAAGAACGAAGTGATGACAGGAGTATAACAAGAAATTTCTTGGAATTAATGAGTCAACAACAGAGTGCAAAACCCTTATTTTTAGGTATTGCATGCTTACCTGAGATCCATTAACTTTGCAGCTCAATAGGTTATCATTGATATAATAGTAATTGTGTTTGTTTAATTAGTATGAAAAAGGGGTCTTTCGTGATGGAAGGCCCTTATTTTGTTAGGAGTTTTATTTAGTTAGGAGTTAAAAGTTAGGAGTGACTTAGTGGTAAGAGGTAAGAGGTGAGAGGTGACCTTCGGAGAGGGGTTGGGGGTGAGGCCTAATAGGATTAATGCACTGACAGCACGCCGAAGGGACCTGTGGTGGTGGCTTGATATCGGGTGAGCCTTTTCCCCTGTTCGCCAGTGGCGATAAAACCGTCGTTGTTGAGGTTGTATTGTCGGTGGCAGATAGCGCAGACAGCCAGTCCGTTGGTAGTTAACGACAACGGTTTGCTGCGGAGTGGATATACCTGGGGGTCGAAACAGTTGGGGCACTCCAAGTCGAAAGCATAGAAGGTTGCAGGGATGTTGAGTGCGCTATATCCTACGATAATGCCGTTGTTATAGCCTAAGACTTGTGAGCGGCGGGCATCTATTCCATCAAATGGCTTGCTACTGCTCACTCCGGCATTGTCGGTGAATTCAAAATAATTCACTCCAGAACGAAAACTGGTCTTGATGATGCAAAACATACCCGGTGCGTTGGGGTTCATACATCCTGCTAAGGTGGCATCCTGATGTGTGGAATTGTCGATAATCAAAAAGCAGTTGCCTATGGTGTATTCATTACTTGTCTCACCACAGGCGGCAATCATCAAGGTTACCGCCGCTAATATCCATGTTTTTATCCAATTTCTCATGCCAACAATTCCTTTTCAGCATTCACCATCCGTTCGAAATGGAATCCTGCTATTGTCTCTTTCATCAACTGTTGGATACGGTCATTGCATAGGTTGCCGATGCTACCCTCATGAGTGTGATGGATGTTTTTGTCGGGTGTAAACTGTCCTGCCTCGATTTCCAGCCCCACTTTCTTGTAGGCATCGCGGAACGGCATACCCTGTGCCGCTAAGCGGTTTACTTCCTCCACAGAGAAGATGGTGTCGTACATGGGGTTGTCGAGGATGTGCTCATCTACGGCCATGCGGTTGATGATGTATGCTGTCATCCGCAGGCAGTCTTTCAGTTCGTCGAATGCTGGCAGGAATACTTCTTTAATAATCTGCAAGTCACGGAAATAGCCGCAGGGCAGGTTATTCATGATGAGCATTACCTGTTGTGGCAAAGCCTGTATCTTGTTGCTCTTAGCCCGTATCAGTTCGAAGACATCAGGGTTCTTTTTATGAGGCATGATGCTACTGCCGGTGGTACATTCCTTAGGCAGGCGTACGAAGGAGAAATTCTGACTATTGAACAGACAGGCGTCGAAGGCTAATTTTGCCAATGTCCCGGCGATGGTGGCCATGGCGAAGGCTACGTTACGCTCGGTTTTTCCTCTTCCCATCTGGGCATATACCACGTTATAGTCCATGCTGTCGAAGCCTAACAGACGGGTGGTCATCGAGCGGTCGAGAGGGAACGAACTGCCATATCCTGCAGCGCTGCCCAAAGGGTTGCGGTTGGTCATGCGCCAGGCGGCCTGAAGGAAGAGCATGTCGTCGGCCAGGCTTTCAGCATATGCCCCGAACCAAAGTCCGAACGAACTGGGCATGGCGATTTGCAGGTGGGTATAACCTGGCATCAGCACATCCTTGTATTGATTGCTCTTGGCAATCAGTTCGTCGAACAATGTCTTCACATCGTCGGCGATGTCTTTCAGTTGGTGGCGGGTGAAAAGTTTAAGATCCACCAGCACCTGGTCATTGCGAGAACGACCACTGTGAATTTTCTTTCCCATGTCGCCTAATCGACGGGTGAGCATCAGTTCCACTTGCGAGTGCACATCCTCAACACCTTCCTCGATTACAAATTCTCCACGCTCGCAGAGCGCATAAATAGCGCGCAACTCGGCCAACAACTGCCGCAGTTCATCAGCCTCCAAGAGTCCGATACTCTGAAGCATTGTGATATGTGCCATGGAACCCAGCACATCGTACTTGGCTAGATAGAGGTCCATCTCGCGGTCGCGACCGACAGTGAAGCGCTCTATCTCGCTCGTCATCTCATAATTTTTTTCCCACAGTTTTGAAGGCATGAACAATAAGTTATATAATTTACAATATAAGAATTAAAAACCTAAAAAATCATAATCTATATCCCCTCCAGGATAATCACCGTATTGTCCGTCAGTTAGCGCATCCCAATTTTCTTCTCTATAGTTATAATCATTATTGCACCATGAATTATTCTCACGTTCGTCTAAAATCATTCTATAATGAAAAATGTTATGGGTCCTTCCATCAGGAGTTTCTATTTTGCATAAGGAATTACAATCATAAAAACCATCATCTATTTCCGTTTCATTATTTAAAATAATAATTCTTTTTAGTGATTTACAATATCTAAAAGAATGATAACTAATCCATTCAACAGATTGGGGAATTGTTATATTTTGTAATGAAAAGCATTCATTAAACGTATCAGAATATATATAATGTAAGGTGTTAGGTAAATGAATACATTCTAATGATTTACAACCACTGAATGCCGCGATTCCTATGTTTGTAACTCCATCTGGAACATGGATTGATGTTAAATTTGAACACCCTTGAAAAGCTGATCTACCAATTGATTTTACACCATCTGCAATGGTAATGCTAGAAAGATTTGAACAATCTTTAAAAGTGGATTCTTCAATTATTCTAATGCCTTGGGGAATTGATAAACTATCTAGCATAGAACATCCTTCGAAAGCTGAAATTCCTATTTGTTTAATTCTATTAGGAATAGTGATATTTGAAAGCTTTGAACAATTTTTAAATGAAGAATTACAAATAACATTTACACATTCGGGAATAGGCATGCTTATAAGTTCAGAACATCCTTCAAAAGCAGAAATCCCGATACACTTGATTTCATTCGGTATCAGTATTTTTGTAATTTTAGAGCAATTTTTAAAAGTGTTATTTTTTATAACTTTAACACCTTGTGTAAAGATTAAATTTGTGAGATTAGAGCATCCTTCAAATGCAGAGATGCCTATATGATAGATTTTGGGGGGAATAGATACATTCTTTAGTTTTGAGCAATTCAGAAAAGCGTATGCTCCTATTTTTTTAACACTTTGAGGTATAAAAAAAACAGTTTCATTTTTCCCTGATGGATATTTAATGATTGTTATTTTGTCTTTGTCAAACAACACACCATCTATTGTTGAGAAATAATTGTTATCATTACTAACTATAATTTTTTCTAAAGAGTCACAAAATTTGAATGCTGTATAGTTGATTGTTTTTACACTCTTAGGAATTGTTATACTCAGTAATGATTGACACCCCAAAAATATATCCCCTTTTATTTCGGATACGCCATTCGGTATAATGATATTTAATAATGCAGAGCAATTATAAAACGAGTGGCTTTCAATCTCTTTAATGTTGTTAGGAAGTTCAATACTTTGTAATGATGTGCAGTTTGAAAATAATGAGTAACTGATTTTAGATAATTTAGGGGGAAGGTTTATATTCTTTAAAGATTTGCAATTGGCAAAAGCATAATCACCAATTGTCGTCACACTGTTGGAGATAGTGATAGAAGTCAGACTGGAGCAGCCAAGGAAAGCTTTTTCACCTATAGTTGTTAATGAATCTGGTAAAAATATAGTTTCAAGCGAAATACAATTTGAAAACACGTGGTTGCCTATTTTTGAAACAGATTTTGGAATGATAATTGATTTTAAAGATGAGCAATTAGCAAAAGCAAAATCCCCTATCTCGCTAATACCATCAGAAATGATAATAGTCTCCAACTGTTTATGATTAAAAAATAATTTGTTCTTTATCTTTTTAAGTCCTTTAGGCAGTTTCACTTGTTTTAGGGCTTTACACTGAATTAACGCATTTTCTTCTATTTCTGTTATACTGTCTGGTATGTCAATATTCTCTAAATTATAACAACCGGCGAAAGCATCTTTACAAATTCTCAAGACGCCATAAGGGATTGTGATATTCTTAAGCTTGTGACAATATTCAAATGTTTTTTCTTCAATCTGTAAAAGACTTTGTGGGAGTATGATGTTTTCTAAAATATTACATGATTTAAACGCTTCTTTACCGATTCTTTTAACTCCATTACAAATGATTATTTTTTCCAAAGATGTACAATCAATAAAAGCACTATCTTGTATTTCTAAAACATTAGAAGGAATAACAATATTATTAAGAGATTTGCATCCCCTGAAAGCATGACCCCCTATTCTTTCAACAGAACTTGGAATCTCAATAGATTTTAAAGAAATACAATTATCAAAATCACCAGAGCCAATATTCTTTAAGTTTTTAGATAGTGATATTCTTTCCAACTTTTCACAACCAGAAAAAAGACCGCCCTGAAAATGAACAACACTATCTGGAATATTAATAGTCCTTAAAGATCTGCAGCCGACGAAAGCCCACTCTTCTATTTTTTCAACATTCTCAGGGATAATAATAGATTCTAGAGACAAGCATCCTTGAAAAGTACCCCATTCAATTTCTTTAAGATATTTAGGTAGTTTAATTCTTTTTAAACTATGGCACCACTTAAAAGCGAAACTGCAAATTTTTATGACACTATCTGGAATTTCAATATATTGTAGATTTTTACATCCTGCAAAAGCTTTTTGTCCAATTGATAATACACCATCTGGAATTTTGACGGAAGTAACATTTCTATCGTTTACTCCGTAAACATTTTTATTGTCGCCAATTTTTAGTAACTCTTCCATTCAAATAGTCTTTAAATTTTTGATATGGTTTCTCTCTGTTCCTTCCAAATTATCTTTCTTTATGCATCCCCATCCAATGATCTGCCCCATCAAGACCTTTACCAATATAAACCCATAATTGGCCCTTGTCATCAGTAAAACTAATAGGATGCCCATTTCTGTCATATCCTTGGTCATTCATCGTTTTATTATTTGTAAAATGAAGTTTACCACTACCATCTACATTATTAATCACTTTAGAATCGGTGGAATTGTTACAAATAAAGAGATTTGGTCATAATACAACAAATGTTTTTTTGTTTTTTTTTATTATTTAGCAAAATTTTAGAATCAATCTTTTCATTTGATTTCTATTTAGACCTATTATATGAGGGGGAGTTCGGTAAGATATGTAATCTGACAGCATTAATTATTTGCATTTATAAGTTAAAAGTTACTCATATACTATTATTTCGGTTTCACTACTGTCTCGAGAATAAGAGCACCTATCTATCTAATTCACTGACTATAAATAATTTACAATGATATTGTTTTTACTCGATTTGATTTGAGATTTCATTTAGTTACATTTTTTAAAAAGAAACTCACTATTGTTTATCAACAACTTACGAGCATTGTTGAACTAAATTTCAGGGCTTTCCAAATTTCTTCGGATAGCTGTGTTTCGGTTTAATAAACCTGAAATCTATGGCATTGAGATTGTAAATCCTGACAACGCAGTGTAAAGGATAAATGGGGTAAAGTAGCAAAAGTTTTCTCTCACCTCTTACCACTGAGAATCACTAGAGACTATTGTTGTTTCTAATCTAACAATTAACAACTATAGTCTAAAATCTCAAATCATTCATACTTCCCTGCAGCGATGGCATCGGCGAGTTTCTCTAATCCCTCTTTCAGCGGTTTGGAAATCATGCCACGAACGAAGGGATTGAGGTCTGCCTTGATTGTGAGGCGCATTTTGCACGATGTCTCGGTGAGGGGTAGCAGTTGTATCCACAGATTGAAAGGGAGTGGAGAATTGGTGGTTTCGTATTTAATCATCTTGGGCTCCTCGCGGTCACAAATGCGGATGGAGATGCTGCCCACTGGTGGTACGTTCATCGTGATGGACTCGCCATCGAAGGTGATATCCTCACGCTTGTCCTCGGGCAGTTGGTCGCGAACCTGTTCGCTGAGGCCAAGGTCACTCAGACGGTTATACACTGCTTGCTGTGAATAGGGGATTTCCCTCACACTGCTTTCATATTTTGTTTCCATGATTGTTGTTTTTTAGTTGACAAATAAACAAGTTGACGAGTTGACAAGATATTTGAAGCCTCACCCCCAACCCCTCTCCGAAGGGCGAGGGGAGTGATATGATAAGTTTTGGAGTTTTGGGATGAGTTGGGATAGATTGGGATGAATTGGGATAGATTGGGATGGATTGGGATGGATTGGGATGAAGTAGAAGGGGTAATCTCTCACCTCTCACCACTCACCACTCACCTCTTACCTCTTACCTCTCACCTCTAAGTCACTCCTAACTTCTAACTTCTAACTCCTAACTAAAATATCCTCATCCTTCCCACTTCGAAGGGTCTTTACGCCATTCGTTGAGAAGTTCTACGTCTGATTCGTTGATATAGCCAGTCTCTAAGGCTTTGGCTACCACATGCTCGTAGTCAGTCAGGGTGACCAGTTTCACTTGGGCATTTTTGAATGCCTCTGTGGCCACGGGGAAGCCATAGGTATAGGAAGCCACCATGCCGATTACCTCGCAGGCATTTTTGCGGATGGCTTCGACGGCTTTCAGACTGCTGCCACCAGTAGAGATAAGGTCTTCTACGACCACCACTTTCATGCCAGGCTTCAGTTCACCCTCAATTAGGTTTTCCAGCCCGTGGTCCTTGGGTTTGTTGCGGATATAGACAAAGGGCAGGTTGAGTGCATCGGCCACGAGAGCTCCCTGTGGGATGGCACCTGTTGCCACACCGGCGATGGCTTCCACTTCGGGGAAATGCTCCAGGATGGCATGGGTTAGTTCCAGTTTGACATAATTGCGCAGTTCTGGATAGGAGAGCGTTTTGCGGTTGTCGCAGTAAAATGGTGATTTCCACCCCGAGGCCCATGTGAAGGGATTATTGGGTTGCAATTTGATGGCTTTGATTTTCAACAGCCTCTGTGCGAAGTCTTTTTTTAGAATATCCATGATGTTTTGGTTTGATTTGGATGCAAAATTAGGTAAAATTTCGCTATTTCATATCAGTTGTATCAAGAAAATGATTTTCCGTTTTACTTTGCCATACCCAATGACATCACGCTGACCTTGATGTCGCCACAGTTTGTCAGGGCTTTTACACAGGCGCAGACGGTAGCTCCAGAGGTCACGATATCGTCGATGATGAGGATATGTTTCCCGTCAAGGTCGATGCCTTCACGTGCACGGAAAGCATTTTCCACACTCTCCATTCGCTGCGCCAGACTTTTGTGGGTCTGACTCTCGTCAAAGGCTGTTCGCTTCACGGCATCGGCCATGATGGGTATGCCTGTGACATCACTCACCCCTCGTGCTATTTCCATGCTTTGGTTGTAGCCACGTCGCCGTTGTCGCTTTTTTTCCAGTGGGATGGGAATCATCAAGTCGATACCCTCGAAAAAACCTTCGTTGGCAAATTCCTCTGCTGCCATCCTTCCCATTATACTGCCAATCTCGGGGTGGTTGTGGTATTTTAGATCGTAGATGATATTGCTTACCTCGGAGCCAGCCTCATAGTAGAATAGTGCTGCAGCCCGCTCCACGGGGATGCGCCCCCAGAAGCGTCGGGCCATCTCATTGTCCAAGGCATTGGCGGCATAGCCTGTTCGTGGCAGATGGAGGTTGCACGATACGCAGACAACCTCCTCGTCGATGGCAAGCCGTGAACCGCAGACCACACAGGCTTGGGGAGCAATCAGATTGAGCACCCTATGCCAGAAACTAATTCTCTGCTGCATCATCTTCCATTTCTTCGACACCGTCAATACACTGTCGGATAATATCAAAAGTGAAACCACGTCCGATGGCCCAGCGCATCAACCGTGCGTTGGCCTCATATTCATTCATGTCTTTCATTTGCTTTCTGCGGCTTTTAATCATTGGCCGTAGAATGTTGATGTATTCCTCATCATCCACTTCGTCGAGGATAGCCTTGCTGATGTCGCTGTCGATATGTTTCGCCCATAGGGCTTGTTCCACTTTCCGCCGGCCCCATTTGTTATAACGTATCTTGTCCTTGACAAAATAGCGGCAGAATCGTTCATCGTCGATATAGCGTTCCTCGACGAGGTGTTGCATAATCCGCGCCTGTGCCTCGTCACTGATTTGCCACTTGCGCATTTTCTCGGTCATCTCATACGAGCAGTGCTCTGCCTGTGAGCAGAGTGCCGTGAGTCGGAATAGCGCTTCTTGTTCTGTAAGTTGCTTCATGGGGGATATTTTAGTTAGGAGTTATTTTTAGTTAGGAGTTTTATTTAGTTAGGAGTTTTATTTAGTTAGGAGTTTTATTTAGTTAGGAGTTAGAAGTTAGGAGTTAGGAGTGCTTCGTCATAACGATATATCGATATAACGATATAACAAAAAACTTCAATTTTCAATCCTCAATTTTCAATCCTCAATTTTCAATCCTCAATTTTCAATTTTCAATCCTCAATGGTATTGTCCCTTTAACTACTCTTTAACTCCCTTTTAACTACCCTTTAACTACTTTTCAATTTTCAATTTTCAATCTTCAACAACACTCAACTACCCCTTACATGCCTCGGTTGCCCAAACTGGTCGTTGATAGTCTCAATAGATTGAAAACCCATCGAGGTAAGCAGTTCGGCAGTTTGGGCGACATGATATTGTGAACATTCAAAATACAATGAGCCACCCTCATGCAGGTGTTTCTTTGCATAGAGGGCGATGGCACGATAGAAGAGTTGTGGGTCGTCGTCGGGCACAAACAAAGCCTCGTCTGGTTCATACTGGAGCACATTGTCATGCATGGCATCGCGTTCAGCCAGTGTAACGTAGGGTGGGTTCGATACGATGATATCCCATCTGCGTTGGTCGTCGGGAGGGTTTAGTGCATCAATATGTTCGAAGGTGATGTCCGCTCCCAATGTTTTTGCATTTTTACGGGCAATGTCGAGAGCCCGGTCTGAGATGTCCCATGCGGTGACCGAGCAATGAGGTAATGCCAATGCTAATGTCACGGCGATGCTGCCGCTGCCAGTGCCAATGTCGAGGAGGCTTCCACCAGACAGTCCTTGGTGGTTGCTCTCTATCCATTGGCAGAGTAGTTCTGTCTCCGGTCTGGGGATGAGCACACCTTGTGCCACGTGAAACATTCTGCTGCAAAACTCTGTTTGTCCTAACACATATTGTATGGGCTCAGCATTTTGTAGTCGTCGCATCATGCCGTCAAGGTTTGCTTTCTGTGTAGATGTCATGCTATCGATACCGCCACAGAGCACATCGGCCATTGTCAGTCCGAATGCGTCTTCCAATAGCAGGCGTACGATAGCCTGCGCCTCACCTGTTTCGTAAAGAGGGGTGAGCGACTGCCATAGCGCATGGTAGGTGGTAGGTGTCATCATGGATGCAAAATTACTGAATTTTGTCCAACTGACTCTACTTTTCCGTTTTTTTCTTTATCTTTGCAGCACTTTGAGAGGAGTGCCCTTGGGTAGAATTCTCACAAATCGTTACAAATCAAACTAAATGCTAAAAGATTTGTACGACGTAGATAGATTTACAACATTTCTCGCGTAGCGACTACTAAGAGATACGCAATATGAAAAAAGAAATCGATGAAAAATATATGCGTCGTTGCCTGCAATTAGCGGCTTGCGGGCGTAATGAGGCACGTCCTAATCCCATGGTGGGTGCGGTGATTGTGGCAGATGACCGGATTATCGGTGAGGGGTATCATGTGCGTTGTGGTGAAGGGCACGCCGAAGTGAATGCCTTCGCCTCTGTCTCTGCTGCCGACGAGGCACTATTACCCGAGGCCACTATTTATGTCAGCTTGGAACCCTGCTCTCACTATGGTAAGACACCACCATGTGCCGACCTGATTATCAGCAAGGGTGTGCGAAGGGTGGTTGTTGGTTGTGTCGATTCTTTTGCCAGTGTAAAAGGTCGGGGCATTGAGCGCATCCGTGCTGCCGGTATCGAGGTGGCAACAGGCATATTGGAGGAAGAATGCCGGTGGCTGAACCGACGGTTTTTCACGTATCATGAGAAAGGACGTCCTTATATAATTTTGAAATGGGCGCAGACAGCAGATGGATTCCTTGATGACCATGGGCATGCTGTGGCGATTTCCACTCCTTTCACCCAAATGCTCGTTCACAAGTTGCGTGCTGAGGAAGATGCCATCGTCGTGGGGCGTGTCACCGACGAGCGAGAGCACCCTCAACTTACTGTGCGGCATTGGTCGGGTCGTAATCCCGTACGTTTTGTCTTGTCTCATATGTTTCCTATAGAAAAACTGATGGAGGAGTGCTACCGCCAACAACTCCAATCACTTATTGTTGAGGGTGGCCGACAAACGCTCCTTTCGTTCCTTGAACGTGGGTTATACGATGAAATCCGTGTGGAATATGGCGCCATTTCCGTGGGTGATGGCACACCAGCACCTTCATTACCCCGCAATGTGAAGATTGTCTCCGAGGAGCATTACGACGGCAATGACATCCGTTGGTATATTGGAGATTGAAAATTGTGGTTAGGAGTTAGAAGTGACTTAGAGGTGAGAGGTAAGAGGTGAGAGGTGAGAGTGAGAGGTGAGAGGTGAGTGGTGAGAGGTGAGAGGTGAGAGGTGAGAGATTACCCCTTCTACTTCATCCCAATCCATCCCAATCCATCCCAATCCATCCCAATTCATCCCAATCCATCCCAATTCATCCCAATCCATCCCAATTCATCCCAATCTATCCCAATCCATCCCCAAAACTCAAAAACTTATAAACTCAAAAACTCAAAAACTCAAAAATTCACTTCTTCCTACCGAAGTCGGCGGGAATTTCACCCCATCTGCTTGTTTCCCATTTGATGATGGGGTTGGGGATGGGGTGGGAGTGAAGCCATTTCTCGGCACGGAGGATGATGTCGTAGAGTTTTTGTGTTCTTTCGCTCCGTTCGAGGGTGGTTTTACATTTGCGCTTGTTTACCCATACGATGGCATTGTAGCTATCAGTATAGATGGTCTTATGGAGTCCTTGCTGTTCCATGAGTGCCAGCGCATGAACAATAGCAAGAAATTCGCCGATGTTATTGGTGCCGAAAATCGGTCCGAAGTGGAACACCTGGGCACCTGTAGCCAAGTCGATGGCTTGGTATTCCATCATGCCGGGATTGCCTGAGCAGGCCGCATCCACCGCCCAGGCATCGGCACTTACCTCTGGCGGTAACGGCAGCACAGTGTCGTTGCGCCATGAGGGGGGATTCTGCAGTTCGTTAGACATTAATACTACATTCTCTCTGGTACTTCTATTCCAAGGAGTGCCATGCCATTCTTGATGATTTTTGCTACGTTGGCAGCCAATACCAGTCTGACGGTCTTGGCCTCGGGACTCTCAGCATTAAGGATGCTGTAGTCGTGGTAGAACTGGTTGAACTGCTTTGTCAGTTCGTAGCAGTAGTTGGCAATGCCACTCGGTGAGTAGTCTTTGCCAGCCTGAGCCACGGCAGCTCCATATTCGCTCATCTTTTGAATCAGTTCCGTCTCCTTTTCGTTCACTGGCAGTGAGGCATCCAGGACATCGGGAATGGTGATGCCTTCAGCTACGGCCTTGCGCAGGATGCTACGGATGCGAGCATGTGTATATTGAATAAACGGTCCGGTATTGCCGTTGAAATCGATGCTCTCCTCAGGATTGAAGAGCATATTCTTGCGGGCATCCACTTTCAGGATGAAATATTTCAATGCTCCCATGCCTACGATGCGGGCAATCTCGTTTTTCTCCTCTTCGCTGACATCCTTCAACTTGTTCACTTTATCCTCGCTCATCTGACGGGCATCGGCAATCATAGTGGCCACCAGGTCGTCGGCATCCACTACGGTGCCCTCGCGGCTCTTCATTTTGCCGTTGGGCAGTTCAACCATTCCGTAGGAGAAGTGCACCAATTCCTTTCCCCATTTGAAGCCTAATCGGTCGAGCAGGATGGACAGCACCTGGAAATGGTAGTTCTGCTCATTGCCTACCACATAAATCATTTTATCGATAGGATAGTCGCGGAAGCGCATGTCGGCGGTGCCGATGTCTTGCGTCATATAAACCGATGTGCCATCAGAGCGCAACAGCAGTTTCTGGTCCAGACCTTCATCGGTGAGGTCGGCCCATACGCTGTTGTCTTCTCTGCGGAAGAAGAGTCCTTTCTTCAGTCCTTCCTCCACCTTTGCCTTACCTTCCAGATAGGTTTCCGACTCATAGTAGATTTTGTCGAATGATACACCGAGTGCCTTATATGTCTCATCGAAACCAGCATATACCCACGAGTTCATCTTCTCCCACAGGGCGCGCACCTCAGGGTCGCCCTGCTCCCATTTCACGAGCATCTCGTGAGCCTCTTTGATGAGTGGTGCCTCTTCCTTGGCTTTCTTCTCTGCAGCCTCGGCATCCATGCCCTCAGCTTCAAACTGTGCTTTCAGTTGTGCTACCTCCTCACGGTAGTGTTTGTCGAACGCCACATAGTAGTCGCCGATGAGATGGTCGCCTTTTTTGCCACTTGTCTCAGGTGTCTCGCCATTGCCCCAACGCAACCATGCGAGCATCGACTTACAGATGTGGATACCACGGTCGTTGACGATATTGGTCTTTACCACCTTGTTGCCATTGGCTGCCATGATTTGTGCCAATGACCAACCTAAAAGATTATTGCGCACATGTCCTAAGTGGAGAGGCTTATTGGTGTTGGGCGAGGAGTATTCAATCATCACCAATGGCGAATCGTCATTAGCCTGTTGCTCACCGTAATGGCTGTCGGCGTGGATATCGTTCAACAGTCCTATCCAAGCGGCAGGGGAGATGGTCATATTCAGGAAACCCTTTACCACGTTGAACCCAGCCACGGCGGGTTCGTTGGCAACAAGCCAGTCGCCGATTTCCTGAGCGGTATCCTCGGGTTTCTTCTTCGAGATTTTCAAGAAGGGAAATACCACGAGGGTGAGGCTTCCCTCAAATTCGCTTCTGGTTTTTTGTACTTGTACCATTTTCTCCGGTACTTCAGCTCCATATAATTCATTGATGGCTTGGAGCACGCCATTGCATATTTTTGTTTCAATTTTCATAAGGCATGTTTTTAACCTCACCCCATCCTTCTCCGAAGGGCGAGGGGAGTGATGTGATGAATTTATGAATTTTGGAGTTTTGGGATGAAGTAGAAGGGGTAATCTCTTACCTCTTACCTCTCACCTCTTATCTCTAAGTCACTTCTAACTTCTAACTACCCTATAGGTGTATGCGAAATAGAAGCACATAGCGAGTGCACCAAGCACCACAAGGGCTGTCCAAAGGAGCATCGAAGAGTCGTCGCCACTTGTTCCGGCCCCATTGACCATACTTTGTAATGTGCTCACCGTATCGTTGGCCAGTGTGTCGGGTGACAGGCTATCCACGGGAAGAATATGATTGGTGGCAGTGTCAATAGCATTGACAGGCTCGGTTTCAATGGGAGTCCCAATATGAGGTAGCTGAAAATCTCGTCCAGGAACGATAACATCTAATATTTGCATAATATCAACTTTTAAATTGCATCAATGATTCACTTTACTATAGATGGGTCATAGGTCAAATCTATATAAATCAGTAAAATAATATGCAAAGGTAGCGTATTATTTTTTAAAATCCATCCAATTGTTTTTTTTTTATGCTTTTTCAACTTCTTTGGGGCTGGTTTTGCCTAATTTCTTGTAGACTCGTCCAATTTTTCTTTTGCTTTGCGTTGTCCTTGGGCTGCAGCTTTCCGATACCATTCATAAGCTTTATCACGATTCTTCTCTATGCCGTACTTTTTTCTATCTCCAAACTCATAATAATATCCCATCATATATTGTGCATTCGCCTCACCTTTGTTAGCTGCCATTGTAAGTAATTCCACCTCTTTTGCAGGGTCTTTTTCGCATCCACCTAAGCCATCTCTATAGAATTTGCTCAAATTCCATTGTGCACCGGCAATGCCTCCATCAGCAGCAATAGTGTAATATTTCCTGGCTTCAGAAAGGTCAATGGCAATGGTGGCTCCATCACCATTTTCGTAAATTGCACCCATTGCAAAGGCTGCATTATAAAGATAATCATAGTAACTTTGGTGTTGGTTTTCTTCCAATTGATTGACCACAACCTCAAGACAATTTAATGCCATCGAGTATTTTTTCTCTTTGTAATATTTAATCCCTATCTCATAATTAGCAGTAATATTTCCGGTAATTGCCTTCAAATATTGGTCTGCATCTTTATGATTTTGTTCTTTGGCTATATTAAACCATTCCTTGGCGCTTTCATAATCTTTGGCTTCAAAATATCTTATCCCATTATCAAACGCATTGCTTAACAACTGTTTGGCTTCTTTTTGACCTCTTTTTGAAGCTTCCTGATATAGTACGATGGCTTTTCCCAAATCTTTCGGTCCCCCTTTCCCGTTTTCGTATAAAAGACCCAGTCTTAAATGGGCATCGGCGCCATGTTCAACCCCATTGCGAGCCTTTTCATAATGCTTCCTTGCTGTTTCGACATTCTCTCGTACACCACATTTACCCAACTCGTAACAATATCCCAACATGTATTGTGCATCGTTATTGGAGTATGCCCTGGAAAAATATTCTATAGCTTCTTCCTCGTCTTTTTGATAAAATAACATTCCCATGTAATAACATGCGTCAATGTGACCTTGGTTTACAGCTTTTTCAAGCCATGATTTAGCTATCTTGTCATTCTTTTTGACTTCCATGCTACCTTCATAATAGCATTTGCCCAGTTTATATTGGGCTTCCTTGTCTCCCTGTTGGGCAGCATATGTATAGAGAATATCTGCAATAGGCTCATTCCTGCTGATTCTCTCTTGCATATCCCTTGCCTTCATTAAATACAATAGTTCGGTAAATTATAGTTAAATTCATTAACATTCAAGATAGATTCAATATGAATAAATATCATTTATTTTTACATAAATTAACTTGAAAA
>OMXV01000039.1 GCA_900315075.1 uncultured Prevotellaceae bacterium | reverse complement strand
CCAAAATGACAAGTATGTGAAGCATATCTTCAATGCCTACTATAACGGTAAGGTGGGACAGTTGAGCATCGACCTGAATATCGACGGTCTGTTCGACGACACCCAGTCACCAGACAATACCAATGAAGTGACGACAGAAGCTGGTGGCAGCCCCGTCAATCGAAGCATCGAAAGCAACACCATCAGCAGCAATAACTTCTGGGCCACGAAACTTATCTTCGGCTATCCCGTATGGAAAGGTAATCTCTCCCTCGGTAGCGAGTACAGTTACAACCACCGAACGGACACCTACGACTTCAAGGCCACCGATGCTGTTCCCGTGAAGACTACCGACACGGAGATCAACGAGAAATCAGCCGCTGTCTTCGCAGAGTATGGCCGACAGTTTGGCAAGGTGTTCGCCCAAGTGGGTCTGCGCTATGAGCATCTGACGAACGACTATTTCAATTTTGGCAAGAAGGAGGATGAGGTCTGTCGAGATGATGGTGACTGGTTCCCCACGGCCGTCATCTCCGCCCCTGTCGGCAAGGTGCAATTCTCGCTGTCATATCGTCGCGACATTGAGCGTCCGCCATATGCGAACCTTACCAGTTCGACGGTCTATGCCAACCGATACACCTATCAGAGCGGCAACCCGTATCTGAGACCGACCTACACCCACAGCGTTGTGCTGAACGCCGCCTATAAGTGGATGAACCTGACGCTGAACTACGGGCGTATCAAAGACGCCCTCACGATGTCGACAGAGCCTTTCCCGGGTTCCACCGACCCGCTCATCAGTCTCGTGCGCAACATCAACAGCCAGGAGGATTACGACCACCTGACGATCATCGCCTCCGCGCGTCCCACCATAGGCTGCTGGCACCCCACTTGGTCGGTTGTGGCCATGTTCCAGAACTACAAGTCGCCTACTGCCACTGGCGAGGTTATCACACTCTCCCGGCCTTGGTTCAACGGTTCCTGGCAAAACACCATCGAACTACCTCACGACTTCCGCCTGAGTGCCGACATGGAATGGGCCACGAAGGGTGATTACAACAATTTCCGCATTACCGAGCCACGCGTCGTAGGCAGCCTTGGCCTTCAGAAGGACTTCAACCTGCACCGTTTAGGTTCACTGACTGCCGACCTGCGCTGCATCGACATCTTCAACACCAACAAGACCGATGCCGTCATTTTCGGTTATCGTGACCTGACAATCCATAATCCCGCCCGTCGCACCTTCACGCTCAACCTCACCTGGAAATTCAACGAGGCCCGCTCGAAATATCGCGGATCCGGTGCCGGCGACAAGCAGAAGGCAAGAATGTGACATACGCATGCCAACAAATAGTACCCCCATAACGTTAAAAAAAATAACAGAAGATGAAAACAATTATAAGTGTTACCAAGATATTGATGGTTGTATTGGACATCTGTTGATGGGCATTGCAGACACAAATGCCTGGCGGAAACAAGCTAATATAAAAGGGTGTAACCAAATGGTAAGTTACGGAGGTGCCTCCCTTTACTCCTTTCCTCCGTAGACATTTTAAGACCAAGACTGCCGAACAGTCCGAAAAGTCCTAAAAGTCCGTAGAATAGATGAGGATGCCCGGGGTGGTAGTGAAAACTTCTTAGGTGGAGCATTGACGAAGTCAGGTAAAATATCGCAAGTTGCCTAAACCACACATAATAATACCGATGCTTTCGATAAGTGGACTGAGTAAGCACAAAAAGCCCCAAAAGTTTTGTGAAACTTTTGGGGCCAATATAATCAGTTATTCTTTTCTTGCAGATATGATGGTTATTTTACCACCATCTTCTTTCCATTCACGATGTTGATGCCTCTTTGGGGGCTGTTCAGTTGTACACCTTGCAGATTATATACCTTGTCATCACCATTGTCGGCCTTGACAGACTGTACGGATGAGAGGTCCTCGAGCACTGCAACCCTATAAAGTTCATACCAGCTCATGTCACTGCCTGTTCCCTCGAAATAGAATCCCAGGCGGATATTGCCGGTATAGCCACTGAATGGGAATGCGAAATCAACAGGTTCAGCATCACTGGTTGGCAACTGGTCGTTGGTGATAGTTCCTATCACATCGTCTGAACTAAAGTTCTCTCCATCCTTGGCAACAACAACCTTTACAGTAAGGTTGCAATCCTCACCAACGAACTGTGTGAGCAAACTCAAGTTGGCAATAAATTGTCTGGAAGCATCATCGCCAACAGCAAATTTCGGTGAAACCAACCACGACGCAGTACTGTTGCTCATTGGGTTGAACAATGTGCGATACATCACAGTACCCCATCCGGAGGTACGGATAACAATGTCGCCACCCTCTTCAAGTGTGGTTGTCTCGCCAAGTTGACCGGTATAAGTTTTCCAACCATCCATATTTTTAGCTCCTTGCAGGATGAAATCGAAAGGCACAGAGAAACCGGTAGTGAAAGCAGCCACATCGCTCCATGCGCTCTGCTTGCCGTCCTTGATGGCACGAACACGAGCCTCATACGGTGTCAGTCCGAGAAGGTCTTCAATCGTGATTTTGGGCTCGGAAACTACCACAGCCTCACTCCACGACTCCTCCTCTGCCGTTTTGTATTCAACCTCCCATTCTGCCTCATCGCCTTGTGGTGTCCACTCGAGTGTCACGGTTCCACCCACGATGTCGGTAGCGGCAAGGTTGACAGGCTCCTCTAAGTCGGGTTTCTGTTCGATGAGGAGCTTGTTGAAACGTGTATCACCGGCGATAGAGCGATGTATGCTGATGCGCAAACGAACTGTCTCACCTGCCATCTCCTCGAAAGCACCGGTAAATGGGGTATATCCCCCCTTGAGCAAAGAACCTGCATTATCTTTGTCGATAGTGAAGACATCCTTGTACTCCACACCATCCTTGGTGAGTTGGAAGACAATCTTGTCGTTGTCACCCAATGTCCAGTCGCCGCTCATCCATCCTCCACCGGCTGTTGCGCTGATGGCTGTCTTGATGCGGTTGGCTCCCTCAGCCAGGCTTATGAAAGGAGACTCTATCCATGCCACTGCGTTTCCTGTGTCGTCGATATATGACATTCTGTGGAAGAGATATCCCTCGTCGGGATCGCTGTTCCACTCTTCAGGGTCGTTGAATGTCCATCCCGGCATTGTTGCTTCATAACCCACCTTCTCGTCAATAGACACCGACCAAGGCAGTTCTGCCACCGTGACCTCAGTGCCTTCAACATATTCCGATGAATATCCACCATTGCCGTCGCCACTCCATGCGCGGAAGAAATAAGGCGTGCCTACCTGCAAGCCATCAACCTGTATGGCTTCTCCTGGACTTCCTATGAAGATGACTTTTCCACCACCTTCAATTTCATCGCCTACGTTGTAGTTGCCCGCAGGTACTCCGAATGTACCGGCATCTATATATTCATCCCATTGTCCCTGAGCCTGCTGATTGGTCATGGCAACAAGCACTGGTGCAGAACCATTGGCAGTGACGCTGACTGACAGCGCATTCTTCTCAACATTGCTGAAAGTGAGACTTTCCGGAGCACCCGGTTTCGTGACCATAGAAGCCGTTGCCGGAGTAGAGTTATAGAGTGGGCCTGCCGAGCAAAGCGAATTGAACCCATAGACATATACATTATACGACTGATTTGGCTCCATGTTGTCGGGACCAACGAACTCAGTGCCTTCGACCACGGCAATCACCTTTGCCCCGCCAATCTCATCGCCAACGGCATATTTCTGATTGTCAGCAGGTGTTTCGGTCATCTCCGATGTGGATGCGAGCACAAGGTAATGGTCACTGCTTCCTGCGGTGAACGAACCACTTATCTGGGTAGAAGTGGTGCTGAGTACCAAGTTGGATGGTGCTGTGGCAGGAGTTTGGCAAGGCTCGGGTGCGACAAAGGTATAGACAGTGCCATCAGCAGGATAATTCTCAGCGTCATAACTGACACTGTTGTCCTTGGCCGAAATCACCGAACCGTCATAACTTTGTATTTGGATGAAGTCACCCGTATCTCCCAAGATGCCGATACGCATGAAATTGGAGTTGCCTACATCAGCATCGTCATAGGGTTTGAAGCCGCTCAACTTCATTTCAATGTTACCACTCTTCTGATAGAGGCGATACTCAATAGTGGCCTTTGCCACATCCTTCTTATCGGTCATATAGGAAGCTGTCTGCAATCCCACATTCTTATACTGTATGCAGAGAACGTCGTCGCCTTCAAGCCAGTAGCTGATTTGGGTGTCGTCGTAGCCGAACATACCATTTCGCATAATGAGTCCAAAGGCATCGTGATTGCCGTTATCGGTGAAGACTGTGACACTGTTCTTGTGTACCACACTACTTACAGTCTCTGTTGGCGAGAGTTGTATCATACCGTTGGTAGCCACAAGGAAATACTTCATCACTTTGCTGTTGTAACCGAAGTCAAAACCTATGGGGAAAGCCTTGGCATCGATAACATCATTGAACTCCAAATTACCTTCAGCATCAATCATCAAACCATTGAAATCGACGCCGGCGTTGCCCTGCAGGTCAAGTACGACAGGTGTGCCTGGTGAACCCTGCACCTTAGTCTGTACAGTGTAGGCAATCATCTGTGCCGACGCAGAGAGTGCGGCGATGAATGCCAGACATAAAAGAGAAAGTTTCTTTTTCATAAGCTGTAGTTTTTATATGATTAATAATAAATTATTTACTCAACTTTCGCAAGCTCCAGTTTCGTCTGGTTTTATGGTTTATTGGTCGCTTCGCTTGAATGTTTTAAGGTAAAATATGTATGGCTAACGACATATTTGAGCAAATCTCACCTCATAACCTTATAGCCTAAAGACCTCATAACCTAGAAGTTGAGGACTTACGACTGCTTGCTGATGAGCTATGCGAATAAACTTCAATTATTTATTTCAATATCTTTTTCACTGTGCCGTCGGCTTTGCGGATAATGTTCAATCCCTTTTGTGGTTGGTTGAGCAGGCGTCCACTGGTGTCATAGTAAGATACTGGACCATCGGATAGGATACCCATGTTATGAAAAGCATCATCGATATCTGTATAGGTCACATCGTATGAGCCGTCGTTGGCAATGCGGAAAATTTTTATTCCAGGTTCCTTCGACTCACGATTCTCTCTATAGATAAGATAGGTAGCCTCTTCCTCAACAAAGAAGCTGATGTTCGTGGGGTCAATCTCACGCCCAATGGTCCGTGTCCACAGACGATTGCCTTCGGCATCATAGCGTCGTATAATAAACGATGTGTTATAGTAAGACTGTACGTCGCGGTATATCACAATCCACTGGTCGTCGCCTACAGCACCGCAACCGACCTTACCGAAAGCGAAACCGTTGGTGGCGCGATCCTTGTTAGCAATCGAGAGTCCTTGTTCGTCGAAAAGATAGTCGCCGTCGTAACTGAACTTCTGCAACATCACATCATACGTCTTCTCCAATTGCGACTCAAAATCGACCATGATTTCCTGTGACTTGGTATTCACGGCTATGCCACAATAATCGTAGTCGTTGTCTTCAGTATTGGCGGCATCCAGTCCGCTTAGTCCGAATCCGAGAGAGCCATCGGCATTGATGTGCTGCACACGGATATTATGTGCAAACTGTCCCATGTTGCGTACGAAGGCCACAGCGGCTCCGCCAAAGCCATCAGACGCCAGACAATAATGGTTCATGACATATCCTTCATACTTATGCTCGTCATAGATGACAGGATCGCCCCAAATCTCATCGAAATCACGGTTTAATCGATGTACCACCGAACCTTCAGGCGACTTGTCGAAAAGCAGGAAAGTGTTGCCGAGCGAAGGCACGATCTGTGGCTGTATAAATTCGTCGGACCAAGCCATAGGTTCGTCCCATGCCACGGTTCCGTCGGCATTGACACGCTGAATGAACGTGCCGATGAGTCTCATGTCCTCTGCCTGTCCTGAACTGTCTTCGGTGGTGTTGTAAAAGATGAAATACGTGTCATCGCCCACTACATAGCAATTCGTGTAAGGAGCATTTGTAAATTCCGGATAAGCAATACCGTCTGCTCCCCAGAGGAAGTTGCCCTGTTGGTCTATTTTATAGATGGCAGGTGAAAAGCCGTCGGGGTGTTCGACGTAATCTGGCATTGTGGGTTCCTCTGCACGTCCGTCAGCAACAGTCACTACGGCAGCACCGTCTGAAGCCACCTGCAGCCCATATTCCGACCACCATGTGGTAGTGGCATGATCGTTGACCATTATTGGTTCACTAAACTGTGGTACTCCGTCACGGTCGAGCAATTGCAAGTAAGTTCTCACGGCAGGTCGGTTGATACCATTGACCGATTTTGACCCCATGGTTCTCCATGAAATCCACGTCTTCTTGTCGGGTGTGCGCACGGCTTTAGGATTGCATGCATAATAATCGCCTTGCCCGGATGCATCGAAGACACGCACAGGGTTGGCATTGGTGTTCCACTGGGCACACGCAGTTCCGACGGCTGCGAATGCCAATACAAACAAGATGTAGAGTCTTTTCATAATAGAATTGTTTATTGTTATTTTTATTTCTTGATTATCTTCTTGTCATCGTAAATGTATATGCCTCTCAAAGGTTGCACTTTTCGTCCTAACAAGTCATAATACGAGCCATGAGAGATTTCATCCGAATGAATCTCGAATACACCTGTCGATTCAGCCTCACTCAAGCTGAAGAACACCTGATGCTGGGCTCCCTCATAGTCAGCCTGTACCAAAAGTCTTGTCTCACCATCAGAACCCACCTCATGCAGCATATAGTAACCGCGCCCATTGGCACCGGTGATACCATCGCCGCCAGCATCCTCAAACACGAGTTTGTAGCAGTCGTCGGCATTGAGCGGCAAGTCAACAACTTGTTTCTTGCGTTTCTCAGAATAGGGTCCGCCCTCGCACATCACATCGTCGGCAGAATTATATACCTTCCATGTGATTTCCTCAGGTGCATTATCTGTCATTAGTGTCAGTCTTACAGCATGGTGTGCCTGATGAGCATTGGCTATCTGCAACGCCTTGTGCAGACTTTCCTCTGTACCTCCATTGAGATTTGAAAGCCAAATCTCCACTTTGTTGGAAGCGTCATCGCTCAATTGGAAATCACTGAACAAGGGCGTACTTATTGTGGCAATACCGAGGTAAGGCAAGTTTCCCGTCCAGGGAGTAGATTGCACTTGCCCATTCACACTCACATTGACTGTCGCTTGTGTGAGTGTCTCACGACCAGTGTTACGTACAGTAATGTCGGATGAGAATGACGGCATACAGATACGATCAGGAGTATTGTCAATATGAAGTATTTTCAAAGCCCTTGGACTCCCTGTAGGCCGTGGAGTGTAACAGGCCCCCAATATCTGATGCGTGGTGTTGTCTTGCACGAACGTCACGATACCCAACTCGTTCTCATCATAGTAATTAGTCACTTGCCAGGTGTATTCATATTGCAATTTCGTTCCCAGATTCCAATTGGATGGCAGCACCTCACCCTGAGCACCAGGCAGCATCTTGCGCATTACGTAATTCCATGATGACTCACCGTTAGGGGCAGGCTGCTCCCATTCCACTCGCTCTTCTACTGCCACGACGAATAGTCTCAGGTCAGCACCCAGTGCCACATCCTTGGGCGTCAAACAGACATTCACGGTGAGTTTCCCTTCATCTAATTGCGCCTCGGTGTCGATATCAACCTTTGCTGGAATACTGGCGGCATTATCAATATACTCATCAAGATAATCCTCGTATCCCCATGCACTGCAATGTTCACCATCGACACGGAGTGACGGCACGCCACTCACATCGTATAAATTTGCACGCGACATGGCATCCTCTGGATTTGCGAGGTAGAAGGGGTCTCTGTTCGACGGGAAATTTAGGTGGTATGTAATGGCTACCATATCGTTCATGCGATTAGCAATAACCTTGTCAAGCGATGGTGAGAATTCAGAACAAGGCTCACAACTTGTATTGGTGAATTCCTCAAAGAGCACCAGGCGGCGATTGCTGGCAGGCGAACTCTTCAGATTGAAATACACGTCATGAACTGCCCCTTCATAATCGCCCTGAGTAAGGCGGTGGGTCATCCCTGCTTCATCTATCTCGAATAGTTGGTAGTATCCGTTTCCATAGTTACCTTTTATGCCATCATTACCTGAATCGAGGAATTCAAGCAAGTAACAGTCGTCGTGAGTTAATTGGAAGTTTTCTGTATAGAGTTTCCTTGATTCTGTGTAAGGTCCACCTTGAAGCACAACATCTCCCGATGAATTATAGAGTTTCCAAGTTGTCTCCTCTGGCTTCTTGTCAGTATATAATCTTAGTTGCACCCCATAATTTGCCTGCAAGGAATTAGAGAAAGAACTGTATATTTGGTTGCTCTCTGAAGAGGAACCATTGATGCCGGAAAACCATATTTTCACTCGGTTTTCATCGGAGAGAAGGAAGTCATGGAATCCATCGAATGCCATCGTGTCACGTTCAAGATAATGGAGTGACCCTGTCCAAGGATATTGTTTCAGAGTACCATTTACCATCACATTGAGTGTGGCTGCAGTCAGTGTATTGGAGCCATCATTGCGTAATACCACGTGTCCATAGTAATCAGGCACACAAATGAGATTGGGGGTATCTGTCAGTGCAACTATCGCCATACTGTTCTCCGTCTCGGCCATAGCACCGCTGTATGCCACACACGCCACTTCCTTGGTTTCAATGTCTTGCAAAAACGCTACCACGCCGAGTTGTGACTCATTATCACAGAAATCGATACTCCACGATGCACTATAAAAGTAGTCTTGACCCGAATTGAGCTGTCCATCACTTATCTGGTATCCATCTCCGCCGGTGAACATTTTCCGCATGGTGTAGTGGAGGGCAGTCTCTCCATTGGGATATGGCTTGGAGGGTGTAATGTGCTCCTCGATAGCAGCTACAAACAGCCTCAACGACGTAGCGCTCTCAATATCCTGCAATGGAGTAAGAGTAGCATGAACCGACATTCTGTGGTCTTCAATTTCCTTCGAAAGTGCGAGCGAGTATCTTTCAGGTTGTGCCATCTGCTGAGTGATGGTTTCATCAAGGTAGGAAGAGGTACGGAAGTACAAGGCTTCTCCATTGACATAGGTTGCAGGCACACCATCGACTCCATAGAAATCGTGGCGTTTTTGCTGCGTAACGGGGTCGTAATTGTAAAACTCGTCGTTGCGGTTAGGATAACTACTATGATACTTGATGGCGATACAATCACCAAGTCGGTTTTCAATCACCGCATCGAGTTCCGGCGACCACGATGCACAAGGATTACATCCCGTATTGGTGAATTCCTCAATTAGCACGAGGCGATTTTGTGCAAAAACTGAGTTTGTAATCAAAAGAAACGATAAAAGATATAAATATTTCATAATCAATAGCAATTTATGGCAAAATTATATCTTTTCCATCAACAAAACAAGCAAAATGAAATAAAAATAACAAAAATACTACAAATAACAGCATAGAAGAACACATTTAGTAACATTTTGTCATTATCACAGCACCTCCATTGCCTACTATTTTATAAAGCAAGGAGGTATCCACAGTGAAAGAGAGCATCCCCCTACGACGGCTTGGGGATTACGACATTGACTTTTACATTTGATGTGTCAATATGAAAGAGGCAATCCACCAAATCAATCATTTTGTTATTACAAACAAAGATATTATATCAATTTGAAACATTTTCTTTAATTTAAAAAACATTTTGCCCATATTTCATTCATTATTCTAACAAAAGGTTTTACCTTTGTGTCCAATTATCAAAAAGGAAAGAGTATGTGTGGAATTGTAGCGATACTGAATGTAAAAAAACAAACGCAGGAGTTGCGTAAAAAAGCGTTGAGAATGAGTCAGAAAATCCGCCATCGCGGACCAGACTGGAGCGGCATTTACTGTGGCGGCTCCGCCATCCTGGCACACGAACGACTGAGCATCGTAGATCCTGAGTCGGGTGGACAACCGCTCTACTCTCCAGACAGGAAACAAGTGCTGGCTGTCAATGGCGAGATATATAACCATCAAGAGATACGTCGTCGCCATGCAGGGCAGTATGATTATCAAACGGGCAGCGATTGTGAGGTGATTTTGTCGCTCTATCAAGAAGCGAGAGCCCAAGGACAAAAGATGACAGAACTGCTGGAACAACTCAGCGGCATCTTTGCCTTCGTGCTGTATGATGAGGAGCGCGACGAAATCCTCATCGCTCGCGACCCTATCGGTGTCATCCCCCTATATATAGGTTTTGATAGCGATGACACTATCTATGTTGCCTCGGAGTTGAAAGCGCTCGAAGGACAGTGTGAACAATATGAACCATTTCCACCGGGACATTTTTTATATGGAAAATTGAAGATGGAAGATGGTAAATTGAAGATGGAAGATGGTAAATTGAAGATGGAAGATGGAAAATTGAATTATCAATCTTATTATCAACGTGATTGGTTCGACTACGACGCCGTTAAAGACAATGAGGCAAGTGTAGATGCTATTCACGATTCCCTGGAGGATGCTGTCCGCCGACAACTGATGTCAGACGTCCCATACGGTGTACTTCTTTCTGGCGGTCTTGACAGTAGCGTCATCTCCGCCATCGCCCAGAAATTCAGTGAACACCGCATCGAGGACGACAGCAAGACAAAAGCCTATTGGCCACGGTTGCACTCTTTTGCCGTGGGACTAAAAGGGGCACCCGACTTGGCAAAAGCAAGGTTGGTGGCAGAACATATCGGCACAGTGCATCACGAAATCAACTATACCATTCAAGAAGGGCTTGATGCCATCCGCGATGTCATCTACTACATCGAGACCTATGACGTAACCACCGTGCGTGCATCCACACCAATGTACCTATTGGCCCGTGTCATCAAGTCGATGGGAATCAAGATGGTGCTCTCAGGCGAGGGGGCCGACGAGATTTTCGGTGGCTATCTTTACTTCCACAAAGCACCTAATGCCAAGGCTTTCCATGAGGAGACAGTGCGCAAACTCTCAAAGCTCCATCTCTATGACTGTCTTCGCGCCAACAAGAGTCTGTCGGCATGGGGTGTGGAAGGACGTGTGCCTTTCCTCGACAAGGAATTTCTTGATGTAGCCATGCGCACCAATCCGTCGGCCAAGATGTGCCGCCCCTCCCGTTTTCTACCCCTACGGAAAGGGGAACCAGAGGGGGTTGAAACGATGGAAAAACGCATCGTACGTGAGGCCTTTGCGGACCTGCTCCCCACCGAGGTAGTGTGGCGACAAAAAGAACAATTCAGTGATGGCGTAGGTTATTCATGGATTGACACACTAAAGCAGATGACTGCTGATGCTGTCAGTGACGAGCAGATGGCACAAGCCGCTGAACGTTTCCCCATCAACCCGCCAAAGAACAAAGAAGAATATTATTACCGCTCAATTTTTGCCGAGCACTTCCCCTCTGATTCTGCCGCCCGCAGTGTCCCCAGCGAGGCCAGCGTAGCATGCAGCACAGCTATTGCGTTGGAATGGGATGAAGCCTTCAAAAACATGAACGACCCCAGCGGCCGTGCCGTCAGGGACGTTCATGAACAAGCGTATTGAGGTTGTGAGGTCGCTGCGCTATGCTATTACTCCGACAGCATGGTAACCTCGATGCAGCGTTTAGCATCAATGAGTTGGCGAGCCATTTGCTGCACATCGGATGCCGTAATATTACGAACCATCATTTTATAGTCGCGGTCGAAATCAGCCCCATCCTCTATCTCATGCCATATCACATAACTCCAATAGTCATTAGTGATAGCCACCTGGTCGTATTGTTTAAGTAAATATTCCCTAACTTTCTGCATAGAAGTAGGCTCAGGTCCTTTTTTGGCGATGTTTTCCAACTGTTGGCAGATAATGGGATTCAACTCATTGTATCGTTGTGGATCTGCCTTATACGAAATGCTCAAAGTGGTATTGGGCTTCTCGTCCTTGTCGAGGTCGAAGCTTACCGATACACCATAAGTACCACCTTTCTCCTCACGAACGGAGTCGGTATATGCTATTTGCAGACAACGTGTGAGGAAGTCAAGTGTCAAATCACTTTTGGGTGAAAACTCTATATCGGCAGAGTAGAAGACGCTGACATTTGCCAATGGGGTAGCCTGTTGTTTATAGAATTTATGAACTGATGACCCTTCCACCATCCGTGGCACATTGGCTTCGTTGGTTTTCTCACCTTTGTGCGTTGCTGGCAACGTGGCCAAATACTGACAGAGAAGTGGGCGCAAAGTATTGAGGTCGACATTTCCAATGATGACGGTATTGAAATTGGAGGCATCACTGAACCGCTCTTTGTAGATTTCGAGGATGCGGTCATAGTTGGCGCGGTCGAGGGTTTCCTGCCTTGTTGGCTCCAACCGCGGATGATGCCCATAAAGGATGGCATTGATGGAGTCGTTATAATCCACTTTCGGGCTGGCATTGCGATTGGTAAGAAACGAACGTGTACGATTGACGAGACCATTAAATGCATCATCATCACGTCGTGGTTGAGTAAAATAGAGATAGGAGAGTTCAAACATCGTCTTGACATCTTTGACAGAAGACGACCCACTGATACTTTGTCCCTTTGTCCCCACAGATGGTCGTACATTCACCACTTTTCCTGTGAGCATTTTCTTTAGCGTAAGGGCATCGAAGTCCCCTACTCCACCTTCGGTGACAGCACTGGTGATAAGTGAGAAATTGGGAATATCGGCATCTGGATACAATGAGGTACCTCCATCAGCCCTCATCAGCATCGACACAGCATCGCTCTCAAAGTCTGTAGTTTTCACAAAGACATGCATACCATTTGATAGTACTATCTCGGTAAAACCATTGTTGCCGTATGGCTTCTCGCTGACGATGGTTCCCGGTGTGGGCAATATTGTGAGCAATTGCTCTGCCAACTGTGGCTCAGTGTATGGAGCGTATGCCTGCATCTGTGCCGTTGTGACCACCTGACGTAACATCTCAGCAGATGGGAAAACCACCTCATCTTTGTCAGGTCCATAGAGTGCGAGCACCTGGTTCTGATCGGTGATAAGTTCACGCACCGCCTTATTCACTTCATCGAGTGTCACCTCACGGTTGAACTGTTGCGTCAGCTGATAGTCGTATTCCGTAGAAATCAAAGGTTCTGCAGCAAGGAAATGTCGCACGCAGCGATTCACATAATACGAGTTGCGACGGTCATTTCGTTCATTGTAATGTCTTTCTGTGGAAGCCATCACGAGTTTCTTTGCACGGTCGAGCTCGCTCTGTGTAAAACCATGCTGCCGTGCGCGTTCAGCGGCAGTGACAGCCGACATTATGCCTCCGAGAATATTGTCCTGTTTACAACTGATACTCATGGAAAAAGCCTCCTTGGTGCGACTGACAAAGAAGTCGCCCCCACGTCCTGTGGCACTCATAAACGGAGGGTTAGGTTGCTGGCGAATCTCGCTGAGACGGTCGTTAAGCATCATACGGATGAGATTGTCCACATAGTCGCCACGCAAGTAAGCCACATCGTTTTTCAGCTCATCGGGCGTGGCATCACGTTTCATATAAAGATTGGCCAGCACAATAGGTTGCTCTTTGTCGCGTTGCATAGCAACAATCATAGTCTCGTTGTCACCTACAGGATAATAGATACGCTCTGCCCTGTTCTTGGGAAGCGGTATCGAACCAAACATCTTCTTGATTTTCCGCTCCACCTGATTGACGTCAACATCGCCCACTACAATTACCGCCTGCAAGTCGGGGCGATACCATTTCTGATAATAGTCGCGTAGGTCCTGATAGGGAAAGTTATCAACCACCTCCATCGATCCAATAGGAAGACAGTCTTCGTATTTAGAACCTTTGTAGATGACAGGCATTACATCCTCTTGCATTCGCTGCATGGCCATGCCTGCACGACGATTGCGCCACTCTTCATGGATGACACCCCGTTCTTTGTCGATTTCAGCATCCTCAAGGAGAATATAGTGACTCCAGTCGTGCAAGACGAGCAAGCATGAATCGAGAATGCCCTCACGTTTCAGGGGAGCAGCCCCGATATGATATACCGTCTGATCGACACTGGTATAGGCATTGAGATTGGCTCCGAATTTCACGCCGATTGTCTCACACCACGGCACGATGCCAAGGCGTTTTCCCTTTCCGGGGAAATTTTTAGTACCATTGAATGCCATGTGCTCCAAAAAATGGGCGAGGCCTCGTTGGCGTGGTTCTTCCAAAATGGAGCCTACTCGCTGTGCGATATAGAAATCGGCGAGGCCAGGCTCTTTGGCATTATGCCGGATATAGTAAGTCATGCCATTTTTAAGTTTACCCATTTTGACTGCTGGGTCCTGTGGCATCTGCTGCGCCGACATGGTGATGGGCAGCAGGAAAAGGAAGGAGAAAAATAAATTTTTCATATTGAAAATTGAAGATTGAAAATTGAAGATTGGATTATTGGAGCAGCGAGAGCAGAGTCAAACGACGTACGAAGCAAGGGCAGAGATTGAGTTTACTCATGCTATGCTAAAGTCTATGACATCAGAACAGACAACCAAGGGATAGGCTGAAGATAGTATGGTCTCGACCAATATAGCCGTGGTTGCCATTGGCTTTCCTGTAGTATATAGTGCCTTTGAGATATGTGGCCACCTGCGTGGTGGGAATAGCATATGCATAACGTAGGGAGAGCCCCATGGAATATTGTGATGTCGTGAGATACTCATATTCGCGATAGAGATAAGTCTGCATCTGTGGTGGTGGTGTTTGCTTGTCGGAAGGTACTGCCATTGTCCCATCAATGTACGGTTTGCCATATCCTTTAAGGTAGGAAGCGCTGGCTGTAACCGACATCATTCCTGTACCAATTGGAAAATGGCGAGTGGCATTGACGAAGACCTCCTGATTATCGACCTTTTGTCGACGGAAATAGGGAAAGTCGTATGCCGTCTGCTTCCGTTGAAAGAAATTGACGCCTACCGTTACGGTAGTTGTAGGCATATCATGTACAAGACCCATATACAGCGTATATCTCACACTTCCGTCAGCCCAAACCTTGTTGGCTGTCTTAACCGCGTCATAATACTCGTAATAGTTGCTACCTGCTTCGTTTTTCAGTTCCCGAAAATGTTCCTCCATGTTAACCAAATTTTCTGTCCTCAGACTGAAATCCAGTTCGTGTGCGGTGTTACCATGACTGAACGACAGACGCGAAGCCATCTCCACCACCCGACTATGATGATGTGAGAGTTGAGTGGTGCTGGGGGATTTCCTACCATAATAACCCGTACGATGAACCACGTTGACATCATTATACCATCTCAACTGAGGCATGATGTTCCACTGTACCTGTGCACCACCTCCGAAGTATTCATCAAAGAGGGGGAGTTCACGGTTGTGGTCGGTAAACCTCTCTACGCCAAACTCTTCCACCTCGCCAATGAAAGCACCATAGTCAATCAACGACTTGTAGGTTTTGTCGGTCTTTCCATAGGTAGAGAAAACCAATGACTCTGTATTACGACGATAATAGAAATTCCCTCCCAACTGAAACGACCTTGCAATTGGGATATAGATAGCAGCAGTAGCTTCCAAATCCATAAAACTGTTTTTATGCCTTAAATCCTTGTATTTGGCATAGTTGGCAGTAGTATAGTCGATTCGTCCTCCAAGTGCCATCCCATGGTAGAGATCCACTCCAACTGCTCCCGTCAACCTATATGTGTCGCTGTGTTTCTTTCCTATGTTGGTAAGAGAATCCTCCACTATATCGAAAGGTTTGTATTTCGGGCATAAGAATGCCGAACCAGCCATGTCGTGACCTGTAAAATTGTCATAACTCATTGCGCCATAGACAACCGTTCGTTCTGTGAGTCTATAGAGCGACTCAACACGGACATTCGCATTGACTGCATGTGCAGCCTGATAGAAATCAATAAAGCCACCTCTTGTTGCAGAAATACCCATCTCCGCCTCTGACAGATTAGCAGTATGCATCCTTGTCAGCGCAGCACTATTGGTAGACATCAACCATGGGTCGCTGTCACGTATATAGGCGAAGTCGCGCCACAGCAGGGAGTCCCCCTGCTGTGACTGACTCCTCGCTGGCAAGATGCCAACCAGTGAAATGAATATGACGGAGATGAATGCTCTCATTTCAGGAAAATATCATTCTCCACGGAGTGAGAATTTTTGACGCATGTGGAAATCGTTGGTTGAATTATTGGTATCCAAATAGATAATATGCGCCCCATTTTTGATGGACGCCTCTGCATCGATACCGCTGGGATCGGTGGAGTCGTCAACTCCCAAGTTGTAGCCATAGACCAGTTTTCCCTCATTCTCTGGCAAAGCCTCGGTCATTTCTTTATCTACATTACGATAGACACTATAGCCGAGTTTGTTGACAAATTCCACATAACCTGCATCGACATCAGCTGTGAGACGTTTTTGGCTCGAACTGACATTAGCCTTTGCATAGACCTCTACACCATCGATTACCCACTCACGCGGAATACTCAAGCAGCGGTCGGAATTTGACTGTTTGGAGTTGGGTGCGAAGATGATATTGTCGGCATCAGCGCCATAGACGGCAAGGTCGGTATTGACAGGTCGGAAAATGTAGAAAGCAGGCGAAGAGAAGCTGAGTGCCCATGCCGTGGATTGTCCGATGCGAATAGCTTTCAGATAGTGCGAGGTGGGAATTAGCTCTGAAGGTGTGGGATAATAGCTTGCCTGGGTGTAACCAGACTCAGGATCGTACATACAATAGTAATCGGGATTGGCATAGTTGACCGACTGAGAGTAAGTCTGTGTGTTATCCACAGAGCCCATACAACTGACCACCACTTGCGAATAAGGCTCTATCACTAATGGGGCATTGAGATACCAGACGCCATCATTGGCTGGCAGGAAATTCTTATCCTCATAATAGAGCACACCATTCTCATCATACCAGTCATTACTGCCATGAGCATTGTAAGGGTTGCAAAAACCTATAGCCAAGTTATTGACTACGGCCTGCTGACCGCAATTGTTGTAGAGAATAAATCCTTTGTCCTGCTGAAAGGCACCAGAACCTTCGTCTTTTGGGCAACCACCGAAGTAAAGTTCCTTGACGATGACCTGATCGGCATTTACATCGGGGATGTTAAACGACACTTTGCTCACAGCCGAAGTAGGTATGGTATCTACTGTTCCATCGGTATGAGTGACAATCATATTCCAGTTTTGTGCGCTTGCTCCAAGCGCCATCGTTGCTATAGCAGCAACTGTAAGTAAAAATTTTTTCATATCTTTTTATATTTATTGTTATTTCGAGATTTCGAGATTTCGACTATAGTCAAATATTTCAGGTCTAAGACCTATCACCTATTCACCATTTTAAAACTCTTGGTGGGAGTGCGAAGAATAAAGATGCCCCTTGGGAGATTTGACAAATCTATTTGTACCTTTCCCTCGGCATCGGCGCTTAGGGTGTTGAGAGCCTTGCCATTGATGTCAAAGACGGTGACATGAGTGCCGACTTTCAAACCTGAGATTTGTGCATTATGGAAGGCCACATCCGACATATCGTTACCTTCGCCAATAGTGATTGGTTTGACAGCTGTGGGGATTTTCTCTGTCACAAAGGAGTAGTTTTCTACATCAGAGAGGTCTGTGGAAAGTTCGTCTCCCTCACAGGAAATCACCAGTTGATTGCCATTAAATGAAAGTTCTGGGGCCTTGTTCAGCGCAAATTTACTGACAGTGCCATCGTTTTGGGTTAAAACGAGGAACTGTACTTCGATAAAGTCCTCCGCCCTTGTAGGACTGGGAACCAGCAGCAATGCTGCCATCGTAAGGATTGATAATAATTGTTTCATTTGATTTATAATTATTGATAATAGATGCGATAGACGGTATGATACTTTAAATATAGATACCAAAGATTCAATGTACCACTCTTTTCCGTGACATGGTGAGGGGAATGTCGATGTGGTTGGTGCTGTCGGGCGAAATGATGTTCAGGCTCTTCACACCATTAAAGAAATAACGCCACTCATAGGTAAGCAACTGGTCGGTGCTTGAAGCCTCGTAGATGCCTGGTGGCACATGGAAACACGCCACACCTGAAGCATCGGTGGAATCAACGAAAATCGAGGCTGTGGCATCCTTCAGTTCCACGCGTACCCCTTGATAAGGTTCGATGGAATTCTGAGGATAGACCAACTGCACGGTAACATCGCAGAGGATGATGTCCTCGTCGTAGTCGCATGCGCTAATTATTGTCATCATGCAGAGCAGCAATAGGATTTTTCTCATATCTTTAGTCTTAATGACAGTCCGTAATAGAATTTGGGGATGTAACTGCCCGTAAAGAGCGAAGTGTCGAGTCCTGTTTTCGAGGAATGTACTTTTCCCATATTATTGAAGAAATTATTGGCATAAAACGATACCGACACATGGTCGCCTATTTCTTTCGTTACGCTGAGATTGGCAGAATAATAAGCTGAGAGATGGTCGGGGTTCATCATATATGCATAGTTTGTTTTCACCACCAGACGGGTGAGGTCATTGTAGAGCGCCTTATCGTTGTCGCGTGCCCATAGGAATTTCTCGAAAAAGGGAATGAGTTCATTGGGATTATCCCAAGTGCTGTAATACTCAGGATAGACAGCAATATAGTGATCACGAGAATTACCATCGTAAGATTCGCCGAAATAATCTGTCGGTTTTTCAAGCACGACGCCACGTGTGCCATTGCTCAACTGGCAGAGGGGACGACTATGGCTTAGCAACGAAGTTTCTACTCTCAATGCCACAATCATCCTTAGTTTGGGAATGTGTGTGGAAAGAGTAAGATTGGTATTCACCTGGCTATTGATAGTACCGTTGGCTACCGAAGCGTTGGCACTATACCCTGTGGAGTTGGCATTGCTACCCTGATAATACCCTATATAGCCATACGGTTGTCCGGTTGACATTGTAGTTTGCAAGCCAATGGGTACATCAGCAAAAAACGTTTCGTCGAGACCCTTATAATAGTAATAGTTACCGTCAATACGCACAGACGTTCGCAGTGCATGGATTTGCCTGAAATCGACAATCCACTCCAGTCCGTAGCGCTCTATGGGCGAGGCATTTACAAACCGAGTATTGGTAAGTAAGGTATGTCGTTCATTACCATCAAGGACGACAGGGCTAAGAGTTCCCGTTCGGTCGGTGACAGTTACAACACCAGTCTGCCGATTGATGGTATAAATACGGTCGGAAGATGGGATGCCACATCGCTCCAAAGCTGCCTGTCCTGTGAAGAGATACGCAAAGGGCGAATAGAGCGAAGTCGCCATATAAGGGTTGAAGGTCTTGTGGTAGAAAGCCGACACATTTACCCGTGTGCCGAGGACTTTCATCTCCACACCGATATCGGTTTGATTGGTGTATTGCCAGCTCAAGCTTTTATTATAGACAGCTTGAGAAACATGTGTATGATAGGCATAGAACGATTTGTTGTCGACAGTGCTTCCCGGCGTGAATGCCAGATGGTCGCTATAAGAAGGCGACGGATAGAGAACCTGGAAGGATGGCAGTTTTACGGACTTACCCCAACCAGCATGTACGACCAAGTCGGATACCCATACACGACGTGAACGCCAGAACACATAACGAGCATTTGTCCTGGGCGAAAGACTTGCTACAGTGCCATAGTCGGAGCCTCCCACAAAAGTGAGGTCTTCCCTGACACCCGCCGTGACCTCCAGAGAGGATAGTGCCGATGTGGGCACTACCACCTTGTCCTCGGCATAGAGAGCAAGGTTGTTCATAGCGGGAAGATTATCGTATCGGTATTCACGCCAGGTGGGAGCGTATGATAGATTACCATAATAAACACCGCGTCCTAAGTTGTGACCGCCAGTGAGTTCGGCCCCTACGAGGAATGTATTGAGGATATTGCCAAAACGCCGTGTGAGGTCGCCTTTCAGTTGTGCGGAATAATTGAGCGGTTTGCTGTCGGAAAACCGTGTTACATACCAATAGCCTGTGGGACTAAGCAGGATGTCAGCATCAGAATTCACGTCATATTCTTCGGCGATATGATACCCATCCTCCATAGCGTGGATATAGGGTTGAGTGGCAGCACTGCTGGTATTGTAATAGTCCTTGGTCTTCTTGTCTGCATACGAGGCAGATGCTTTCAATGTGAGGTTTGTCAGCCATGGGCGATTGAGCAACCATTTCAACTCGATATTGGCGCGGAAATTATTGTCATGTCGACGTACATAGTCGTCTAAGTCCTCGTCAGGGTCGGCCTCGGAGTTGTAGCCTCCGACATTTGCAGAAATGCCAGCGTTCAGCGTCAAAGGCGACTTTCCCGTCATCCACACCTTCATATAATGTGCTGAAAGGATGTTGCGCTGATAGGCGGTATGTGGTGATGCAGCATCGGAGAACGACTGTGCATGTTCCATCGACACGTTAAGTACACCAGCCTTCTTTCCTAAGTCAAAACCTTTGTTAACGGCAATTTGTCGAGTGTGTTGATTGATTTTCCCCTCGACAATGAAAGGCGACTTTCCTTTTCGCGTGTTTACGCGCACTACGCCATTACTCAAATCGCCATGTTCCACCGAGGCGATGCCCGACACCACCTCCACACTCTCAATGTTGGAGGCACTGATGGTACGGGTGCTTGCTGCCATTGTCTCGCCAGTCTCCATATTATTACCCAATCGGGCACCATCCACCTCTATAGCTGTACCAAACGAGGCATTGCCCTTTTCTCCTGTGTTGCCACGCAGGGTAATACGAGCGTCATTCATCAGCGTGCTATTTATTGTTTTTCCTCCAGGCAGCAGCGTTTGTATGTCGCTGACATTGAGAATCTGTTGATTGTCGAGGGCGTTGCGGTCGATAGTATAAGTAGTTGTGGCGACATCTGTTTTACGCTGTGCCACCACCTCCACTTCATCGAGACCTAAATTATCGGCTTTCATTTGGATATGCAGAGGTGCCATACCCGACTTTATGTCGATGGAGAGTGTGATCTTTGCATAACCAAGGCATTGTACCACAAGGTTTGTCTTTCCTTGTGGTACATGCTTGATGTTGAAGCGACCATCTTCATCGCTGACAGCCCATAGAGCATGCTCACCAATCAGGATTGTAGCAAATTCTACTGGTTGTCCCACATCATCTATCACTTTACCAGTCAAATCCACGCCCTGTGCTTTAATTGTTCCTACCACCAAGCAGAGCACCCACACAAGGGCAATTATTCTCATGTGCATGAAGAAATATCGTGCTTTAATTTCGGATGCAAAGGTACGGAGGCAAAAGGAATAGCACAATACCTAAAAATTGTGATAATTTTAAGGTCAGAATGAATACCTAAAAATAGTGAGTGACTTGAAGTGGAGGTACATATCGGATGGTTTTCAGTGTTTTTTGATTGTTAAAACATACTAAAGGTTGCTGACAGGTGTTGAATATCGAAAGATTTTTATACTTTTGCAGAAATAACGGTTAATTATTCGCACTATGAAAAAGATATTATTAGCATTGATGGCCATTGCCGTGTTGAGTGGTTGCAGAAGCCATGGTACATTGACGGGTACAAGTCAGAAATCAAAAAGCATTGTAATATTATATGAAAACGATGTGCATTGTGGTATCGACGGTTATGCCAAGATTGCCGGTTTGCGCGATGCCATTGTGCAGAGTGACACTGCCTATGCTGCAGTGGTGAGCTGCGGCGACTATCTACAGGGAGGTTCCAGCGGTGCTATTTCACAAGGCCAGTATATCGTGGATATCATGCGCAACGTCGGCTATACTGCCGTGACACTTGGCAACCACGAGTTTGACTACAGCACACCCCGCATGAAAGAACTGATGCCACAAGTCAACGCGCCTATCGTGTGTGCAAACTTCTTCGACGCTGGCAGCACCACCCCTTTCTATGCACCTTATATCATCTGCCAATACGGACCGAAGCGTGTGGCCTTTATCGGCGTCTGCACCCCAGAAACGATGAGGGCAGAGAGTTACTCATTCTATGATGAGGCAGGCAAACAACTCTATGACCTCCGCCCCAACACTTTCTATAGGGTTATCCAACAAGCTGTCATCAATGCCCGCGGCGAAGGTGCCGACTATGTGATACTGCTCTCGCATGTGGGTGAGCAGACCTCAGAGATGAACATCGACTCACACCAGATGGTTGCCGCCACACGGGGTATCGACTTCGTGCTCGATGGTCATTCTCATTCAACGATTCCATATAACGAGGTGAAAAACCTCGATGGAAAGATGGTGAAAATCACACAGACAGGCACGCAATTCGCCAATATCGGAAAACTGATCATCTCAAAAGACGGCGAGATTTCCAATACCCTTCTTCCCACAGCCGACATTCCTTACCAAAACGCCACTGTGACACAGACCACCGACAGCATCAAAGCCTTGTTGGAGCAAGTGACCTCGCGTCAGTTGGCTACAAGTGACTATGCACTGAACATCATCGACGCTGCCGGTGTGCGCCAGGTGCGCCGCGCCGAGACCAACATGGCAGACCTTGTGGCTGATGCTTTCCGCCATGCATTGAACGCAGACATCGGACTATATAATGGTGGTGGTATCCGCAATAATATCACCGCAGGCGATATCACCTATGGCGATGTGACCAACGTGCTGCCCTTCGACAACCGCTTATGCATGCTGGAAGTTCCTGGGAGCCTACTCATTACCATGCTTGAGAGATGTACTGCCGCTGCGCCTGAGGAGGACGGCAATTTCCCTCAGGTGTCGGGAATGCGTTACACCATCCACAGTGTGAGCAACACCGTCAGCAACATAGAGGTGCTTGATGCTGCCACAGGCCAATATGTGCCTATTGACCCAAACAAGAAGTATAGCGTGAGCACTACCGACTACTACAATAGCGGTGGTTTCGACGGGATATTAAAAGACTGTACACTACTCAAGAATACCACAACCCTCAGCCGCGATGTCCTCGCCGATTATCTCGAGAACACTCTTAGTGGCAAACTCGGCAACACGTATGCCAAACTACAAGGGAGGATTACGATTGTGGAGGATTGATGAGACTGGTCAAATTGACGAAGTATGGCCATATATGGAACATTCTGGTTTCCATGACAGGGCAAAGGTGTATGCCGAGAGCCATTTATTTTAATCTTTGTTCAACGACATAGAATACCCAATAAATGAGGGCAATGCCTATCAGAAAAGCCAAAAGGTCTATCCATAAAAAACCTTGACCAAGCATCATGTGGCCGATAAATGTGCTCCGGAACGACACCAGCCAAGGCCAACAAATCAGCTGTGAGAATTCCACAATATAAGAATGTGTCAAACTAATTAATGCAACAAGAGATAGATCTTTCCTGACCAAGATGATTCGCCAAAAACAAAAGACCATCATGACCCAAAGTGCATCACCCGTTTCTTTCGGGAGCCAGCTGATATGTCTGGAATAGAGTCCGATTGGAATCAAGACGATGATGCCAACCAACGACATCAGAAGTTTTCTTTTCATCTTTTCTGATTTATTACAGCGCTCACAATTGCCAAAAATACGGGCATACATTAAGTATGCCCTGTAGTTGATTAAGCCGACTTTTAAAAGTGTACTCAATACACCCTACTATTTGCCTGTTGTTTTGCGCTGTTTTTCGGTCTCTTCACGTTTCCATTTATAGAAACGGTCGATGAAATCGAGTTTGTCGCGATTGGGCACCATGATAAGCGAGCCGCCATTGCTGAACTGCATCGTGGTGGGTTTGGTCTCATCAAACGCCGGCCAATAAGGCAGTCCCTCACCATTGGGATTACCCGTTTTAGCAAAGTTGACCCAATATTGCTGCATCATCTCTGCCACTTTAGCTTCTTCGGGGAATTTGTCGGGCTGCGATAGGAATGTCCCATTCAGGTAGAGGATATCATCGGCATGTGCCACTCCCACACGGCGTGGGTCTTGTGAGAAACTCATCGTGGAGGGCTGAGCCAGGAAAGCAGCATAGGCGGGACTCTTTCCAGTCTTTGCCTGCAGTCGAACCCATGAGAATGAAGGCCATGCGAACCCTATATCGCGGAAGGCATCGGCATTGCCATGGAAAGCCTCATCAACGGTATTGCCTGGATATACATTCAATGCTTCTTCGGCAAAAGGTCCGAAGATGCCTTCGACGGACTTTTTGTAGTCTTCAGGTTGGATGCTTCTGGAGAAGAGCACACCCTCATCACTATTGGTCATCACAATGACAGGCACGTCGTTGTACTCCCCGCGCTCATAGAGACGGTAGAGGTCGTCGGTAATCACATAACCATCGACACAAGGCCAGAAACCATAGAAACCAGCATCATCGCCAACAAGTTCGCGCGAGTCCATCCGTCGAAGCTCCCTTGCAGAATTCTTTCCGAAATGCTTTTGGAATGCAATGCCCTGCTGTTCAGCTCCTTTCTGCGATGCATTGACGACCAATGAACGAGGTTGGTCGCTCCAAGGAGCAAAAGAACCACCGCTCTGACTGATCACACCGTGGAAGAGTCCCTTTGCCAGTGGCGAGGCACAAAGGATGCTGCAACTTATGGCACCAGCACTCTCACCGAATATAGTCACTTTGGAGGGGTCGCCACCGAAATTGGCAATATTGCGCTGCACCCATTTCAGGGCGAAAATCTGGTCTAAAAGACCGTAGTTGCCGGAATGTCCTTTGGATTCTCTCGACAAATCGGGATGGGCCATAAATCCAAGTGCTCCCGTGCGATATTCCACGCTGACGATAACCACGCCACGCTGTGCAAGGAGTTTCCACAAGTCGCCGCCGTAATGTTCTGTCTGGAATCCACCGCCATGAATCCATACCATCACAGGCAACTTGTCATTGACAGAAGTGGCAGGTGTAGCAATGCCAAGATATAGGCAATCCTCACTCATCACAGGCTGTGAACCATCACGGCGCGATGGCTGTGGCGGCCAGGGGCCGAAGTCGTCTTTTTTAAGCACGCCCTGCCAGGGTTTGGGTGGCTGGGGTTCCCGCCAACGCAATTCACCAATGGGAGGTGCAGCATATGGTATGGCTTTATAGATAGCGAGGTCTCCTTCTTGGATGCCCTCCACATCGCCAGTTTCAACATGGGTTTTCAAGAGCGGCTGCCCCTGTACATTCATTGCCGCCATCAACAAGCAGCAGATAAGCAATAGTTGGTTCTTGATTTTCATATCGATCATATATTTAGGTTTCGTGGAGACAAAGGTACAAAGAAAAAACAAAAATGGGTAAACAATATGGATTTTTTATGTTAGGAGGATGCAATATTATGAACTGTTAGCATGTTCACTACTGCACCAATAACAACATTTGTGAGGCGTTCATCCAGCGCAATCTCGGTATGCACCTGCTGGGCATTGAGATTGAGCACCCAGTTGATATAATCCGGTTTTAACTTTGCCATAAATTGTGTGATAGAAGTTGCTGTAATACAGCAACAAACAAGACATTATTTATGGCAAAGATAATGGGTGTGCGTTATACTGAAAAAGACATTAAAAAGGATGCCTTTGAAGCATCCTAAAATAACTAATCGTCTGGAACCCACCCTGGCCCGTCATTATCTTTAAAATCTGTATCCTTCAAAGCCTCTAAAAATGTCTCAATAAGTACAGCCACAATAGATGTAATCATCAGACTCACTGCCACGAACCACATCCAGCCCGGTGTGGTTTTTGGTTTATACTCCTTATCGGCAAAGAGGACAAAGAGCAGCAGACTTCCGCCTGTAATGGCGATGTAAAGCCATGGACTAACAGGAAAGTCTTCAAAGAAAATGAAATCGAGGAACGACACCTGCAGAAAAGCGGGTATTTGGCATGAGAGAAACTCTCCGAAGTCGAATTTCTTCTTTCTGAAGGTGAACACGAGACTCACCTCGAGAATGCTCAGCAGTATGACAAGAATGGTGCTGGTTTCCATCGCTTTATTCTTTCTTTATCGGTAGCAAATATAGTGAAAAATCAGCAATCGAGCAAGCAAAAATGAAGTAAAATGATGGTTTATGCTGAAGAACATATTTTAGGCATCATGTCTTCTGAAGAAGTTATAATGCAGAGAATTCTGTAATCTATCAAGCCTTTGCTGCAAACTCCTAACTAACACTAAAAACCAACAACTATTTCCTTCTCCATTCGATAGCAAGTGAAAGTCTCCCCTACGATTTTCTGGGAGAAGTCGGGCACATAGCCCATGGTCTCGTAGAAATGGGTTTTGTTTTCTCGGCTTTCGACTACAGCCTTAGTATAACCTAATTCTTGTGCCCATTTCTCGGCTGCTTTTACCACTTGTGTGCCAAGTCCCTGATGGCGATATTCTGGCAACACGACGATACGCCCAAGCATCATTCGACAATCGTCAAGGGGATAAAGCCGACAAGTAGCCACTGGCAGATAGTCGTCGATGGCCACGATATACATTGTTTCTGGCGTGTCGTGTTCGTCAAACTCCACATGCAGAGGAATTTGATGTTTTCGTGCCATCGCCTGAATTCGCACATAATAGGCACCAGCCTGTTCTGCCGTTTTTGTTGCTCTGATGATTTCCATATTCCGTACTCTAAACAGCTTACAAAAGTAATGATTTTTTTGATTTTTTTGTTACTTTTGTAGCCTAATATCATGTTTTCTACATTTTTATGAAAAAAATCCTCTTCAGGGGTGATGATTCTTCATGTTGAGCTGTATAAAAGATAAAACGACGGAAAAAAGATGCAAGAAAGAGAAAAACAATTTGAAAAAATCTTCCGGAGAGAATATACAAGGATGTACCGCGCGGCATATGTTCTGCTGGGAGATGAAGACGAGGCAAAAGATGCCGTGCAGGATGTCTTTGCCCATCTCTGGGACAAGACGGAAACATTGCATGAGGAGTCGCTGCGGTTATTCCTCATGACCTGTATCCGCAACCGTTGCCTCAACATCATTGCACACAAGCAAAAACAACTTGAGACTGCCAGCAAACTCGCTGTGGCCAACACCCCAGAAACTACAACAGCATGGGACGAAAAATCTGATGACGAACTGACCGATATGGTACAAAGCTATATCGACGAACGACTAACACCACAGACCGGGCGCATCATCCGTATGCGCTACGATGACGACAAATCCTACAAGGAAATCTCCAACAAACTAGGCATCAGCCTTTCCGCCGTCAACAAGCACATTGTGCAAGGAATGAGAAAACTACGTCAACATTTTAAAGCATGAAGAACAAAGAAAAAATCCATATGCTGCTACATCCAGAGCAGTATTCAGAGGAGCAACTCGACCAGATGCTCGACAACACAGACATCCCTGTTCCCGATGTCGATGATGAATGGCAACGTTTCAGGGCAAAACGCGCTCAACGACGCCAACGACGCCCCATAATGCGATGGGCTGCCATCATCATGGCTATAGCAACACTTTCGGGTATCTCCTACGCAGCCATCTATCACTGGCGAAAGGCCCAGGTTCAAAAGGAAACGCCATCTGTTGAAGTACAACAAACGACAACTGTGCAAGAACAAGAGAAAGAGGGAATAACAGCTATCGCTATTGTTCCCGAAAATCAGGATTCATTACGACAAGACCATCAATTCAACAATGTGGAACTGCAAGAGATTATGCGACAAGTTGCCCATGACTACAATGTGAACGTGAAATTCGGGAATGAAAAGACACGAACTATCCGTTTCTACTTGAAATGGGAGGCTGATGAAACTCTTCAGGATATCATCAATCGTATCAATCATTTTGAGAAAGTACACCTCACACTTTCTGAGAACACGGTCACTGTTTATTAGTTGTCAAAATTTTACATAGTTGACAAGTAAACGAGTTGACAAGGTATTACTTTTTTTAGTTGACGCAATAGCAACAGTGCTATTGTCCAAACTCTCAAACTCCTAAATTCCCAAACATGCGACATCTATATATTCTACTATTTTGTTTGTTTGCTATGGCTACATCAGCCGAGGCGCAACGACTCACACACGACTTCAAGAAAACATCGCTCTCCGAGGCACTTATCTGGATAGATAATGCCCAGGACAACTATAAAATCAACTTCATCTTCGACGAGTTGGAGGACTTTACCGTCACCACATCACTGAGAAATGCCACAGTCAAGGATGCTGTCCGTCAGGTAGTGGGATTCTATCCCATGCGTATCACTTTCGAGGAAAAAGACATCTATGTGGAATGTGTGCAGAAAGCGGAAACGAAACTGGCAGGACATATCGTAGATGAGAAAGGACTTCCACTCTCCTATGCCAGTGTTTCATTACTCGCAGTGGCCGACTCATCGTTTATCACATACGGCGTATGCAATGAAAATGGTGATTTTGTCGTTCCTTGTCAGCAACCACGTGTCATTGTGAAAATCACATGTGTGGGCTATAAGCCAGTAGCGAAAAACGTCGTTGTGGGCAGGATGGGCACCATCTCCATGACGCCCGAAACTTACACGCTGAATGGCGTGACCGTCAAAGGAGAAACCCCACAATATAAAATGACCCAGGGCGGTATGACAGTGGAAGTGCAACATTCTATCCTACACGACATTGGAACAGCCGACGACCTACTCTCGTTGTTGCCGATGGTACAGGGAAAAGATGGTAAGTTCAACGTCCTTGCCAAGGGTGAACCAGAGATTTACATCAATAATAAAAAGGTGACCAACGCCCACGAACTAAAACTGTTGAAGTCGATCGACGTCAAGAGCGTAGATATCATTACCGCTCCAGGTGCCCAATACAACGCCGAGGTGAATGCCGTGATTCGCATTAAGACACTGAAAACACAGGGTGATGGTTTCAGTCTGATGGCGACCAGCCAAACATGGCAGAACAACAAACTGAACAATTACGACGACGTGACCGTGAAATACCGCACTGGAGGATTGGAAGCATTTGCCACAGTGGCATTAGATAATGGGACCTACAGCAACGACCAGGATGTGGAACAGGAACTACACATCAACAAAGATCTTTTTTTGGCAGATGTCAATTTGCCTGTGAGAAGTAGTTGGACCCAACTTCAGTATCAAGCTGGTCTTAGCTACGATTTCAATGCTGACCATTCTGTGGGACTTAGTTTTTCGTCGCAGAATATTCTTTCCAACCATTACAAGACTAATATGGAACAAAGCTACCTGAAAAACGGAGCTTTTTACGGCGACATCCTTCTGAAAACTGTTATTAAGGAAAAAGACAAACCTGTATGGGAACTGAATACTTATTATGTGGGAAAGGTGGGTAAATTAGGCATTGACCTGAATACCACTGTGCTACGACGTGTAACCGAAGACCATCTCAACCAACAAGAATTTAGTCAGGAATTAGGAGACCGCACCATTACCACCATGAATAACGAAGAACGCAAGATGATAGCAGGTAAATTGGTGTTGACTTATCCTATCTGGAAAGGCGTATTAAGCGGCGGTTCAGAAGCCACTTCCACACATAGCCATGGACACAACTACAATAAAGAGAATATCATACCAGAATCCGACAACAAAATGTTTGAAAGGAACATTGCCGGTTTTACGGAATATGAATTGCAATTAGGACAGTGGCGCCTGAACGCAGGTCTTCGCTACGAGCACGTATCAGCTGATTACCATTCGTTTGGCATCAAGCAACCAGAGCCCAGCCGCACCTATAACGACTGGTTCCCCAACCTGTCGGCTGCATGGCAAAAAGGTAAATGGGGCGCACAACTGAGTTATAGCAAGCGCATCACTCGTCCACCATACAACATGCTGACCTCTATGGTGGTTTATGACAGCCGTATGCTATATGAGGGCGGAAACCCGCTGCTGCGTCCCTCGGTCCGACAGAGCATCGACTTCAATCTGACATATTCGTGGCTGAACTTCATGACAGGTATTACACGCGAGAACGACTTCTTCACTCATGTAGGTAATGTTTATGACGAGAAAAATGAAATTTGCATATTTCAGCCCGACAATTTCGACCACCAAGACCGGGTCTATGCCACAATCACTGCATCGCCCAAATTTGGATTCTGGCAACCCTCCGCCACGCTGCACTACTATCAGCAGATGTTTGACGCAGAAGCCTACGGCGCTCCCAAGAAGTTGAACAAACCAGAATTTAGTTTCGACCTAAAAAGTTGGTTTATCATCAATCCCACAACCAAGGCGCTGGCACACATCAGCTATACAGGCAGCAATCACTGGGGATTTATGTATCGCGGCAGCAATTTCAGTGTTAACGCCAGGCTGCAAAAATCCTTCTGGGAAGGACGACTGACTGGCACCCTTTATGCCAACGACATTTTCCGCACCTCCAAAACCAAGGTTACCACTTACTATGCCATCGGCAAGACTGCCCAGGATGTCTATACCTATACGCAGTGTGTAGGACTGACCCTAAGTTACAACTTCAACGTCACCCGCTCTAAATACAAGGGTACGGGTGCTGGTAATGAGGAGAAGAGTAGGTTGTGATATACAAACACGCCAGAGCGGTCTCGCTCTGGCGTATGTATTTATCGTTTTGATGAATCACCTATGTCAAATCTTACTTCACAGTGATTTTCTTTCTGCCATACAGATAAATGCCTTTGTTGGCAGGTTGTCCCTCCAGTCGACGACCGTCGAGTGTGTACCAACCTTCAGAATGATGGTAAGAAGAAGATGGTAAATCCACGATTGAATTTATCGTCTCACCGAATTTCAGGTCAAAGGAGTTGATACCGTTTTTAACCTCAAAAATGTCCACAATATAATAATAACCCTGTCCTATACGTTAAATATTAGGAGAACATCTATTCAGACATACACTCATACATCAGTGGCAGAGCTATTGTCTAAACTCCCAAACGAATTAACCTATAAAAGAACACTCGATGAAAAAATTCATTTTTAGCATTCTATTGCTCCTTATGGCTTTAGCAGGAAAGGCACAAGTTGCCAACACGACGGAACTTGTTGGCTCATGGAATGGAAAACTCGATGTTGGAGGAATATCTCTGACGATAGTGCTCAATATTGAACAGGCAGAAGGCTACGTAACAGTGACCATGGACAGCCCCGACCAGGGGGCGAAAGGACTTGGCACAGACAAAGAATTCCTGTCGGACGATTCAATAGCCGTCAAGATGGATTATTTGGGTGCCTCATTCCATGGCCGTCTCAAAGATGGAAAACTCGATGGCACCTTTGCGCAGAGAGGTTTCTCATTCCCACTGATTTTGAACAGGGGCAAGTACGAGGTGCACCGACCTCAGATGCCACAAATGCCCTACCCTTACGAGACAGAGGATGTGACCTTCCACAATGAGAAAGACGGAGCCACATTGGCCGGAACCATCACCTACCCCGTAGGATATGACCGAACGGCTAAACGCAAACCAGTGGTAGTATTGTTGGTTTCCGGCAGCGGACTTCAAAACCGTGACGAGGAACTAATGGGGCACAAGCCGTTCTTGGTCATTGCAGACTATTTCGCCCGCCATGGTATTGCCACATTGCGCTACGATGACCGTACTTGTGGTGAGTCCGTCGGTGGCGACGTAGCGAATGCCACAACGATGGATTACATGGGCGACGCAGCCGCTGGCATCGACTACCTTCGTTCACTCAAAAAATTCCGTAAAGTGGGATGCTTAGGCCATAGTGAGGGTGGCGCCATCTCATTTTTGCTCGCCTCACGCAAAAAGACAGATTTCATCATCTCGATGGCAGGACCCGGTGTAAAGGGCGACACACTCTTGGCTGCACAGACCAACCGAATCATGCAACACTCAGGTATGCCTGCCGCCATGACCACGGAGCAATATCGGGAGAGCGATGAACTAAAGAACCTACCTAATGGTCCTTACGGTCGCACGTGGATGCAGTGGTTCATCGACTATGACCCGTCGGCAGACATCCGCAAAACTCGTTGTCCCGCCATGGTCATCAATGGCGACCTCGACTGTCAGGTCATCTCTTCACTCAACCTCCCACCCATCCGACAGTTGTTACCTTCCTCAAAGAAAAACCTTATCAAGGAATATCCTTCACTTAACCATCTCTTCCAGCATTGCACGACAGGACAACTCTCGGAGTACAGTTCTATCGAAGAAACCATCTCGCCCGAAGTACTCGACGACATGGTAAAATGGATCCAAGGTTTTTTTTGATTAAGGTGATTACAAAATTCGTGATAAAGCAAAAGCTAAATATCGTAAAATAAAACGCTTTATTCCCAACATTCGATGTCGCGCTCTATCTCTGGCAGTTGGCTGCGGTGGAACGTCGGTTCCTTGATGCCATTCCGTTTCTGTTGTCTATAGTCAGCAAGCAGCCGGAACACATATTTGCCAAGAGTGATTATGGCGACGAGGTTGCATGCAGTCAAGAGTGCCATACAGAGATCGCCCAAATTCCAGACCATCTCAAGACTTGCCATAGCACCAAACATCACAACCACACCACCTGAGAAGACACGATACACGATAAGGACTGTGGTGTTTGAGGTCATAAACCGGATATTCGCCTCGCCATAATAATAGTTGCCGATGATTGACGAAAAAGCAAATAGGAAAATTGCCACGGCAATAAACATCGGTCCGGCGGCACCAATTTCCGAACCCAGAGCCGCCTGTGTGAGTGCGATACCATTCAACTCTGGAACATTATACAGTCCGCTGATGAGAATGACAAAAGCAGTACACGAGCAGACGAGCAAGGTGTCGGTAAACACACCCAAGGCCTGAATGAGTCCTTGTTTTACAGGATGTGAGACGGTGGCCGTGGCTGCCACATTGGGTGCACTGCCTTCCCCCGCCTCATTGCTGAACAGTCCCCGTTTCACACCATTCATAATCGTAGCACCCAAAGCACCACCTACCCCCTGTTCCAGTCCGAAGGCATCTGTCACAATTACTTTCAGCACGTAAGGGATATGCTCTATGTTCATGACGACAATCACTACTGCAAGTAGGAAATAGCCAATGGCCATCAGAGGCACGAGTACAGAACTAACTTTTGCTATGCGATGAATGCCACCAAAAACGATGACAAGTGCCAGGACAGATAGGGCGATGCCTACTACTAAAGGATTCCACCCAAAAGCCTCGTGCATTGCGCCACAGATAGTATTGCTTTGGATAGAGTTGTATGAAAGTCCGAAAGTTATGGTGATTAATATCGCGAAGAGGATAGCCATCCACTCTTGGTGTAATCCCTTCCGTATATAGTAGGCAGGACCTCCGATAAAAGAATCTTTATGTCTCTGCTTAAATAACTGGGCGAGTGTGGATTCTACAAAAGCCGTCGCCGAGCCAAGCAAGGCAATGACCCACATCCAGAAAATCGCTCCTGGTCCACCGATGGCTATAGCTGTAGCCACCCCGGCAAGGTTGCCCGTTCCCACCCTCGTAGCTACAGAAACGGCAAAGGCTTGGAACGATGACACGTGGCGGTGATTCTTGTTGCTGTCATCAAGATTGTCGGTACCAGAGGTGGCTGAGTCTGCCAACAGTCTGAACATCTCGCCTATCATCCGAAACTGCACGCCCTTGGTTTTCCATGTGAACCACAAGCCGCACAGCACTAACACGCCTATCAGCACGTAGGTCCAAATTGCATCATTTATCTGGGTGATTAGATTGTTCATCTATAGAGATTTGAGGGTCGGTGTGCCTTTGTCGGTCACACGGAGGATGATATGATAATCCTCGGCTTTGCTGACTTTCGGTGCTCTAAACCCAGCCTTATGTATGTTGGGCGAGCCTTCCACCTCTATCATCTTTCCACAACCAGCCTCAGGATAACAGAACCACAGATATGACACCGAGTCGCCATCGGGGTCGTATGACTTTTCCGCTTCGATAACAAAGTGTTCGCCAGACTTCACCCTGATTTCATTAGCGCAATCGATAACGACCACAGGTGGATGATTGGCGTCATCCTTTGGTTTCACGCACCAGTCCATACGTGCAGCAAAATCATTCTGGAAGTCTGTCCTCCATCGCCAAACCGTGGCGGTATATCCGCTACATTCCTGTTCAGAACGTTTCACCGCACAACCATAGTCACTGGCGATAAAAGGACGGAAATGGTCGATGGCATTGGTCCAAATAGCATGTGGTTCATCCTCTATTGGCACATTACCAGTAAATCCATTGAGGTCGCAATCCTCACGATTGGGTTTAAAGTACTCATAACGGCCGCCCCAACCGCCCCAGTTGGGATGCTCGGGCGCATTCAACCCGTTGGGAATGAGTGACAACCACGAGGGTGTATCGCCTTCCATCCCATATGCCACATCAGGGTAGCAAGCACCTAATGGGCCATGCCCCTGCTGTATATTTTCAGCAAGCCATCGGTTGCTAATGACCTCGTTGTCGGCACCATCTTCCACAGCATGAATACCCACCCACGTGGCATGTCCATAACCACCGGGACTAACAATATAAAAAAGCTCTGGGAATGTTCGGCGTATCCAAATGCCTGTATCATCCTGATCTGAAATCGTATATACGCGGAGCTTTTTCAGCAGCCATTGCATTTCTTTCGCCGACTTGGTGGATTTCATTTGAAAAAGAGCCTGCGCCAACACATTTACGCCACCCCATGCACAAATCCATAGCGGTCGTTCGTCGTCTCTTTGCAGTTCCTGAATAATCCAGTTGGAGCCTTCGGAATCCTTCCCCTCTCCTACCCCTTTCATCCCATAGAGTGTTGAACCTTTCTTCACAATACTATGTAAATAATCGGCCTCTGGATACCCTTTGGCATGCAGCAATAGGTTATCACGTACCTGTGCGTAGGCATCAATAACCTTGTGGATAGTCTCTGGCACAACTCTATCACGCATGTGAGTGGAATTGGTGGCGACGATACCCTTGATGTCAATCTCATTGGAATAGAGCATCAATCGTACGAGCGACTCGGTATCATCAGGTTCATTCTCCACATCGGTCAAAATAATCACCCGATGCTGCGCCATCAACGTACTTACACAAAAAGATATCACGATAGTAAAGAGTGTCTTCCTAATATATTCTTTTTTCATAGAGGATGATGTTTGTATGATTCACTGCATTGCAAAAGTACAATAGTTTTTCCATTTTCAACACAAAATCATCAATTATATTCACAAAACAAAAAAAATCAGAAACACAAAATAGGGTTTGTCGGGGCGGATTATATTTATCACTCTAATTATTTGAATATAAGAATTCCACAAAATGTTTAAACTACTCCTTAAAAAATATTAATTATTGGTATGCTGGTTCAAGGATAATGAAAATATTTATATATTTGCAACGTTATTATTTCTAAAATCATACAATATGAAAAGAATATCATTGGCTATTATCTTTGTCTGCTGCACACTGGCACTTTCAGCACAAGATGTCATCCGAGTAAACTACCAAGGAGCGAAACCCACCATCAGCGACTTTGCATGGGCATTCCTTTCCATTTATGTCTGGGACGAAGAAGAAGATGTCCTTGATGAATCGAGAAATGCTGCCAAGCAGGCCTGGATTGATTATCGCAAGGGTATTCCACTGGATGAGGGTGAAACAATCACCGTTGACCAGAAAAACGGCTATGCTGTCTATGAATCAAAATATGAAGAGGACCTGGTGAGAATCGAGATGTGCTATTGGAACGAATCCGACCAAAAGCACAAATTATTTGCCTATAATGTGAGATGTTACAGAAATGGCAAATATTCCCCCGGACAATTTGACGGAATCACTTTCTACCGCTATAACAATGCCACGAAGAAGATGACCTACTGTGATGCACCGGGATTTGAAGAGGTGTTTGGCACAGAAGAAGGAGCCTGGGTGTCTTATGACCTGCCACGCACTGGCAAAGACATCATTTACACGGAGTGGTACGACAACGGGAAAAAGAAACAGAAGACACTGAAATGGAATGGCAGTCGATTCAGTTTCTGAAAACTTGTTGAAATAGTTTAGTAACTGATTCCTATAACGAGTAGGTACTCAAAACATCTATAAGAACTTACAGCTATAGAAAGAAAGGATTATTGAATACTTACCTATCACCAACAAAAAGACAAATTTGATTGCTTATGAAAAGAATGATTATTTCCCTTTTATCGATGATTTTGTTCTGCACTGTGGCCTCTGCACAGGTGAAGACATTTATCTCAGTAGTGGAAGACAAGACAATGGAGGTGAATGCAAGTAACTGCGTGGACCGTTCGCGCAACAACTACCTGCTATGGGTGCGCTACGACTACAAAGACAAGAAAGCCTGCAAAAAAGATGCAAAACGTGAGGGAGTCATCGGTAAGCCAGTAAGGGCAGAAGTGTTGTATGAGTTTGATGAGCACCTACTCACCTACCGAATTATTTGCAAGAAATTTTTTAGCAAGGATGAGAGGGTACTGAAAGAGATTCGTTATTATAACGCCCCTTGGAACGATGTCGGCGATTTCGACTACTCGCTCAAATTAGGCATTTACATGACTGAGGCTTTCGACATTGTTGCAGGGTGATTTTGAGGCGTGCTTCGTTTTAAGAGGTATTCTCTTACCCCTCGCCACCTACCACTGAACGTTGAGAATGTGAAACATGCGAAACATGAATTTATATTATTTAAATAAGCTAGAATATGAAAAAATATGAAAAAATAATCGTGGCGGCCATTGTGGCCATAGGTCTTTTGATGCTTGGACTTTGCATCAAAGGAGGCATTGACAATTTTACGAATAAAGACCGCCGAGTGACAGTAAAGGGACTTGCAGAGAAAGAAGTGGACGCTGACAAAGTGGTATGGACGATGAGGCTGCAAGACTCTGACAATGAATTGAAGCCAATTTTTGGCCGCCTCAATGAGAAAGTTGCCATCATTCAGGATTTTCTCAAGGAAAAAGGTCTTGAGGACAAAGGTACTGTTGCAGTGAGCACGTTTGATGTCACAGATAACCTTGCCAATGTATGGGGTGACAACAGACCATTATACCATTATTCGGTGAGTCGTTCTGTGATTGTCACATCAAATGACACGAAGTTCATCGGTGAGCTTATGGCCAAGACAGACGAACTGATAGACCGCAACGTTATCATTGACTACAACAACGCAGAATACGAATACACCAAATTCCAGCAACTGAAACCAGAAATGATGGCAGAAGCTATCTCCAATGCTGAAGTTACCGCAAAACAGTTTGCGGAAAACAGCCACTCTAAAATCAACAAGATTGTAGAAGCTGGACAGGGTGAGTTTTCCATTGACGAAGCCGACATCCCATACAAGAAGAAAATACGAGTGGTTTCCACTATCACTTATTCGCTGAAGGACTGATTTGAGGTCGCAGCGTTTGCAGAATATGAGGTCATAAGGTCGCTACGCTGGCAGGATCCGCTGGCAGGGACTGTGTTTACTTTTAAGGGTATAGATATTTGTTTTTTCAATCTTTTTTGAAAAGTTTTTCTGACTACGCAAATAGACTGCGGAATAACATTCTACCTTTGCACCAGAAAACAACAGGAATTGTCCTAATAGCGTTCTTTGAGAATAAGGAAAAGTGGTGATTGATTCGTTTTAATCCCACCATATTATAAGCAAGTGCCGTAGATGAGACTTACTTCGCATCGTGAGCCGAGGGTCGCCGGTTCGATTCCGGCCATGGGAGAGATTCCATGTAGCTCAGTTGGCCAGAGCATCGTCATAAGTGTCTTTTCGCCTGTCGCCTTGCTTTTTAATAAACAAACAGGATGCCGTTAGATGACGGATACTTCGCATTATTTACGTTGGGAGAGTGTTTTCTTGGTTTTCTCAAAACCTCGTATTTCTCCACATCCCGTCTTCTGCTTGTCGCTCCTGTTCCCATAACGGTTGCCGTAGTGAAGAGCTACTTCGAGTGTTAATCTAAGGTCTCTCCACAATAGTTGCACCGTTTTTATTTGATGTTTAACTATAAAAGATGTTAGAAGATGAACTGGAATTCGAAATTGAAAGAACAAATGACTGTAACCAACCATGAAGGCGCCAAGGCCTATGCTATGACTCCCGAGTTGGAACTCTATACAGCTGTGGTATCAGCCTCACTTAGTGACCTATACTATGAGCAACAAGATAAGCGTGCAGAGCGCATTGCAAGTCTGGTGAGAAAAGTTTCGCCAGAGTTTGTTGCACGGCTCGCAGTATATACCCGCACGGAGATGCATCTCCGAAGCATCCCGTTGCTATTACTGGTAGAACTTGCCAAGATTCACAATGGCGACGACTTGGTGGCACGTGCCGTGGAGAAGACAGTTCTGCGTGCCGACGAAATCATGGAGTTGTTGATGTGCTATCAATGGCGCAATCCCTCCACCGACCCACACAAGAAACTCGGCAAGCTCTCGCGTCAGATACAGAATGGTCTTCAGAGGGCGTTCAACCGCTTCGACGAATACCAATTTGCCAAATACGACCGCGACAACCTCGAGGTGAAACTCCGTGACGCCCTCTTCTTAGTGCACCCAAAGGCCAAGGATGAACAACAGCAGGCTCTTTTCGACAAAATTGTGAACCGCCAGCTGCAGACGCCTTATACTTGGGAAACTGAGCTTTCTGCTTTAGGACAACAATCATTTGAGTCGGATACAGAGAAATTGCTTGCCTTCCGCAAGAAATGGGAGGAGTTGATCCTCAGTGGTAAAGTTGGTTATATGGCATTGATGCGCAACCTGCGCAACATGCTTCAGGCAGGGGTATCATTTCCTGAAATACAACAAGTCATCGACCGTCTCTCTGACGCTGAGCAGGTGGCCAAATCGAAACAGTTACCATTCCGTTTCCTTTCAGCCTATCGCGAAATAGAGAAGGTTAACAGTACATGCACCTCAGCACTTATGTCGGCTTTGGAGGATGCTGTCCGCCATTCCGCTATCAACATAGTAGGTTTCGATGAGAACACTCGTGTGCTCTTGGCCTCAGATGTCAGCGGTTCCATGTGGACTCCTGTCAGCAAGAACAGCACTGTACGAATTTACGATATCGGCCTGCTGCTATCTATGTTGCTCAAGAATCGCTGCAAACAGGTTATTGCTGGTATTTTTGGCAACGAATGGTTGACCATTAATTTGCCTGCTGACAATATTCTTATGGCAACACAGCAGTTGAACAAATTAGAAGGTAAAGTAGGCTACAGCACCAATGGTTACAAGGTAATCGACTGGCTCATCAAACATAAGCAGGTGATGGACAAGGTGATGATGTTCACAGACACGCAAATGTGGGACAGTACTGGTAGTAATGCCACATTCGAGAATTCATGGCAGAAATACAAAAAACTTGCACCAAATGCAAAGCTCTACCTATTCGACCTCGCTGGCTATGGCCAACTACCATTGAAGCTAAAAAAGCCCGATGTCTATCTAATCGCTGGTTGGAGCGACAGGGTATTCGATGTGCTTTCTGCCATTGACCAAGGTGACGACGCCATCGGTGTCATCAACAAGGTTGATATTTAGTGGCAAATATGATGGAAATAAAATGAAGAGTAAACAAGTTGACGAATTGACAAAGTATTTGCGATTCTGCTTCAACTTGTTTACTTTTTTATTAAGTGCAAAATTGGCAGGAATGAAAAGATAATGACCTGTAGAGACTCTATCTATCACTTCCAGCAATCTCCCACATCAAAAAACCAAGAACTAAAAACAAATAGTAATGTCCTATATTTTTGAAGCATGCACTGCCAATATGGCGAGTGTGGAAGAAGCCGTTTTAGGTGGTGCGGAGCGCATAGAGCTATGCACTGCATTACCGCTTGGTGGTCTCACCCCCTCGTTGGGAATGCTCAAGACCATAAGACAGCACTTTCCTCCCCTTACTATCCATGTGCTTATCCGTCCACGTGAGGGCGACTTCGTCTATCGTAAAGATGAAATTGCTGTGATGGAACGTGACATAAAAGAGATACTACCCTACGCCGACGGGATTGTTTGTGGTGCCTTGCTTTCGAATGGAGATATCGACATGGATACCATGCGTCGACTCGTCATCGCTGCCAATGGCAAACCAATTACCTTCCATCGTGCTTTTGACGTGTGTCGTGACCCTATCGAAGCACTCGAACAAATCATAGACCTCGGATGTTGCCGGCTGCTAACTTCGGGTCAGCAATCGACAGCATTGAAGGGAATCCCACTCATCCGTCAGTTACAACTCCTTGCCAAAGGACGTATCATTATTATGCCAGGCGGCGGTGTCAACGAACAGAATGTGCGACAAATCATCAGCAAAACTGGTGTCAGTGAGATTCATGGATCGGTGTCCATCAATGGCATCACCAGCCATGACACGATAAGGAAAATTGGCAAGGAATTTGCAATTTTAGAATTTGAACATTAGGCTCAAATCTCACAATTTCCCTATCACTTTAAGGAGTTGTTCCCCAAGATTGATGGTATAACCTTGCTGAATATGCACTACACGATTGAAGGAATCGTAAATAATAAACACTGGGAGAGACGATGATGTGAGCTTCATCTGTTCACGAACCTCCTTCAAACATTTCCCATCTATATCAATGCCCCACTCAACGGTGGAAGGCAATTCTGGAAACTCGGTGAAATTGAAACGCCGTGCCTCGCCTTCATCCTCGAAGAGCAATATCATCTTGCGTCCCCATTTCTCCCAACCTTCCTTCACCGCACAAATATCCCTCAAAGCATGGTTGGTGGGTTCGTGGTTGGAAGCAATGATGCCAACCACATTGTATCCGCGCCCCGTAGTGCTCAACAACGACTTCGACACAGATGGCTCCGACAAATTACGATATTGATTCTCGGCATTGAAACTCCCAATTACTTGTATTTCCTCTTTTTCCTCACGCATGGTAAAGGCAACGTCGCTACATTGCTCACCACGATGGATGGTAAAGCGACGTAATGTAGCCAACACCTTCCCGCTGGCCATGCGAGTGCCTGTGGTCAGCAGATAGTCCACACTGTCTTCATCGCACGCCAACTGTACGCCATCGCCAAAATGGCTTTGCCAGGTGGCATCTTCGGGATATGTAAGCAGTTGCGGACTACCATTCACCAACTTACTCAACGTGAAATGGATGTAATATTTGGGGTCGTCGTAGTACTCCACAGGCTGATAGCGAAGCCTCAATGTTGTAGAAGGAATCACAACAGACTGATGGTTGCTATCGAAATCCACTTCCTGCCATACACCATGGTCGTAATATTGCAATGCGCCATCCACCTCGTTGATGCGTGCCGGCCATCCTAAACTGCGAGCCACACTCACGAAGAAAACCTTGCGCCCCAATTCATCGGTAACTCTGCTTTCATAGACACTTATAGGTCTCATCCGTAATAGCTGCGGATTGTGTTCGTGGTCGATTTGTATATTATCAGCACACCAACTGATTAGGTCGGCTGGGGTTTTCAATTGATTTTTAAAACATTTCCTAAAGAAAGCCTTGTATGGGGTAAGCCATTCATTTTCCACCCGCGGACAAAGCACATATTTTTCAAATATAGAAGCATTTTCATACTCAAACTGTCCATTCGCCAAATTGTCCACGACCTCATTATCTTTAAGCACTTCCAAAGTGACATCCCGCAAATCTTTAGGCGAGATTACTTCCAGCAGGCGGTGCGCCATTGCGGTATCCTGCGCCTCGTCAAGGAATCGTTGGATAACCCTATGATTGCCACGCCACTCCTCAACAGGCATGGTCTGTTCATAGACACGACGGATGCTATCCTCCTGAGCCAAGCGACGGTTATTCTCTGTTCGCTGTTCTGAAGTAACCTCAGGCATTGTTGTAGTTACAGGTGGCGGTACCATGTCGAATTCCATATAACGCGGAAGGGGCTGACCATCTAAAGTTACACTTACCAACCGCTGTTTGCCAAAGCTCACCTTCTTGGTTGCCACCATACCGTCCTTGGTCACCCAAAGCAGCATATCACCTCGTCCGGCAGTCAATTGAGTGTGTCCTGTGGCATCAGTTATCTTTTGCGCCACGGTGTAAAACTCGGCATAATTGTATAATTTGAATTCCACCAATGCTCCAGCAATGGGAGCACCCATAGCATCTACCACCTGCACATCCACCTGATACACAGGTGCATAATGATCCACAACGTTGATTTCGGTATAACATGGTGTGCGGCTCATCACCTCCTCTGGACCATCGTAATCGCCAAACACTTTTGTGTGCATCAGCATACCACGTGATGCACTCTCGTTGAACCATCCTAAATTAAGCACCGGCTCCGGTTCGCACGCGCCAAGGAAATACCACTTGCCATTGGCCCATGCCTCCACCCAGGCATGATTGTCGTCTGTATGAGCCCAACGGGGAGTATATACTTGTCGGGCAGGAATACCCACCGACCGCAATGCAGCCACCAACAGGGTGCTTTCCTCCCCACATCGCCCGTAAGCCGTTTGGACTGTGGCCAACGGACTACTTGTGCGTGCGTCGCTCGGACGATAGGTAGCCTTTTCATGGCACCAGTGATTGACTTCGAGTATGGCATCCTCCATTGACAGACCACTCACACGTGGACGAAGTTGTTCGTAAAACACCTCGCGGCTATTGTCCAGATTCTCATTGTTGACTCTCACAGGCAGCACAAAATGCCTGAATTCCCGTTCTGGAACCAATGCACCCCACGGCATATCCTGCCTTGCCCGAATTGCAGCCTCCACATTGCTTCGATAAAAGTCCTCGCTATAGTCATAGCGGTCGGGCAATGGCATATAACGGTAAAGAAATGCCATGTAGGCATCCACGTCTGCGCTATCAGTCTGGATTATTACGTTGGCAGATATGGCATTGGCAAACATAAAATACATAAAAGCTGCCAAAGTCAGCCATATCTTATGTTTGCCAATTCTCATTAGTAGCATACGAAAAAAAAATTATTTCAAATCATCACTTCATCAGTACTTGTACTTGAAACTTGATCCGCCGAGGAACTCGCGCATGATGCTCGTCGGTGGTATTTCCTTGTCGCTGACGGGGATGAAGAAATGGATAAATTTCAGCAGACGGTGCGCTTCGGAATACTCCGGACAATTCTTGGGCACGGAGGCAAGAATAATCTCGGCATGTGTGCGCAATACCGCAAACTCGATATTCAGTGCAGAGTTGAACATCGCATCGGCATTTTCCTGGAAGGGCAGAATCCATTTTTCCTCTGCCTCACAAACGTTGTGCCACATACTGATAGTCTCCCTTGCCGAGAACGCCCCCTTGTTATAGTCGCGGATAATCCGCCGGAGTAATCGATTGTCGTAAGTGGGAATCCAATTATGGTCATCAAGAGAAATACTGGTCAGTGCCGAGATGAAAATTTTGAACTTTGCCGTTTCGGGAACATCCTTTGTGAGCAATGGATTCAGGGCATGAATACCCTCAATAATGAGCACACTGTCGTTTTGCAGTTTCAATTTCTTTCCGTTGTATTCCCGTTTACCTGTGGTGAAATTATACTCTGGCACCTCCACCCGTTCGCCGCGCATCAATTTTCCTAAATGTTCGCCAAGTAATTCACAATCCACAGCCTTGATGTTGTCGAAATCATACTGCCCGTTTGGCAACAATGGCGTATCGACACGATTGACGAAATAGTCATCAGTAGAGAACGAGAGCGGATGCAGTCCACAAGCGAGCAACTGCACAGAGAGTCGTTTGCAGAATGTGGTTTTCCCGGAACTCGACGGTCCTGTAATCAGCACGAGACGTATGGGGTCTTTCTCAGCCCTGAACCGAGTGTCTATCTCCTCCGCAATCTTTACGATTTTCTTCTCTTGTAAGGCTTCACTCACCTGAATAAGTTCTGAGGCATGACCTTTTAAAATAGCCTTGTTGACATCGCCGGCATTCGACAGTCGCATGATGATATCCCACTTCAATTTCTCTGCAAACATCCCGTATGTCTTTGGCATCTCGCGCTTTTCAGCCAGTTGCAAGGGATTTTTCTTATCTGGGACTCTCAACAGAAGTCCGTCCCCAAACTGTTCCAATCCCCAAACCTTCAGATAACCGGCAGAGGGCACCAGTGGTCCATAATAGTAATCCACAGTGTCGCCCAACATGTAGTAATCGGTATAGATCTGGCCAGAGGTCTCGATAAGTTTTACTTTGTCGAAGAAACCTCTATCGGTAAAGACTCTCAAAGCCTCTTCTGTGGTTGCCTCAAATCGACGGAACGGCATATCTAAATTGATGATTTCCGCCATTCGTTGTTTGATCATCTCAACATCCTCATCAGTGAAAGCATCATTGCCTTTCTTTTTGAGATTGCAGTAATATCCTCCTGAGAGAGGGTGTTCGATGAAGAGTTTGCTGCCGGGGAGCACATCACAGACCGCTTTATAAAGCACAAAGCAGAGTGAACGCACATAGACACGATGCCCAGAACCCTCTCGGGCATCAAGGAATTCTACATCACGGTTTTGGAACAAACGGAATTTCAATCCTTGTGAAGCATTGTTCACCTTGGCAGAGACTACAGGAAAAGGCAGGTTGATTTCCTCGGCGAATTCCTGATATACGTCTATCAGAGAGCATCCCTCTGGAAAACTCTTCGTCACATTGTTGTTTTTACAGCGAATTTGAAGCATAAGGCAGAAAATGTATGTGGTTTGTTTGCAAAGATAACTCTTTTTTTCGACATAACGAAAAAAAAGATGTATCTTTGCGCCTCAAAAATAGAATTAACAAAAGTCATCCAACACAAATGAAAAGAATTGCATTATTGATGACCGCCATGATGGTATTTGTCATGGTTATGGGACAAGAGTTCACAACCCAGGGAATTGGACAAAGCTATAGTCTTGCCACATTGTCGCAAACAGCAAATAGCGGCGTAACTTATAATGAGAATGTTTTTACTATCAACGGCACCGTGACGATTGCCGCTGGCGACTCATTCAAAATGGACGAGGGAGCGACCGTAGTCTTTGGCAATGAAGCCAGCCTGGTGCTCCAGGGAACCGCCGACCTGCGCTGCGAGTCAGCACGCACAAAACTTACCTTAGCCGATGCCAATGATACGAGCGACGGTATTAGCGTGCAAAATGAGGCAGCAGTCACTGAAGTCTCAAACATTGATTTCGAATTTGTGGGTCTGAGAAACTATTCTCCTATGGGCATGAATGTATCGAACTGCACATTCAAAAAACATCTTGGTGGCGTGTCGAGCGCACTTTTCCTCGGCACCAATGGCGCACAATTTCATATCAGCGACTGCCAGTTCAGCGACTGTCAGAAAGCTGCTATCGGTGGTGCCGCAAACTTTTTCTGCAATGCCCTGATAGAGGACTGCACCTTCAGCCACAACTCATTGGCTAACGGAAACGTTCCACAACTCAACCTCAGTGCAGCCCCTGATATCACCATCCGTCGCTGTGTGGTAGATGGCGACTCAACCCTCACTATGGTCGGAGGCATCGGTATCGCCAACTGGTATGGAACTTCCGGCAACCATGCCACCATCGAGGGTTGTACCATCACCAACAACCGCTATGGCATCACCACAATGGGCATGATGGACGTGGTCATCAAGGATAACAATATCGTGAACAATAAATTCGAAACCAACCCCAACAACGGTGGCAGCGGCATCAGCCTCTACGACCCCTACATGGCGCAGACAGCCATGATTACGGGCAACCACATCGAGCGCAGCCTGTGGGGCATCACCGTGATTGGCTGCGGCGAAGTGAATATCGGAAAGACACAGGTAGAACCAACAGCCGAGGACTATAATCGGGGGGGCAACATATTCGTTGACAATGGCAACAACGGCATCCCCTACGACCTCTATAACAATTCTGCCAATACTGTCTATGCCCAGGGAAACATCTGGAGCGTAGCAGTACAAGACAGTGTGAGCATCGAAAGCGTCATCTTCCACAAAAACGACCTTTCAACCTTAGGCGAGGTAATCTTTATGCCTGCTGGTGAGACAAACAGCATCTCCATGCCTTCGACCTCAACTATAAAGTCCCAAGATATCATTTACGATATGCACGGTATAAGACATGAACCTGCATCCACACTCCCCAAAGGTATCTACATCATCAACGGAAAGAAAACTATCATCAAATGAAGCGCTACCCTACCCTATTATTGCTCTTTTTGCTGAGCATATCTCTACAAGCACAAAACCTGAAAAAGCTCCGCGACTGCGACCTGCTTTTTCATGTCACTCCCTACAGCAATCCCATAGTCGAAGCAACCAGCGAGAATGGCCTTCCCATCGACCATGTGGGCATTTTCTATCGTCTTGATGGTGAGCCAGTGGTCATTGAGGCCACCTACAGAGGCGTGGTCATCACTCCAATAGAGAAATGGATGAAACATCCCGAACGTATATACATCGGAAGAATACGTGGAAAAATCGACAAGCAACAGTCTATCGCCAATGCTCTCTCGTATGTCGGCAAACCCTACGACTACCTGTTCCAAGAAGGCGACGACGAGATCTATTGTACCGAACTCATCCAACTTTCGTTCGTTGACAAGCAAAACCGCCCCATTTTCCTGACCGTTCCCATGTCATTCCACGATGCCTCCGGCCAAGTCATGCCTTATTGGGAGGACTACTATTCCCGCCGTAGTATGACCGTCCCCGAAGGGAAACCCGGCACCAATCCCAGCGAAATGGCACATCAGAAGAATGTCAAGTTGAAAAAGTTTTTTTAGTTGATAAGCAACGAACAAGCAAGCAAGTAAATAAGGTCATTGATGATTATTTTGTGTCATCACAAATGCCCCCATTTGTCCCAGACATTTGGGGGTTATTAGCGTATACACTGGCTGTCATCGTTAAATCCTGTTAAAACACAATCAAAACCCATTGTCAATTCAAAATTTTGCAATATCTTTGCAATATCAAAATGATATCAAAACGAAAATAATTATGGAGACAAAGGAATTAGATTTCAAAGGTATTGTAGTGAATGGATTTGTGATGTTGTTTTTCAACATCTTCATGTCATTGCTTTCGATAGCCATGTTTGTGTATAGTATCATCCTATTGGATGAGAAAAAATGCTATACTTGGGGTGGCATTTTACTTGCAGCAGGTATCTTATTGTTCCTATTTACATTAATAATGTGGTGCGGTTTTCTGATGGTAGAGCCCAATACCGCCCGTGTGACCACTTGGTTTGGAAAATATAGCGGCTCCTTTACCAAGGATGGTTTTTATTGGATAAACCCCTTCTATGGCGTGAAGAAACTTTCGCTTCGCGCACGCAACCTGGATGCAGAACCCATCAAAGTGAACGATAAGGTGGGTAATCCCGTAATGATAGGTTTGGTGATGGTGTGGAAGTTGAAAGATACCTACAAAGCTATGTTCGAGGTGGATTCCCAGACGATGGCCACCAATGCCGGTGCTACTACCACAAAAGGCATTATGCATGCGCTGGAGAACTTCGTAAAGATACAGAGTGATGCCGCTCTTCGCCAAGTTGCCGGACAGTATGCTTACGATGATATCGACGACAGCAATAAAGAACTAACACTTCGCTCGGGTGGTGAGGAAATCAACGAACAGTTGGAAGCAAAATTAAACGAGCGTCTGTCGATGGCAGGCATTGAAGTGGTAGAAGCACGCATCAACTACTTAGCATATGCGCCTGAGATTGCCGCCGTGATGCTCCGTCGTCAACAGGCTGCCGCCATCATCACGGCCAGGGAAAAGATTGTGGAAGGTGCCGTAAGTATGGTGAAAATGGCCCTTGATAAGTTGTCATCAGAAGAAATTGTGGAACTTGATGACGACAAGAAAGCCGCCATGGTAAGCAACCTGCTCGTAGTGCTCTGTGGAGATGAATCTGCACAACCCGTGGTCAATACAGGCCCGTTGAACCATTGAAAATTGAAAATTGAAAATTGAAGATTGAATTTTTGGAGCAGCGAGAGCAGAGTCAAACTTGTTTGAACTATGCCGAGTCGTGACAAAAATCAGCGAAGCTAAAATTGATTTTTTGGAGCAGCGAGAGCAGAGTCAAACGACGTACGAAGCAAGGGCAGAGATTGAGTTTACTCATACTATGCCTTGCAAGGAGGAATTCGACCGAAGGTCAAACTTGTTTGAACTATGCCGAGTCGTGACAAAAATCAGCGAAGCTAAAATTGAAGATTAAAGGGTAGTTAAATGGACAAATGATTTGATGGCAAAGAAGACAAAGAATTTTATCCTCCGTATCGACGCCGATGTCATGGATGCCATAGAGGCATGGGCAGCCGATGAATTCCGCTCAACAAACGGTCAGTTGCAGTGGATCATCACCGAAGCACTGCGGAAGGCCAAACGACTGCCGAAAAAAGACGGAAAAAATTAGACTCTGAAGTTTCGCAAGTCCTCAACTTCTAGGTTATGAGGTCTTAGGTCTTTAGGTTATGAGGTTATGAGGTGAGATTTGCCCAAATATGTCGTTATCCATACATATATCACCTTAAAACCTATAAGCGTAGCGACCTCAAAATCTCAAAACCAAACGAAACTGGAGTTTGCGAAAGTTGAGTTAGACTTTTGACTTTTTGCTTTAGCCTCCATTCTTTAGACCTCTGGCGCTATACTTTAGACTTTCTATCGTGGTATTCGGCGGTGGCAGTGAAGAAGACATCGGCACTTGAATTGAGTGCAGTTTCAACAGAGTCTTGTACCACACCGATAATAAAGCCGATGGCGACGGGGGACATCTATACAATGCAAACATAGAAGTGTCAAATTCGCCAAGTTCAAATATAATGATTATTAATGACGGCTCTATAGAAAAAGCGTCAGGTAAATCGTTTGAAATACCGAGTGGAGCTATATTTGAGATGGATTATGGTACTATAAAATAAAAAAACTTATGAAACTTATGAAATCATATTTTTTGCTATTATTTATTGCCATAGATATTATGTCATGCTATTCTCAAGACATACAATATCATCCTTTTGTAGAAGAAGGAAAAGTTTGGAAAATGAAGTGTTCTCATGCTTTTCCTCAACCCGTGGATTATGATTATTGTTATTACATTCAAGGAGATACATTGATTGCCAATGTGGCTTGCAAAAAAATGTATGCGTATAACGAATTAGATACCAAAGCAACAGAGTATAAATTAGCTTTATATGAAGATAATTGTATCGTGTATTTCATCCTCAAGAACCAGGAGGTAAGCTACGTCCTCTATGATTTCAGTATTCCTGTAGATTCGACAAGTTCAATTAATTCTGCAAACGTTCAGCATTGGATTGAATCAATGAAAAATAATGTGGATAGACATTTTTGTTTCAAAGGCATTAAACGGCATTCCCTTTTGGTAAATCAAGTAGGCGTTTCTAATACAAGGCCATTAGGCCTTCCCGCTGGTTGGTGGATTGAGGGTATAGGAAGTGAACTTGGTCCTCTCAACCAATCTTTATTTCATGCATCTGGGACAGATCGTTTCTTACAAGAGTGTGAGGTGAATGGTGAAACCATCTTTACAATCTCTGAACTTAGAAAACAGAATCCAGTGGGAGACATCAATGTAGATGGTGTTAGAGATATAAATGATTTAATGCAGTTGGTCAATTATTTGGTTGGACAAACTGTAGCTGGCTTTGTCTCTGTTGCTGCCGATATAGACTACAATGGAAGACTCGACGTGTCAGACGTAATGTCATTGGTGAATTACCTCGTGAAATATAGTAAATACTAATTTGACACAAAATAAAGGCAAAGCACAATTATCTAATTTATTTGCTTTTCAGCTCTTCATTCTATCGTGATAATCAGCGGTGGCGGTGAAGAAGACATCGGCACTTGAATTGAGTGCAGTTTCAACAGAGTCTTGTATCACACCAATGATAAAACCTATGGCTACCGCTTGCATGGCGACATCATTGCCGATACCCAGGAATGAACAGGCCATGGGTACGAGCAACAAAGAACCGCCAGCCACTCCCGATGCGCCACATGCTCCCAATGTGGCAATAACACCCAAGAAAAGTGCCGAGAAGAATGTCACCTCCACGCCCACGGTATGTGCCACGGCTAAAGTCATCACTGTGATAGTCACGGCAGCCCCGTTCATGTTGATAGTTGCTCCAAGTGGAATACTCACGGAATAGAAATCCTCGTCGAGTCCAAGTTTTTTGCAGAGGTTCATATTGATGGGGATATTTGCCGCTGAGGAACGTGTGAAGAAAGCATTCAGTCCGCTCTCCTTCAGACATGTAAACAGAAGCGGATATGGATTACGGCGCATCATCAAGAATGATATCAATGGATTAGACACCAGTGCGTTGACAAGCATACAACCCACTAACAACAGTACCAGATGACCATAAGTGGTAAAGACCTCCAATCCACTTTCTGAGACAGAAGCGAAAACGAGTCCGAGAATACCAAAGGGTGCAAATTGTATTACCCATTTCACCGCTTGTGAAATTACCTCTGCAAAATCATGAATCACATTGATGGTCGTCGGACTTGCTACTTTCTTCAAAGCCAGTCCAAAGATAATCGCCCAAAACAGAATTCCGATATAGTTGGCGTTTGATGCAGACAGTAGCGGATTTGCCACCATGTTTGTCAGCAGATTGGTAAATACATCCGTCAATGCCCCTGGAGCCTCTCCCGTTGCCACATCTGTCAGTTGGAGTGTAACGGGGAATAAAAAACTACCTACCACAGCCAAGATTGCAGCGACGAACGTACTCAGCAAATATTCCGACACCACCGTACGAAAACGTGAACCAAGTCCCTTTCCAGCTCTTGCTATTGACGACATCACAAGTACTGCTACCAAAACAGGTGCTATGGCTTTCAGCGCACTGACAAAAACCTGTCCGAGGATGGCAATGCCTGTCCATTGTGGTACGGCAAGTCCCAAAATGGCACCAATTATCAAACCCAAAAGTATTCTTAGGACGAGACTAATATCGGTCCATTTCTTTAAAAGCAAGGCTATTTTGTTCATGGCAAATGGGTTAGTATGTCTTTACATAAAAACGGATAAGGGTTACGTTTTATTATATTTAGGCAAGATGGGATAACGATAAGAGACACTTTCAGTGTCTTTGCAATGTCGGTTTTACAAAACGCCATTGAAAGATGTAGTAAAAATCAATCTATGAGATAATCAAAAAAAGAGAGATAAAAAAACATATTGAATACGAGAATTATTCATTAAAAAATTGTACCTTTGCATGGATTTAAGTAAGAGGACATTTTACAATTATAAATTTATTATCTATGACAATTGATCAATTCAATTTTGCCGGCAAGAAGGCAATCGTACGTGTGGACTTCAATGTCCCCCTGGATGAGAATGGTAAAGTAACCGACGACACCCGCATCCGCGGTGCTCTCCCCACTCTGAAAAAGATTTTGGCCGATGGTGGTGCTCTGATTATCATGTCGCACATGGGCAAGCCCAAAGGCAAGGTGAATGCTAAGTTCTCCCTGAGTCAAATCGTTGACGCTGTATCAGCCGCATTAGGAACACCCGTGAAGTTTGCTCCCGACTGCGCCAAAGCTAAGGATGCTGCTGATGCCCTTCAGCCCGGCGAGGTGCTGCTGCTTGAGAATCTCCGCTTCTATCCTGAGGAGGAAGGCAAGCCTGTAGGCATTGAGAAGGACGACCCCGCATACGACGATGCCAAAAAGGCCATGAAGAAGAGCCAGAAAGAATTTGCCAAAGTTTTGGCCAGCTATGCTGACTGCTATGTAATGGATGCATTTGGAACCGCTCACCGCAAGCACGCTTCCACCGCCGTTATCGACGAATTCTTCGACAAGGACAGCAAGATGTTAGGCTATCTGATGGAGAAAGAGGTGAAAGCCGTTGACAATGTACTTGGCAACATCAAGCGCCCCTTCACCGCCATCATGGGTGGTTCGAAAGTTTCCACCAAGATTGGTATCATCGAGAACCTCTTAGGTAAGGTTGACAACCTGATTCTCTGTGGTGGTATGACTTATACCTTCGCCAAGGCTCAGGGTGGTAAGATTGGAAACTCTATCTGCGAGGATGACAAACTGGACGTTGCACTCGCCGTCATCGAGAAAGCTAAGGAGAATGGCGTGAACCTCGTTTTGGGTACCGACTGCATCGCTGCTGACGCTTTTGCCAATGATGCCAACACCCAGGTATGTCCTGCCAATGATATTCCCGAAGGATGGGAAGGTCTTGACGCTGGTCCTGAGACCCGCAAACTGTTTGCTGAGGCTATTAAGGATGCCAAGACCATCCTGTGGAACGGTCCTGCAGGCGTATTTGAATTCGATAACTTCATCGGTGGTTCGAAGGCTATCGCCGACGCTATCGCAGAGGCAACTGCCAATGGTGCCTTCTCACTGATTGGTGGTGGCGACTCCGTAGCTTGCATCAACAAGTTTGGCATGGCCGACCAGGTATCATACATCTCCACTGGTGGTGGTGCACTGCTCGAGGCTATCGAGGGCAAAGTGCTGCCAGGTGTGGCTGCCATCGAAGCATAAAGATTTGAGGTAACACCCCTCTCACTTCTGAAAAAAGGGATTGTGACGCATCACAATCCCTTTTTTTGAATCATTAGACTTTTACTATTTGCCGAAATAGCGTTTGAGCAGCCCAGCGAAACCAGCACCGTGGCGTGCCTCATCTTTTGCCATTTCATGGACAGTGTCGTGAATAGCGTCGAAACCAGCTTTCTTAGCATTTATAGCGATGCGGAATTTGTCCTCGCATGCTCCAGCCTCAGCAGCGGCACGTTTCTCAAGATTGGTTTTGGTATCCCAGACACACTCACCGAGCAGTTCTGCAAACTTAGCAGCATGCTCAGCCTCTTCGAAAGCATAACGCTTGAAAGCCTCGGCAATCTCGGGATATCCCTCGCGGTCAGCCTGGCGCGACATGGCCAGATACATACCTACCTCACCGCACTCACCATTGAAGTGATTGCGAAGGTCTTGAATCATCTCCTCGCTTACGCCCTCAGGCTTGCCATCACCAATTTTATGCTCAGTGGCATATGCTGCCTCTTCTACCAATTCTTTGAACTTTGATGCTGGAACTTTGCAAACTGGGCATCTCTCTGGTGGCTCAGGACCTTCGTGGATGTAACCACATACGGTACAAATGAATTTTTTCTTCATAGTGTTGAATGTTTAATTAGTATATAAATAAAATAGGTTTCTGCAAATGTAGTGGTTATTTCCGATATGGCAAAATATTTTAGAGATTTTTAAGCAAGGAGTTTCAGGAGTGTTTACAGTTAGGAGTTTTATTTAGTTAGAAGTTAGGAGTTAGTTAGGAGTTAGAAGTTAGGAGTTAGAAGTGACTAAGTGGTAAGAGGTGAGGGGGTAGAGGTGAGAGATTACCTTTACTGCTTTTGAGATGTTTAATTGCTGCGACGACGAAACCGTCGCCTACCGAGAAGATGGATACTATACTTTAGAATCGATATGTCGTAATAACGATATAACGAAATCTCTATTCTCAATCTTCAATAGTATTGTCCCTTTAACTACTCTTTAACTACCCTTTAACTACCTTTTAACTAATTTCGCATTTTGTGAAACAGAGAATTTGATTTTCTTTCCCTTTGGTATGTTGGGATAATTCCATTCACCGTGCAGGATGCGGATGCGTGTTTTCACACCATTGGGAGCCTCATCCACTGCTTGTTGCAGACTCATGTAATTGCCCTGTCCATTGTCGGCCACGATATAGTCGTAATGGCGCACATATTTTTTCAGTGCAGGCACCTGCCTGGCGATTTCATCTACAAGGAGTGAAGCAACAATATGAGCGCCATAGACACTGTAGTGAGTATTATCCTCACGTCCTTTCGGCAAGGATGGATTTTCACCTGGTTTATACCACAGATGCAGTTTTTTCGACTCTTTCGGTCCCATTCCTTGTTCCAGTTCGTGCGTTATACGGTTGGCATCCACAAAAGGCACATTCAGTCGTTTAGCCACATTCATAGGAGCAATCCGATAGTCACCATGTGTATCCACAAGGCTGTCACCTTCGATGATTTCCTGTCCGGTATAGACTGTGTTTCTCAGTTTTTCATCGTCATCGTTCTCAGGCACAATCTTCTGGAAATTACGTCTGACGACACAATTAAAGAGCACTGGTATTCCGCCACGCTCTCTTGTCTCGTTCACAAAACGCTCCAAGTTGGCATCAAAGGTGGTCCCGGGGTCGGTATGTCTGTCTTCCTTGGGTTTCTCGTCATTATGTCCAAACTGTATGAAGACATAGTCGCCCGGTTTGATTTTCTCCAGCACCACCTGCCATCTTCCCTCATCAATAAACGATTTCGATGACCGGCCATTGACAGCATGATTATCTACCACGATATCATCGGTGAAGAACCCCGGAAGCACCATCCCCCACCCTCTTTCCGGTTTTTCATTGTCGTAGGGTTTATTGGCCATGGTCGAATCTCCGATCATGAAAATAGTGGTCTGATGCCGTGCTGAGGTAAGCAGCACGAGCATCAGACATATAATTGGCAATGTAAATGATCTGCGGAGGGTTTTCATTATTTAATGGGGATAAGGGGTTGAATGGGGTGTAAATGGGGATAAGGGGTTGATCGGAAAGAGTAATCTCTCACCTCTTACCTCTCACCTCTTACCTCTAAAATACCTCTAAAATAAGTTGCTCCACTGTGAGGAGTTGTTGCTCACCAGTGGTCATATTCTTAAGGGTGAGTTTATTCTCAGCCATTTCATTTTCTCCCACCAGTGCTACGTAAGAGATATTCTTGGCATTGGCATAGCTCATCTGCTTCTTCATCTTTGCCTTGTCGGGATACATCTCACAACGAATGCCCGCCTTGCGACATGCCGTCACCATAGGCAGACAGTAAGCAGTCTCTCGTTCCCCAAAATTGGTGAAAAGCAATTGGGTGGCATTGACAGCTTCCTGTGGATAGAGGTCCAAAGCATTGAGCACATCAAAGATGCGGTCAGCCCCGAAAGAAATGCCCACACCACTAAGTCCCGGCATGCCGAAGATACCCGTGAGGTTGTCGTAACGTCCACCTCCGGTGATGCTCCCCATCGGTGTGTCAAGAGCCTTGACTTCGAAGATAGCCCCAGTGTAGTAATTGAGTCCACGTGCCAATGTCAGGTCGAGCTGTACCTCATTGTTCAGCCCACACAACTGGAGTGTATCAAGGATGAAACGCGACTCCTCCACGCCTTTCAGTCCAATCTCTGAACTTTCCAGCACCTTGGAGATGGTTTCCAGTTTTTCCTCATTAGTGCCAGCCAGAGAGATAATCGGTTGCAATTTCTGAATAGCTTCCTCGCTAATGCCATCTTCACGCAACTCATCGTTAACTTTTTCCAAACCGATTTTGTCGAGTTTATCGATAGCCACGGTAATGTCGGTGATTTTATCAGCCTCCCCTATCACCTCAGCAATACCAGACAGAATTTTACGGTTGTTGATTTTGATTTGCACCCTGACTCCGAAGCGTGTAAAGACTGTATCTACAATCTGCATCAGCTCTACCTCATTAATGAGGGAATCACTTCCCACCACATCGGCGTCACACTGATAGAATTCGCGATAGCGCCCTTTCTGTGGTCTGTCGGCTCTCCACACCGGCTGGATTTGGAAGCGTTTGAAAGGCAGTTGCAGTTGGTCGCGGTGCATGACCACATAACGGGCGAAGGGCACGGTGAGGTCGTACCTCAATCCACGGTCACACATCTGTGCTGCCAGTTTCAGACGACTGACTTCAAAGAGGTTTTCCTCGGGATTCAACTTATTGAAGAAATCTCCTGAGTTGAGTATTTTATAGATAAGCATATCTCCCTCCTCGCCATATTTTCCCATGAGCGTATTGAGGGTTTCCATGGCAGGAGTCTCTATCTGCTGGAATCCATAAAGTGCGAACACCTCGCGTATAGTATTGAAAATATAGTTACGCTTTGCCATCTCCTCGGGTGAGAAGTCGCGTGTACCTTTTGGTATGGATGGTTTCATTTAAATGAAGTATAAAGTTGTTTAAAGATTTCTGATGATGGTTTGCTCGCGGTCTGGACCAATGGAAATGATGGAGATAGGTGTTTCCAACTGCTCTTCGAGGAATTTTATATAGTCGGCAAACTGTTTTGGGAACTGCTCCTCTGCGGTGAGGGTTGTCATGTCGGTCTTCCACCCCGGCAATTCCACATAGACGGGTTCGATGTCGTGCTCGATATTGTAGGGGAAGAAGTCGATTTCCTGCCCTTTGTATCTATATGCCACACATGCCTTGATGGTATCGAATCCATCGAGCACATCGCTTTTCATCATAATGAGGTTGGTGACCCCGTTTACCATGATTGAATAGCGTAGGGCCACAAGGTCGATCCATCCACAGCGGCGCTCGCGCCCTGTCACAGCCCCATATTCATGGCCGATTTGTCGGATGGTGGCACCTGTCTCGTCAAACAGTTCGGTGGGGAATGGTCCTGCTCCCACACGTGTGCAATATGCCTTCATGATACCGAAGACGCGTCCGATGCGATTGGGTCCGATGCCCAGTCCAGTGCATGCCCCGGCACAGATTGTGTTGGAGGATGTAACAAAAGGATAGCTACCGAAATCCACATCAAGCATTGTACCCTGAGCACCTTCACAAAGAATGTTCTTGCCTTCGCGGAGATATTTGTTTACCTCATGCTCACTATCTACAATGGGGAATGTACGTAGATACTCGATACCCTCCAGCCATTTCTTCTCTACTTCATCTATATTGTACTCTGTATATCCCAATGACGAAAGCATCTGCTCATGGCGAGCCTTCAGTGCAGCATATTTCTGGTCGAAGTCTTCGAAGATATCGCCTACGCGCAATCCATTACGCGAGACCTTGTCGGTATAGGTGGGACCGATTCCCTTGCCTGTGGTTCCCACTTTCCCTGCTCCCTTGGCAGCCTCAAGTGCAGCGTCAAGCAGTCGGTGTGTAGGCATGATAAGATGGGCTTTTTTCGAGATATGCAATCTTGAGCGCAGTTCATGACCACTTTTCTCAAGGTTTTTGGCCTCTTCCATGAACAAATCCGGTGCGAGCACTACACCATTTCCGATCACATTCACTTTGTCGCCCTGGAAGATTCCAGACGGAATGCTTCGCAACACATATTTTTGGTTTTCAAATTCCAGTGTATGACCAGCATTGGGACCACCCTGAAATCTTGCAATGACATCATACCTTGGCGTCAAAACATCGACGACTTTACCTTTTCCCTCATCGCCCCACTGTAGTCCGAGCAGGACGTCTGCTTTACCTTTGTAATTCATGCTTTCTTTGTTGTATGTTTTTTAATTCTCGACTTTTTTCTTGTCAGTTTTGTCTGACAAGTGCTGCAGATACCATAGATATAGAGTTCGAACCCGTTTTTATGAAATCTCTTCAGCTTAATCCCATCGATGCCCTCAGCAAAAGCAGCCACGGGCAGTTCTTTCACTTTTCCACAGATGGTGCAAATTTGATGGCAGTGATTATCGTTGCGAAAATTTGCCTCATACTTCGCTCCCTGTTGGAAATTGTGCCTTACTACCAGCCTGAGTTTCATAAAGAGTTTGATAGCATTATAGAGTGTTGCTCTGCTCACCCTGAAATTATTGCTTTCCATTTTACCCTCTAATTCCTCGAGTGTAAAATGCGCATTAAAATCAAAAATGGCATCAAGGATGGCATACCTTTCCGGGGTTTTCCTCAGTTTGTTCTCCTCGAGATAATTGGTGAGTGTGAGCCTCACTTGCTGCATCAAACTTTCATCCATATCGGTATATTTGGCAAAAACCGCACAAAGGTACAAAAGAATGATGAGAATTTCTTCAAAAAGTAGTGAAATTTTCCAGTCCAGCTCGCCGCAGGGCGGTATTTACGATATTACAATAGGTTTGCTCCACCTGTGCCAACCTTTGCAAGCACGTGTAAGCAGCATGACGGATGGCTATCGAATTGTCACGAAGTGCGGTCGAAGCTTGGTCAATAATTTCGTTCACGCCTCTTTCATCGGGAGTTTCTCCACGTATGAAAAGCCTTGCCAGGACAAGGTATCCTGCAATCTGTCTCAATTCTATGTCGGAAGCAATCCATTCATACGCCATGACGGGCACGTAAGGCAGATGCTGAAAAAGGTTGAAGGCAAGCATCTCTACGATTTCCTGGTTGGAAGCTTGTTCGAGCCAGAGGTCGGCTACCTCAGCGGGCATCTCCTCCGGTGGCATAATCATAGTAGCCAAGATTTTACACTCACGGACATTTTCCTTCCATAATTCGATGGCCAATGAATAGTCTTTGCCATATTCAGCAGCCATGGTTTTGAGGTCGGTGTAGGCCACACCCCAGTTGAGTTTGTAATTGAGGCCTTTTTCGCGCATCGACTGTGATGTGATGCCATTCATCAATTGATGGAAAGAGCGCTTGATTTCACGTACTTTATCTTGGATGGATTGTGACATGACTATATAATAGTTTGAAGTTAGGAGTGGCTTAGAGGTGAGAGGAGAAACGAATACTCTTTAGAATAGCGTTGCATCTGCTCCGTGTAAGATTCGGAATAGTCGAGGGTGATGTCGGTGACACGACCTTCATTGTCGGTGACGGGTGTCATTTTGGGGTTGAGGAAGCCCTTATATGGAGCTAGATTGAGCAGGCTGTATCGTTGAAGAATCTCCTCGTGTAATTGCGAATCTACATTGATAGCATATTTCTCCACCAACATACGTGCTGCCTCAAAATCACCTTCACTTTTTATCCGCTGTACTTCAGCCAGCAATTGGGCGAAGAGACATCTCAACTGAGCGTAATCATGAATGACGACATACGTTTTACCCTCACGTTTCTCCAATGTCACAGCACCATTAGCGTGAACCAATGTCCATCTGGCAATGAGCGCTCGGTTGCGCATGTGAGCCTCCTCAATTTTGCGTCCCTTACGGATGCGTGTCAATTGTGTAAGCAAACCATTCATCATATAGGTGTAATACTGTGACTTATACGCCTCAGAGTCGGGTAAAAGTCCCAATTCAATGAGTTTGGAATCAGCAATATAATAGAGTCCGAAAAGATCGGCCCTTGCCTCCTCGATAGTATTGCCGTATGCCTTCAAAGCGTCGGGGTCGGTACCCGGAAGCAACTGTCCACTACCATGGCCGAGACATTCATGAAGGTCAGTATGCAAGTCATCGCAAGCATCACCATACTTTTCTATTAGTTGTATAGTCTCCTTATCCACGACAAACTCTTCCTTGAATCCATTGCCATGTGCAGCCTTGTTATAAGCATCGGTAAGGTTTCCTATCGTGACGCTTTTGCTTCCATATTTTGCACGTATCCAGTCTGCATTGGGCAAGTTGATGCCAATGGCCGTCGAAGGATATTCCTCGCCTCCAAGCATGGCAGCACACACCACGTTTGCCACCACACCCTTCACTTGTTGTTTTTTAAACCTTGGGTCAACAGGTGAATGGTCTTCAAACCACTGCGCATTGTCGCTTATTTTGCGTGTGCGACGGGTAGCCTCATGGTCTTTGTACTCCACAATGCCCTCCCAGGTAGCCTTGAGTCCCAACGGGTCGCCATACACTTCGATGAAGCCATTGATAAAGTCGATATCGCCTTCATGGGTTCTCACCCACTCTATCGAATATTTGTCGAAGTCACGTAAATCGCCCGTGCGATAATAGTCGATAAGCAATTGAATGACTTTTTGCTGCTTTTCATTTTCCGCCACGTCATGTGCTTTCTCAAGCCACCCTACGATTTCCCGCAGAGCATCTCCATACATGCCTTCTGTGTGCCATACACACTCAGTCAATTCACCACCTTTTTTGATAAGTTTTGAGTTCAGTCCCCACGATGGTGGTTCTTTGTCCTCAGGGTCTTTCATGTTGGCGTAAAAGCCTTCCACTTCCTGTTGGGTCACACCCTCATAGAAATTGCATGCTGATGTGAGCACCAAGTCCTCACCATCGGTTTTGTTGACCCGTTTAGGCAGCACATCAGGATTGAAAATGACAGGGAAGAGTTCATCCATCATCTGTTGTGGAGTCTGACCATCGGCAAGCGGCAACAGCTCGGCGGGGACGTTTAGGATAGCCTTCCTAAGATATTCCTCAGGAAAATCTGGAAGGAACTTCTCACAACCATAATGATGATAAATGCCATTTGAGAACCATACTCTCTTGAGATATACCACTAACTGTTGGAATTCCGCGGAATCGTCATTTCCACACAAAAGGGAAAACACAACCTCCATCAACCGTCGGATGCGAAGATTGTATTTCCCCATTTGGTCGAAAATGATGTCACGCCCAGCAAGAGTAGCCTTCGACAAATAATATACCAGTAGTTTTTGTTGGGTCGTCAGTTGGTCAAACCCATTGAGACGATACCTTAAAATCTGGATGTCGGCGAAGCGCTCGCCAGCATAACAAAAATCGTTGTTCATCAGAGCAAACACCTACTTACTCAACTGCTTCATTCTCTTTTTTCACAGTAGGCTTTCTGCCACGTTTTACTTCTTTCTTGCCCTCTTTGTGAGGTGGATGCTGCATCAGGTGACGGATTTTATACTCGCGAGGAGTGATGCCGTTTACCTTGAAGAATGAAGCATAGAACGACTGTCGATTGGAGAATCCCACCATATTGCTGATATCCTCCATATTAAGGTCTTGATAGCGTTTATCCACCAACAAAGTCATCGCCTCATCTATGCGGTATTTGTTGACAAACGAAGTATAGTTCATGTGAAACCTCACATTCACCACTGCAGAAATGTAGCGGGTGTTGGTCCCTAAGTCCTCAGCAAGTTTCTTGGCTGAGTAGTCCTTGTCCTTGTACTTTTTCTGGATGAGAATAATGTCGAGGATTTTCTCCTTCAATTCATCCATGAGACGTGGACTTACCAAATTACGATAAGCAGCCTCTTTCTCCTTTTTTTCTGTGATGTTGTACTTTGCCATATCTATTGGAATAAAAATAAAAAAAATAGTATAGTTTCTGTTTGTTTTCTGCAAATATAGCAATAAAATTTATTCATTCCAAATAAAATTGAGAAAATAATCACAAAAAAATCACATCAATGTAAAAAACATGATAATCGTCAATTCTGATTATTCGATTTTTCGGTTTTGTTGTATGATTTTACATATAGTTTACACTTCCATTCAAAAAAATTCGCAATGACTATGAACACTTTTTAAAAAAAAGTTTTTTACAAGAAATTACATTATTCTTAGCCCATTAGGAAAAAAACATGTGACAGTATTCAATGTAGGAGTAGCGCTAAGATGTTAAATCACGTTAATTCACTTGCGGCAATATGTAGTAATCCTAAAAAAATCACTAATTTTGTAGATTAAAAGACCGAAAGGGGTAAAATGCAGTATTTTCCCGAATTTAGAAAGCACATATTGTTTCACAAATAACAAATACTATTTGAAATGATTTATTCAACAGAAGTCAAAAACATGTGTAGCGTCTGCAAGGGCGCTTATCATGGACCTGCACCCATTCCCGAGGAGGGTCAATGGATTCAGGCAAAAGAAATCAAAGACATTTCCGGTTATACTCATGGTATTGGTTGGTGCGCTCCCCAGCAGGGTGCCTGCAAACTGAGCCTGAACGTGAAGGAAGGTATCATCCAGGAAGCTCTTGTAGAGACCATCGGTTGCACCGGTATGACCCACTCTGCCGCTATGGCCAGTGAGATTCTGCCAGGCAAGACTTTGCTTGAGGCTTTGAACACCGACCTCGTATGCGATGCTATCAACACCGCTATGCGCGAGTTGTTCCTTCAGATTGTTTATGGCCGCACACAGAGCGCCTTCTCCGAGGGTGGTCTTGCTATTGGCGCCGGTCTTGAGGATCTGGGCAAAGGTCTGCGTTCACAAACTGGTACACTCTACGGTACATTAGCAAAAGGTACTCGTTATCTGGAACTGACCGAGGGCTACATCACCAAGATGTTCCTCGACAAAGACGACCAGGTATGCGGATATGAGTATGTGCATCTTGGCAAGATGATGGAAGCCATCAAAGACGGCATGGATGCCAATGAGGCTCTGAAGAAATTCACCGGCTCGTATGGTCGCACCAAAGCCGAGCAGGGAATCGTTAAAGCAATTGACCCACGTAAAGAATAGGAGGCCCCGACGATGATTAGAAAAGTTAGTTTTGAGAGCCAGGAGCGCCGTATTGACAAAGTTCTTGCAGCTCTGAAAGAGAATGGCATCAACAGTATTGAGGAAGCCAACGAGATTTGTGAAAAAGCCGGTGTTGACCCCTACCAGATGTGTGAGGACACCCAGCGTATTTGTTTTGAGAATGCCAAGTGGGCTTACGTCTGTGGTGCTGCTATCGCCATCAAGCGTGGTGTGAAGAATGCTGCCGACGCTGCTGAGGCTATTGGTATCGGTTTGCAGAGTTTCTGCATCCCCGGTTCTGTTGCCGACGACCGTAAGGTAGGTATTGGCCACGGCAACCTCGCCGCCCGTCTGCTCCGCGAGGAGACAGAGTGCTTCGCTTTCTTGGCTGGCCACGAGAGTTTCGCTGCTGCCGAGGGTGCCATTAAGATTGCCGAGATGGCCAACAAGGTTCGCCAGAAGCCTCTCCGTGTGATTCTGAATGGTCTTGGCAAAGACGCCGCACAGATTATCAGCCGCATCAACGGTTTCACATACGTACAGACACAGTTCGACTACTTCACCTCTGAGTTGAAGATTGTGAAGGAAGTTCCTTACGGCAGTGACCCCAACCGTCTGAAGGTTCGTTGCTTCGGTGCTGACGACGTTCGCGAGGGCGTAGCCATCATGTGGAATGAGCATGTGGATGTGTCTATCACAGGTAACTCCACCAACCCCACCCGTTTCCAGCACCCAGTTGCAGGAACATACAAGAAAGAGCGCGTGCTTGCTGGCAAGCCATACTTCTCAGTAGCAAGTGGTGGTGGTACAGGCCGTACACTGCATCCCGACAACATGGCTGCCGGACCAGCTTCTTACGGTATGACCGACACCTTAGGCCGTATGCACAGCGACGCTCAGTTTGCCGGTTCATCCAGCGTTCCCGCTCACGTCGAGATGATGGGCTTCCTGGGTATGGGTAACAACCCAATGGTAGGTGCTACCGTATCTATCGCCGTTGCCCTTGACCTGGCACTGAACAAGAAATAATATCATGGGAGTTTAAATAAAAGAGGTATGGAGAACTTTTTCTCCGTACCTCATTTTATTATGGTAATCAATGTAGGGACATTCCCTGTTGTATGCCCCTACGACTAACCACTTTTAAAGTGGGCTCATTTCATCTTTAAATAGAATCCTTCGAGGGTGGTGAAAGCCCCGAAGTCATAACAATCTTTATCCTCTCCTGAAGTATAGATGACACGTACAAAGTCCGGGAAGACATACACATCGTATGTGATATCGCAGGATTCTATACTTCCATGAAATACACCTTTCTCAAACAATAGTTTTTCCTCATACTCAGCTATATTGGGGTCGTATTTGTAAATAGAGATACTCATTCTTTTGGTATCACCCTTCAGATTATTAATCTCTACGCTCCCTCCCAACTCACCTTTCCAGAAGTGCTTATAGTGATAGCTATATTTGCCTGCCGGGGCACTGCTATAAGCAAGTGTACCACCTTTGCCATTGGGAAACGACACTGGCGTTAATACGATGTCGTATGAGACAGGTTTGTCGGGATCATCATAGTTATTCCATGTACCTTCAATGGCACCGCTGCTCAGTTTTCTTTTGATTTGAATAAGTCCTGATTTTAGACCATCTTTCTGAAACTCTGTGAAATTAAACGACTTCACTCCGTCTCCAACAGTCGTGCTACCCAAAATACGCATGGGTGTCTTATGCTTGCTGCTGGTATAGACAATTTCACCCGAGATTATACCATCGGCATTTTCCTCAAACCAAATGCTCACAGTGATTTTAGTGTTTTTGAACTTGCCGTTATATGCATACTTGTTGACTGCATTTTGTGCCGACAACGATATTACAAACATTGTCAAAACAAAGAGAATTGCTGATAGTCTTTTCATATTAGTTTGGGAATTTGGGAGTTTAACACCACAAAAATACATCTTTTCTGTTATAATCGCAAATAAAAAAAGAAAAAGATGAAACATAATTAAATAACTGAACTTTCCCACCCTTTTTATCACGAATTTGAGAATTAAAGAATTGAAGTTTCGTAAGTCCTCAACTTCTAGGTTATGAGGTCTTTAGACTATGAGGTTATGAGGTGAAATGTGCCCAAATATGTCGTTAGCCATACATATATCACCTTATAACCTGCAAGCGAAGCGACCTAAAAACCTCAAAACCAGACGAAACTGGAGCTTGCGTCGCTTGCGACGACAATTCTTCAAAATTCTTTTCATCTGCTTATCAATTCTAAAATTCTTAAATTCGTGATAATAAAACTTTTACGTAATTTGTGAGATGGGAAACTTCAATTAAATAATGTGGCTTTATGAATAGTAAGGAGCGAGAATATAAGTTCACGGAGTAAGGGGTATTGTCCCTTTAACTGCTTTTTAACTACTTTTTAACTACCCTTTAACTACCTTTCTTAAAAAAAACACTAATTTTGTAGAATCAAATGACGACACTGTATTTTCACATGAATTATACCATCAAAAATCCCACCAACGACAGAGGCATGAACGCCCGCATCCAGCGTCTGCGCCAACAAAACTTTGATACACCCACAACACTGAGTATTGAGCGCGCGCTGATAGAGACAGCATTCTACAAGGAGAATTATGGTACGATGCCCACGCCCATTCTCCGTGCTCGCAACTTCTATGAAATTTGCAAAAAGAAAACCATCTATATCGGTGATGATGAACTCATTGTGGGCGAGCGTGGCCCCTACCCCAAGGCTGTTCCCACCTTTCCCGAACTCACCTGCCATTCTGTGGAAGACCTCCATACACTGAATGAGCGGCGGTTGCAACGCTATGCTATCAGTCAGGAAGACATCGACCGCTACGAGCGCGAGGTCATTCCATATTGGCAAGGAAAGACCCAGCGCGAGCGCATCTTCAATCACGTGTCACCCGCCTGGGAGGCTGCCTATCACTGTGGTGTCTTCACGGAATTCATGGAACAACGAGCCGCTGGGCATACCGCCATGGACGGTAAGATGTACCATCAGGGACTGCTCGACGTGAAAACATGCATCCAACAGGAAATAGCCTCCTTAGACTACATCAACGATCCCGAGGCTACCGACAAGCAACAAGAATTGGAAGCCATGTCCATCTCCTGCGATGCAGCGATCCTCTTTGCTGAGCGGCACGCAGAATTAGCATTGCAGAAAGCAGCCACCGAACAAAACCCTCAGCGTAGGAAAGAGCTGGAGAAGATTGCCGACGTTTGCCACCAAGTTCCCGCCCATGCTCCTCGCGACCTCTGGGAAGCCATTCAGATGTACTGGTTTGTACATCTTGGCACCGTCACTGAACTCAATGGATGGGACTCGATGAATCCCGGCCATATCGACCAGCACCTATATCCATTCTATCTGCAAGGTCTAGCCGAGGGCACACTCACCCGTGAGGATGCCAAGGAATTGCTGAGTTGTCTGTGGATAAAGTTCAACAACCAACCGGCACCGCCCAAAGTGGGTGTCACTGCTTTGGAATCGGGCACCTACAACGACTTCACCAATATCAACATCGGTGGTGTAGATTGCGACGGCAACGATGCCACCAACGACCTGTCGTACATCATCCTCGAGATTCAGGAAGAGTTGCATCAGTTGCAGCCTGGTTTGAGCATCCATATCTCTAATGTCACCCCCGACAAGTTCCTGCTCGAAGGCATCAAGGTGATTCGCCAAGGCCATGGCTATCCCTCTATCTTCAACCCCGACACCTACATCGCAGAGATGACACGAGCAGGAAAGTCATTAGAGGATGCTCGTGAAGGTGGATGCTCAGGATGTATCGAAGTGGGAGCCTTTGGCAAGGAAGCCTACCTATTGACAGGCTACCTCAATACTCCCAAAATCTTAGAAATCACACTTCACAACGGCATCGACCCTGAGACGGGCAAAAAAATCGGCATCGAGACTGGCGACCCACGCGATTTCACATCGTATGAAGAGCTATACGAGGCATGGCATCGGCAGATGGTGTACTTCGTGAATCTGAAGTTAGCCGTCAACAACTACATCGAGCGAATGTTCTCGCTCTATGCCCCTGCCACCTTCCTCAGCCTGTTTATCGACGACTGCATCCATCAGGGAAAGGATTACTATAGTGGTGGTGCCCGTTACAACACCACCTATATTCAATGCACCGGCTTAGGTACCATCACCGACAGTCTTGCAGCACTGAAAAAGCACGTCTTTGAAGACAAGCGCTACACCATGGACGAGGTACTAAAGGCGCTTGCCACCAACTGGGGACAAGCACAAGAGGCTGACTGCACAACTGGCCAAGGAGTTAGCCATGAGGAAATCATGCGCCAATATATCCTCCACCACACGCCATTCTTCGGCAACGACGACAACTATGCCGACGACATCGCCACACGGGTCTATAACGACTTGGTGGACGCCATTGAGGGCCGTCCGAACACCCGCGGCGGACAGACACATCTGAATATGCTCAGCACCACCTGCCACAACTATTTCGGTCAGGTTTGCGGTGCCACACCCGACGGACGTATGGCTCACTTTGCCATCAGCGACGGCACATCACCCGCACAGGGTTGCGACACCCACGGTCCGACGGCCGTTATCAAGTCATTGGGTAAACTCGACCAGACAAAGAGTGGCGGGACACTACTGAACGTGCGCTTTGTGCCATCGCTACTCCGCCACGAAGAAGACATGATAAAGTTAGCCAGTCTGATACGCTCGTATTTCAAGATGGGCGGACATCATATACAGTTCAACATCGTAGATACTGCCACACTTAAAGATGCTCAGCAACACCCCGAGAACTACCGCGACCTGCTGGTGCGTGTGGCAGGCTACTCCGACTATTTCAACGACATGACGGAGCAACTGCAAAACGAAATCATCGCCAGAACAGAGAACGGAGTGATTTGAAAATTGAGGGTTGAAATTTCGTTATATCGTTATTACGACATATCGATTCTAAAGCAAGAAGTCTAAAGTATAATATCCATCTTCTCCGTAGAAGACGGTTTCGCCGTCGCAGCAACCAGTCATTTCAAAATCAGCGAAGGTAATCTCTCACCCCTTACCTCTCACCTCTGAACATTCCTAATTCTCAAAACCATGTCTTCTCTCCTCTTCGACATCAAGCGGTATGCCATCAATGACGGTCCTGGCATCAGGACAACCCTTTTTCTGAAGGGCTGTCCCCTCCGTTGCGTCTGGTGTCACAACCCTGAGAGTTGGAGCCCGCATCAGCAACTGCTCTACAAACAAAGCAAATGCATCGGATGCCAAAGTTGTGTCAAGGTTTGCGAAAAACAGGCATTAGAGTTGACATCAGAGGGAATCGTTTTTCATGGGATGCCGATGGAGTCAGTGTTTTCAGATCCCGGTCCTAACCATCACGACACAACTGATGATAATCATTGCACCCTCTGTGGTCGTTGCACCGAGGAATGCCCCACTACGGCATTGGAGATGTGCGGGCGCGTATGGCCGATGGATGCTCTGATGGACGAGATTGAAAAAGAACGATGTGTGATGGAAGACAGCGACGGTGGTGTGACACTCAGCGGTGGCGAACCACTGATGCACCCGGAATACACGCTGTCATTGCTGCAGGAGTTGGGACGACGAGGATTCCACCGCACGGTTGACACCACTCTCTATGCCTCTACGACGGTTGTGGAGAACATTACCAAAGAATGTGAGCTGCTCTTGGTCGATTTGAAAATCATGGATCCCGAGAGACACCGACGTTTCACTGGTGTAGATAACAGTGTGATTTTGAACAACATCCGATGGTTGGCAGAGCATAACCACGATTTCATCATTCGCATTCCTATGATTGAAGGTGTGAACACTGATGAAGTGAACATCGAACAAACTGCATCATTCCTAAGCTCTCTGCCATGGAAAGGGCGCACTGTCAACCTACTTCCCTACCACGAAATGGGCAGAGACAAACATCGTCGGATGTGGTCAACCTACAATCCCGCCAATCTGCCCCTCAGCACGCCCTCCTCAGCCGTCATGGCTCGCTGCGCAAGACAGTTCGAGGAAAAGGGATTGAAGGTGATTGTTAATTAGATATTTAGTTAACAAGTTGACAAGTTGACAAGGTATTTGAGTTTAAGTTGACAAGGAAAAAAATGACAAGATGCTTGAATCAAAAAAGTCTGAGAGCAGTATCGGTAATCTCTTACCTCTTACCTCTTACCTCTTACCCACTCACCTCTACCCCCCTTACCACTTACCTCTACCCCCTTACCTCTCACCTCTTACCTCTCACCTCTTACCACTAATAAAATTTACATGCAAAGAAAAGCTGCGATATCCATACTGCTGTTGGTCAGCCTGGGACATTTGCTGAATGATATGTTTCAGGCGGTTATACCTGCCATCTACCCAATGATTAAAGAGACATTGGGACTGAGTTTTTTGCAGATAGGTGCCATCACGCTGACCAACCAGATTACCTCGTCGCTACTACAGCCGATGGTGGGCTACTTTTCCGACAAGCATCCGCGCCCATACGGTCTTGTTATCGGCATGTGCTTCACGCTGACAGGGTTGTTATTGCTGTCGATGGCCAGCAGTTTTGTGCTCGTTTTACTGTCGGTGGCCTTTGTCGGAGTTGGCTCTTCCGTGCTCCATCCTGAGTCATCAAAAGTGGCGAGATTGGCCTCTGGCGGTGCCAAGGGCATGGCACAGTCCATCTTTCAGATTGGTGGCAACGTAGGTCGTGCCTTCGGTCCCATCGCCGTGGCACTGATAGTCATTCCTCACGGTCAAGGGAGCATCCGCTGGTTTGCCCTGCTTGCCATTGTAGCCATCTGGGTGCTGGCAAGGATTGGCCATTGGTATAAAAAACAAATCGAACTCTATGGCCGTAGCAAGTCGAAGTTTGACATCGAAAACGAACGGCGTCTCCCTCGCCGACAGATAGTCATAGCATTATTGGTGCTCTTGGTACTGATGTTCTCCAAGGACTTCTATACTGCCAATATCCAGAGTTATCTGACATTCTATATGATCGACAAGTTTGGTCTCTCGGTGTCAGCCTCTCAATATGTGCTTTTCGCCTTCCTCGTTTCCACCGCCGTCGGACTGTTAATTGGCGGTGCGATTGGCGACAAATACGGTCGCAAATACGTTATTTGGGTGAGCATTCTCGGTTCATCGCCATTTGCACTGCTCCTACCCTACTGCAATCTTACGTGGACCATCATATTAGCAATCCTCGTGGGTATGGTGATGTCATCGGCTATGTCTGCCATCTTAGTATATGCCACCGAACTCCTCCCCGGCAATGTAGGCATGATATCAGGTGCATTCTTCGGACTGTCATTCGGACTGGGCGGCATCGGTTCTGCGATATTCGGGTGGCTTGCCGACATTTCCAGCATCCAGTATGTATTCCAACTGACGGCATTCCTACCCCTGCTTGGCATCGTCACCTACTTTCTGCCAAACATCAGGGAGAAGATTGAAAATTGAAGGTTGAAAATTGAAAATTGAATTTTGTTGTACCACATAAATCATCATATTGAAGTTTAGTAAGTCCTCAACTTCTAGGTTGTGAGGTCTTTAGGTTATGAGGTGAGGTTTGCTCAAATATGTCGTTAGCCATACATTTATCACCTTAAAACCTGCAAGCCAAGCGACCTATAAACCATAAAACCAGACGAAACTGGAGCTTGCGACTGCTTGCTGATGAGCCATGCGAATAAAGTTGAGTCATTATATTATTTTAAATTCCAATTCCAATGAAAAAAATCACATTATTCCTTGCAGCGCTGCTCATCCTCTGCTTAGGCGCTTGCTCAAAGGGAAACGGAAAACAAACAGAGGAAAAACAAGCTGACAGCAAAAGTACAAAAACACTGGTAGCCTACTTCTCAGCGACGGGAGTGACCAAGGGGGTGGCACAACAGTTGGCCAAGGTGGCAGGTGCCGACCTCCACGAGATTAAGCCTGCCCAGCCCTACACCGAGGCCGACCTCAACTGGAAGGATAAGCAGAGCCGTTCATCTGTCGAAATGGAGGACAAAAGTTCTCGTCCTGAAATCACCGACAAACTCTCCAACATGGCCGACTACGAGGTCATCTACGTGGGTTTCCCCATCTGGTGGTACACCGCACCAACTATCATCAATACCTTCCTTGAGGCATATGATTTCAAGGGGAAGACTGTCATCCCCTTCGCCACCTCAGGCGGCAGCAGTATCGACGATGCTTGCGAAGACCTGAAAAAAGCCTATCCCGATATCAACTGGAAGGATGGTCGCCTGCTCAACGAAACGACAGAAGAAGAACTCAAACAATGGGTTGAAAGCCTGTGAAAGTCCGAATTACAGCCATCCGTCAGACCGTTTATACCGACCTGATGTCGCAGTACGAAAACCCTATCGAACACGCCTGCGATGTCAGGGAAGGTCAACAGTGGATATCAATCGACGGTCAACGTCCCGATGGTCTATGTCTCTCAGCATGGACCTCCATGCAACCATTCGTAGAGTCCCTTGCCCATGGTGAGGGAAACTTCTACGATGGTTGGATGAAAAACCCGATGAGTGCGATGATCAGCTGCAACGATGGTTTCCGTCCCTTCAGCTTCTATATTGAAGCGATAGAGGAAGAATAATTGCCGTCTGGGTATAAATACACTTACAAAACTTCAATTCGACAATTCTCTAAATCGTGACAAAAATATCCGTGAAAAAGACTACGTGATTCATTTTTGAGGTGAATGAACATTTTGAATAAATGCAGATGCAAGAATTGCAGCGCATCATCGTTTAATGAATGTATTCAACTTTCGCAAGTGAATATGCAATTATAATAATCTGTATTTATGATGGTTATAGAATGTAAAGCCAATTTTGGGGGCAAGGACGGCCTGAAAGGCCAGAAGA
>OMXV01000028.1 GCA_900315075.1 uncultured Prevotellaceae bacterium | reverse complement strand
AGGTCTTGCCACGGCACGAAAACCAAAGGCTGGAATAAGCATGTAGAAAGCATATGGTTTCCTTGTTTGGACGCGGGTTCGACTCCCGCCAGCTCCACAGAAAGACAATAGGGAAAGAAGAAACAGAACTCTTCATTTCCCTATTGTTTTTTATTTACCATCTCAACTTCCAATAGTTATGACGAGGAGTATAAATGGGAGTTTTTCAGGGAAAAATTTTGTCATCTGAAAAGGAATCACTATCTTTGCTAAGTATTTCACACTGAAACAGCGAATATTTGCATCTACCATATACATTTGACAAATTCATTATCACACGAGCATGGGGAAAAAGAAAAATACAACGACACAGAATCCAGGTATTCAATGCGACTATCGCGTGAAACTCTATGAAGATGGCAAATACCACTGGATGTATGACCTCCATCTGCTGAAGAATCCAGCAGTGCTCATCGATGTGTATAAGATGCTGGGAATCACTGTGGTCATCGTAGGTTGTATCCTCTTCTTAATCCAAGCTTGTAACACAGGGTTGCAACTTAAAGGACTTGGCTTCATACTAAAACTGATGGGCATCATTGCCGGTATCATGGTAGTGCTTGGGTTGCTGGGCTACTTGCTGTATGCTGCCATGTCGGGGTGGAAATACACAGCACTTTTCACTATGGACGAAAATGGTGTGGTGCATGAGCAAGGGCCAAGAGCCGAAAAGGTTGGCGAACGGATAGGCTGCCTTGTCATGCTAGTAGGACTCCTATCGAAGAAACCAGGTGTCGCGGGGTCGGGTATGTTGGCTGCAAGCCGTTCAACAATGAGTACTGATTTTTCCAAGGTTAAAAAAGTGAAGGCAATACGTTGGATGAACACTATCAAGGTGAATGAACCTTTCGGCAAAAACCGTGTATATGTAGATAACGATGATTTCGACTTTGTATATAACTTCATTCGTTCTCGCTGTCAGAAAGCTTAAATTGAGCACAAAAAGCACATGAGGATAATCCTGCTGAACGCGATACAGTTTTTGAACTATACTTTTTGTCTCGTGGTGATTCTTTCATGAAAAATGTAGTAAAATTTGGAATTGTAAATTAAATCAGCTATCTTTGCAATTGACTATAGAAGATTAACTATTGAAGATTGTCGATTTTGCTATCTCCCAATTATCATTTTCTTCCCTTACCTCCAACCTTTAAACCTAAATATTCAGATGTCGATATTAAACAATGGGGTAACCCTTCAAAATGGCAAATATACCATCGTCAAGATGCTTGGCCAGGGTGGTTTTGGTATCACTTACTTAGCGGTCACCCACATGTCGCTCAACGGTCAGTTGGGCAACATGGACGTTGATGTTTACGTTACCATCAAGGAGTTTTTCATCTCGACGATGAACACTCGCTCTCTCGACGGCAAGAGCATCGACCAAACTGACAGCACCTTGGTGAAAGACTACAAGCGGAAATTCATCCGCGAGGCAATGAGCCTTTCCCATCTTCACCACGACAATATTGTGAAGGTGCTTGAAGTGTTTGAGGAGAACAACACCGCCTATTATGTGATGGAATATATTGATGGGGGCACTGTGGATGAACTCATCAGGAAGAATGGTAAGCTTGCCCCTTCACAGGCAGTGGACATCACCCATCAGGTGTGCAATGCCCTGCGATATATGCATGGTAACCGTATGCTCCACCTCGACTTGAAGCCCAAAAACATCATGCTCACCCAGTCGGGCATAGTGAAACTCATCGACTTCGGACTTGCAAAACAGTACAACACCAACGGTGAGCCAGAGGAGAGCACCTCGTTGGGCTTAGGCACTCCTGGTTACGCCCCCATCGAGCAGGCCACCTACCGTCAGGACGGGTCGCTGCCTGTCACCCTCGATATCTATGCTTTGGGTGCCACGATGTACAAGATGCTTACCGGTGTGGTGCCTCCAGAGTCATCCGTTGTAATCAACGAAGGACTCCCCATGCAGCCCCTGCGCAACGTCAGTGTTCCCAGCCAACTGATTGCCATTGTCAGCAAGGCGATGGCTCCCCTTAAGCGCAATCGCATCCAGTCTGTGCAGGAATTAGACACACTACTTTGGAATTTTCAGCCCAATCTTGCAGGAAATGGAGGAAACCAGCAACCTGGACCTATCCATTACACACCTCAACAGACAGGTGGATTCACACCCACAGGAAATGGAGGATATACACCCACACCGCCCCCCATTGGCAACGGTGGATTCGCATTTACAGGAAATGGAGGATATACGCCTACGCCCTCTGGGAACGGTGGATTCACCCCCTCCGGGAGTAACATTAACAATGATGAGGAAAATATAGGGCTTAAAACGAAAGGGATGTTTGTAGAACGTACTAAAAACCGTCAAAAATATAGTGTTTATCGGGGTTTTTAGACTTTTATAAGGGAGTGCAAAAAAAAAACGAAAGGTATAATTATGTATAATTTGGGGTTAATTTTTAACCTATTCTTGCTTAAAATATATGGAATTTTGGAACAATTAGTAAAATTATAAGTGGAAAAATTGACCAATGGGTGGACAAATGGACGGACAAATGGACGGACAAAAAGGAAAAACGAACGGTATGCAAAATCACCCTCTTTTTAAATATGAATAAAATGTGCGTATAGATATACCGAATTTTGGGTATATATAATTTCTCCAAATAAACGCATTTGTCACACCGTCTTTTATATGGTTGTCGTAAATTTCATTTACTTCTTTTATGCGTTTTTGAATTGAAATACCTTTAGGATTAAAATATTTATTTATGGTTGTCGGTGTGGTGGTGCTGCGTGCCATCGTGGGCGGTTTTTTGGGTGGTTCTCGGGGTGGTGAGGTGTTGGCGGTGGTGATGGGTGGTTTGTCGGTGTGGTGGTGCTGCGTGCCATCGTGGGCGGTTCTCGGGGTGGTGAGGTGTTGGCGGTGGTGTGTTTGAAAATGTGGTGTCAAACATATTAAAAATAAAAGTTTGACACCACACAATATTTTTTATTACTCGGTGTCGTCTCCGTTTTCCTCGTTTTCGCTTTGTTCTACTGTTGCGCTAACGATTGCACCGATACCCATATTGCGGATTGGCATAGCTATAAAACGTTTGTCGAAACCTACAATAGTTGCACGTTCTTCGGGGTCGTCATAGCGTGAGTACATGTGAATTTCCCCGTCTGCTTTCATAACCTCTTTTGCTTGAAACGCCACACTTGCAAAATTATCGCTTTGTGTTTCATCAAAAGGAATTTTTGTTAAAACGTTGTCAATTTCCGAGTATGTAGGCATAAATGGGAATTGATAGCACCCAAAACCAGCAAAACGCATAGGTTCACCGTCAACTATATCTGTTAACTGTTTGAATAGTTTTACGTCTTCTAACAAAAGGTCTGTAACGTGTGACGGATGGAGTATAATATAACGGTCTTCTAACGGTATTAGAGCGTTGTCAAAACGTTCTTTCAATCGCAAAAGGTCTTCAAACGTCATACGTTTACGCCCGTTTGTAATTTCCCCCGACGTAAGGATAACGGGTGTTTTGTCGGTGTCTTTTAGGGGTGCAAAGGCATGTGCGGCTTTTTTCGATGTGCTTGCCTGAAGCGTGCTTCTGTGCTGATAGATTACACTTTCCAATTTATCGTATGAATATTCTATAGCCTCTGGGCGTCGAATATATGTGTTTTGTGTTTCGAACAAATCTAAAGTTATTTCATTGTCGGTATCTTCTCTACTTACAATGGGGATAGGATAAGTGGTGTTATTAATTAACACTTCGGGGTCAATACCTGCACTCGGTATGTGTAGGGTGTCACCTTCTACAAAATCGTTAAAACTAACGACTTTGTTTAAAAAACTTCGGTCGGGATAAAAGCCATTCATTATTTGCTTTACCCAAATTTGCTTGTTTAACGACATACAGTTAATTTTTTAAAGGGTTATTTTCTTTTTTCAATAGCATTGCATAAAGTTCGGGGTTATCTTTTAACTCTTGCGGTGCGTATCTCCGATAATCTTCGAGACTCCAATTTTTTTTGTCTCGATTGGGTTTTAGTGTTTCGATGATGCGTATAGGCTTCGGTATTTTTTCAAACAGTCTAACGATAGTTTCGTTACCCAATTCTAAACCGATGTGTTTATATAGTTCCTTATCGTGTGTTGTTATTCTTTGTTCGTCTATGGCTTTTTTAATAGTCATTTCAACGGCTTTTTCCCGTTTTGAACGCTCACTTGCAATAAATGAATTATATGTGGTGGGTGATATTTTCGCCATTGTCAAAAAATCTTTTTTTGATGCGCTTTCAATATACCCGTTTTTAATATCCAGGCAAACTTGGGTTTCGGTATTGTCGGGGATGTTTACCAATGATTGTATTTCTGCTATTATATCATCGTCTGAAACGTTTTTATCAAGTCCGAGTAATTCAATAATAGCGGTGCGCAAATCTTCAACATGTAATGATAGCCGCAACAGTTTACGACCGTTTTTCTTATATAGTTTTAGGGCGTTAGAATTGGATGGTACATCTACAATTGAAATTTCGAACAGTTCACATTCTGTAACAGTTTTGACACCGTTTATAATTTCCTCTTTTATAATATCAACCCCGATACTTGCAGATCGCAAAAAACCTTTTTCAACTTGTTTTTTTACTTGCTTTCCAATTGGTGTGGTGTCATCAAAAACGGCATCCGCCAAAAGTTTTTTACCGTCTTTTCTAATGTTCTCCCATTTGCCTACAACGGTTTTTCTTTCGTGCATATAGAGCATAACGGGGTTTTTCTCAAACCTTGTCGTGTCTATACCAGACGTGAGGATGATATAACCAAAACCGTTGACAGTTTCGTCAGATACTATAAATGTGTTTTCGTTTATCATAATAATAATGTTTTAACGCTGCAAAAATAGCATTACAATATGATAAAAAAAAATAAGTGTGCAAGCGTTTCATATAATTATGAAAGCGTTTCAAGCGTATTTTATTTTTGGGTGGTTCTCGGGGCGTTGGTGAGGTGGTGGCGGTGGTGATGGGTGGTTTGTCGGTGTGGTGGTGCTGCGTGCCATCGTGGGCGGTTCTCGGGGCGTTGTGAGGTGTCAATATATTCTTTAAACTAAATTTTTCCATTTTTTTTGCTAATTCAAAAAATACCATTATCTTTGCACTCTCCTAATATAAACGTACAATGAAACAGAGATTTTTTTTAAAGACTTTTTTTGCGTGCTATGGTGTGGTAAGCGGAAACGCCCCAATACCCAACGTTTAGGTATAGGACACCTAAAGCACGCCCTTTTATTTATCCTAAAATAAACGTTATGGAAAAAACAAAAACAATTGTGTTGACGGGTGAGGCCGCAAAATTAAACATTGATGGTATCGTAGATTTATTCACTACCTACTACTCCCCTAAAGAGTTTTGCACAAATTTATTTGCGGTTTACGCTGAGGTTTGCAGAAACCTGATAGAAAGTGGTAATAGTGCATCCCATTTATCCGACGGTATGTTTATAATTGAAACATTAATAGGTGCATGTTCCGAAATGCGGAAACAGTAAAACAGAAACACACGGGTACCCCCGTGTGTTTTTTATAGGTGTTCCCCCCCCCCTTGTTTTTGGCTTTTATGGGCTTGAAACCGTCTGGACGTGGGGATTTGGCGGGGTGTCAGGGAAAAATGAACTTGCATGAAAAGTGATAGTTTCCTATGTTTATTCTAAAAAAAAGGTATATTTTCCCCTATTTAGAAATATACCTTCGGAATACGAAAATGTCCGCCCAATTAAGAAAATATTTTACACAAGAAAGCTAAAAAAAAGAAACGTTTCGTTTTTTGAGGACGGAACGTTTCGATTTGGGGATTATAAAAAGAAGGCCAAGAAGCGTAAGATTATCATTTGGTCTTCCGTTGGCGGTGTTTTACTGCTCGCAGTTATTTTAGGAGTATTCCTCTTAGGGAATGGGAAGTCGAATCGAACATCAGAAAATGATGAGGATGAAGACGACACAGAGTGGGTGGATAGAAACGAATATACCTGTGTTGAAAGCCCAGAATATTCTGATGAGTTGTTGGAATATGCAAAAGATGGTATTGCAGACGCTCAATATGACTTAGGTGTGTGCTATGAGAATGGTTTCGGTATCGAAGCAGATGAAGAAGAAGCCGCTTATTGGTACAAGAAAGCAGCCAATCAGGACCAGGCAAATGCCCAAAACGCCATAGGCCGATTCTACTACTACGGCACAGTTGTCGAGGAGGATGAGGAAGAAGCTGTGAAATGGTTTAGAAAAGCAGCCAATCAAGGTGATGCCATCGCACAGGGAAACTTAGGCTACTGCTATGAGAATGGAACAGGTGTGGAAACGAATCCGGAAGAGGCTGCAAGATGGTATCGGAAAGCTGCCGATCAAGGGAATGCTTATGGCCAGGCACATTTAGGAAGCTGCTACTTATACGGGACAGGTGTGGAAGAAGACAACGATGAGGCTGTGCGATGGATTAGGAAAGCAGTTAACCAAGACTACGCTGAAGCACAAACCCTTTTAGGCTATTGCTACGAATACGGATGGGGAGTGGAGGAAGACCTTGCCCAAGCTAAGGAATGGTTTCAAAAAGCAGCCGACCAAGGCGACCTGGAAGCTCAGGACGAATTGGAGAAGTTGAATGAATAGCGGACCAACAGTAGCAGACCCACTTGTTTTTATCACGAGATTTGTTGTAGAACCACTTTTCTTTTATCACGAGATTTGTCGTAGAACCACTTTTCTTTTATCACGAATTGGAGAATTATAGAATTTACTCAACATAGGTTTTAAGGTGATATATGTATGGATAACGACATATTTGGACAAATCTCACCTCATAACCTCATAACCTAAAGACCTCATAACCTAGAAGTTGAGGACTTGCGAAACTTCAGTAGAATTTATATACGTGAATTATTAGGAATTTGAGACGATGCTATTCGCATCGAATCACACCCCAAAAAAAGACCATACTGACAGAAGTAGATAACCACTGTCATGAGTAATCATAACCGATGGGTGGTTGGCACGCCCTGTAAGGCAAAAGAGTCATCATATTTATAAAGCTTTTGCCCCTTTGGGGCGAATTTTCCCTTTTACACTATAAACCCAGGGCGTTGCCCTGGGCTGATTGCTCATTGGCCTTACAGGCCGTCTGAGTATAAATGCACTTGCGAAACTTCAGTTATTCTTATATATAAACATCAAGCAATTTTGAAAAAGTATGTATAATTGTTTGGAAATAAGGATTTGGGGAATTATATTTGCAAAAGTGAGTGATATTTATAGTAAATAATGTTTAAGAAAATAATGTTATATTATGGAGAATAAAATAGACAGAATCATCCATGAAACTGTTGCTATGGTATTGAATGAAAGATTTAATACCAACGGAGAGCCATTGAATGAAATGGCAAGAATCAACAAAAAAGAAACAGGTAACTGTTTGTTTCCATATAATAAATGGGAACTTAAAATATGGAGCAATGACCACACCCCACCCCATTTCCATATATTATGTGATGGATGGAACGCAAGTTTTTGTATAGAAGATGGCTCATTATTGGAAATCAAAACAAGAGGCAAGGAAAACAGCATTTTTGAGTATATGCAAGCAAATGTAGAGAAATGGCTTTCTTCAAAATGTTTTGCACAGCCAAAACTATCCAATAGAGAAAATGCAATGCTGCAATGGGAACAGATACATGATGATTAAAAGCATTCATCATATCCTTTTTTGAACTATTTTTACAAGTGTATATTTATACTAAAAGGATATTCGGGGACAACAGGTATATAGTTCCCTATATTTTTGTAGCGACTAATTAGTGAACACATGAAGGACAGAATTTTAGCAACGTTGAAAGCCAAGTTTTCGGGGGTCAGCGTAGACATTCTTGACAGGATAGCCGTTATGCTGGCTAAGACTGTCACGACAGAGGAACAAGTTGCAACCGCAGTGGAGGGGGTGACGGAAGAACTCATCAACGTGATTGAGGGTTATGGTGACAGCCGTGCTACCGGTGCCCAGAAGACCGCCACAACTTCAAGGTAGGCGATGTGATTATGCTCGCCACCGGTGCGAAGACGCAGAGACACAGGGGTATCATACCTCTGTGTCTCTGCGTCTCTGTTTTATCTATAAAACTCACCCGTTGTTTGTCGGGATTGTCTCAGGAGCTTTTGTTCTGCCACGGTTGGCCAATTCCTTGAGTTTTTCTTTTCCTCTAAAGGCGAATACCCAGACGAGGAAGCCCGCAATGGCCAGCAGGATGATACCGATAACTGGGCGATAGAAAAGCCAAGCCAATGCGATGATGATGAGACTCCATACCACACCAACCACTGTACATACGACACCAACGCCCCATCCCAATATATTTGCAAGGAAAGGTACCACTTTGAGGATAGTTTCGAGGAACCCGAAGATCATCTTCAGTCCACCAATAACCAGCATGCACCCTATGAATCGTAAAATCCACTTGAATGTATTGTTTGCCGAGTGGGCGCCTTCATAGATTTCATCAGCGGCTTTTGTGCCCATGACAAGTGTCTGGAAGGTTTTGCCGTTCTTAGCCTTGAAACTAGTAAATGTGTTGCCTTTCTGACGTGCGATTATCGATACTTTGCCAGGCATTACCTTCGTCCAAGTGATACGTACATCGCCAATGGCAGGACTTGATGGCGAGACGCCGTAATAAATCTGATTTTCGCTGACATGTACCAGTTTCAAGCTGTCGCAGTTGCCACTTACCTGACGTTGCATCACTTGCTGTGCATCTTTGTTCATTGCCACGAGACGTGCCGAGTCGATTTGAAGTTCTACAGGCACATCGCCATGGATAGAGCCAATCTGGTAGTCATTCAGTTGGAAGGCGCCAAACATCACCTTCTCTGCCTGCCAGTCTTCTTCTTCAGCCGTGGTAAGCACGAAATTCTTATTCTTATGGGCGGGGTCGTGGAACTCTCCTTCCACAGGTGATGAAGTCCATCCCTTTTTGTAGGTATAGGTCGTGGTGATTTCCTCTTTTCCGCCGAATTTGTCTTTATGCTCCTCTTGGGCATGTTCCTGCTCCTGATAGTATTCCACGGTACGCTTTAGTTTGACTGCTTTCACACCTACATCAAACTTGCTATCAATCAGTGAGTCCTCAGTAGTGGTCATACCGGTGGCATAAACCAGATGTCCGTCCATTTCCGGGTCGATACGGTTGATGGTGGCGAGTTCCTCTGTTACACCTTCAGCCTCGTTGAGCATTTTGTCTTGTTTTACAAAACGTCCCTCGTTCCACCATAGCAATGCCGTGGCAGCGAAAAACAGCAGGAAGCCTCCGCCGATAGCCTTGAACGAACTTCCCACACGTGAGCCATAGCCCACAGTTCTTTTCTCTTGATAAGCCATAATTGTCTAAAAAATATAAAATATTATTAAAAATTCATTTCCGCATGCAAAAGTAATCATTTTTGATGGATTAAGGACGTTTTCTTTCGATAAAATATTTTTGTCTAATTTTGTGCACCTACATATTTTGCGTTTTTTTTGCAGAAATAGTTAAAAATATTGTGAAATAAAAAAATATTGTGTATTTTTGCAAATTATTGATGATGAAATTACCAAACTGTATCTAATCGGATAATTACGACCTACCTTATTATACGAAAAATAACACAATAAATTAAATCATAATGAAGCAAACACTACATTCTACATCATCGCCCCGGCCATGGTTGTGGCTGTGGGTGACCCTGCTGACGTGCGTGGCTCAGGTGGCCTACGCCGACCGCTTGAAAGATGACCAATACTACAAGGTGACGGAGCACACCGACCACGTCACCCTGGAGATATTGATTGCCGACGGAAAATCCACCGACACCTGGTGTGAGTGGGGCTCCGTACGAGCCTACAGCGAGAATGGCCGTAAGGGCACAGTCTATCACATCATGGACGTGGAAACCGACCACCACGATGACGACAGTGAGAACTGGGAGTTTTACGCCCAGACCAAGATGCCTGGCTCACGTGCCTGGCTCACCAACACATCCACTGGTGTGGAGAAAGAGATTGGTCCCTCGAAAGGCACCGAATGGTCAGACCGTGCCAGCAATGTGCGCTACATCATGTACAAAGGCAAGGACAACCTCTACCCCACTGTGAAAATCGACTTCTACTACGGTCCGGAGATGGCCGGCAAGAAGTGGTACTTCTACTATGAATACAAGCACAACAAGGGTTCATCTCACAACATGAGCATGGGCGGTGCCTATTGCTCCGACAGGATGGGCCTTGGGAGCATCTCAACAGGCGACTTCTCCTACGCGCGTGAAGGTATCGACAAAATCAAGTTCACTGTGCCTCCCATGCCCGACGACATACCATCAAAACTGAAGGCCAACCGTTGGCATGAGGGTCTCTATCACCTCTATTTCACCTATACCTTGCAGGATGGAAGCATCAAGAAGTCGGAGGAAATCCTTGAATGCCAGACCAGCAAGTCGAAGACCTACGAGATAACCATCCCTGAGAGTGTGGGTAATTTCAAGAAACTTGACTTAAGCATGGAAGTGATTGACCAATTGAAATGCGAGAATGACAAGTCCTTCTACCTGTACTACCGCACATACTCCCGCAAAAACATATTCCCTTCTGTTCCCGTTCCATTTGGCCTCTCTGCCGAGTATCTGCAGTTTGACAATAAGGCCGACCTCTCGTGGAATGCCTTCCCCACCGGCGAAGAAAACTATATCGAAGAGTCGATACCTTATATATATAGGATGGAGACCGACAAGAACGGCGAACCACTCTCTGGCCAAAGCTGGAACCGCCGTGCCTCGCTCGATGCCATCGGCTCCACTCAGGCACAGGGCTACACCGACGCCAATGTCAGTGCCAACAGCTATTACAAATACATGGTGGTGAATGTGCCCAAAGCCTGGATTGACAACCGTAGCATCCAGAACAGCGACCTCAACAGCCCCACGGAGAAATTGCTCAACCAATTGGGCTACACCGTGAGCGACGTCATGAGTTCAGCGCCTGAACTTAGTATCTACAACCTACGGCAGGATACCACAGTGACCGACAAGGTGCGATTCTTGTGGGACTACTCACGTGTGCCTGTGAATGCAAAGAATGTGAGTTTCCAGGTAATGCGTCGTGAGAAAGGCAAATCAGAATGGATTAACTACGGCTCGGTGACAGGTCCTTCCAATCCCACTGCCAGTGACGTCATCTCGTTCACCGACAACACTGTGCCCAACATTCGTTCCACCTACCAATACAAGGTGATACTTGCCATCAACAACGGCACAAACACCTTCGAGAGTGATGTATTGACAGCCGGTCTGCTCAGCGGCACCATCGTGCGCACCGTAAGTGCCACCAAGGGTACACACGAAAACGTAGTACGCGTATCATGGACAGTGAAACACGTAGGTACCGACAACACCAACTACGAGGTATTCCGTCGCTATGCCGGCACCACCGACGAGTATCTGAAAGTACACTCCGTGAGTGGCCACTCCGACAGTTACACCTACGAGGACAATACGGTGCAGCCTGGCTACTACTATGAATATAAGGTTGATGCCTACAGCGGCGACAAGGAGTCATCCGCTGACAACACCTACCAGAACACACTCACCGACGTGGGCTTCTGCCAGGCACGCGGTGTCATCAGTGGTAAGGTATCCTTCGGTTCTGGCAATGCCGTGGACAATGTGCGTCTTAGTCTGCGCTCGAATGCCTCAGATGACGGCAATGTGATACGCGGTTACTCTCAGCGCGTGGATGGCGTTTCGACAGGTATCAAATGGGATGCCGACAGCGCAGAGACAGCCGCCATTCTTGGTTCCGACAAGGATTACACCTTGCAGTTGTTCGTCCGTCCCGATGACAATCTTGCCAACGGTACAGTGATTGGCGAGATTCCCCATTTTGGTCGTCTGCTCTTAGGCAACAAGAAAGAAGGCGGCTATCAACTACTCGCCGAAAAATACACAGAAGCGACAAACTCGGAAAATCAATTCACAGAGTACTGGGATATCCAATGTGTCTTCCAGGATAACACCTCGAAAGACAACAATGAACCTTCTTACTACAATGAGGAATTGGGTACATGGATGTATAACACTGACGCTGAATTTTACGGTAAATGCGATGACCTTTCAGATAATAAAGGCTATAAGAAAATCTACAATGGATGGTTTCAGTTATCCCCCCGCTACATCTGGTTTGCCGTTTATGGCAAGGTCGTTCCTATCTCCGGGCAAGTCCACCGCTCACATTACACATGGCAGGGGAAGGTATATGATACCGGGCTGACACTCCCCGCCAACAGTTATTCGCAGATTTCCCTTCAAAACGATGGGCAGAAATACACCGTAAGCGTCAACGACCAGTCGAAGGCACTCCCAGAGGCCGCCTCCTCGTCGAAAAGTCATTCGCTCACCGATGGCAATATGGAATTACTCTCTGACGACTTTTATTTTTACGGCGAGAACTGCCTTTACAAGGTAACGGGATGCACAAACGAGACCATGCTGCAAGGTCATGAGAGCGTTTACACTACTGTTTTCGGAGAATGGTTCCCCGACATGTCAGTAGCTGTCACCAAAACGGTGGAAGCACCCTGTTCGTTCGCCATGGGTGGAGGCATCCAAATAGCAGAGGAAGAGGCCTTCAAGGGCAATGTGACCGAAGTGCGCGTCTGGGACCATATCCTTACGCAAAAGGAGCGCGACAGTTACACCGACCGTGTGCTCAACGGACATGAGACCGGTCTGAAACTCTACTGGCCGATGGACGAGGGTATCGACCACCTGGTATTCGACGCCTCCTACACCAACGACCTGCCCAACGGCCGTCATGCCACTGTGGGCAACAACATCACCTCATCGACCACCATCCCCACTGATGCCCAACTCTCCCGTTATGGCGTGACCAACGAGCAAGGCGAGTTCACCATCCGCGGCATACCGTTTGTGGGCAGCGGCACCACCTACACCATCGTCCCCTCGAAGGGCATCCACGTGTTCTCGCCCGTCTCGCGCAACGGCTTTATCGGCAACGGCAGCCTGGCGCTCAACAATTACGACTTCACCGACCAGTCGGCCTTCCCCGTGCGCGGCAAGGTGACCTATCTCAACACCAACATCCCCGCCGACTCCATACAGTTTAAAATCGACGGTGCCCTGGTTCAGGCAAAAGATAGTTACGTCATGACTGATGCCAATGGTGAGTATGAGATTTCGGTGCCCATTGGCAAGCACTTGATAGAGGCCTGGAAAGATGGCCATCGCCTCACATCGTTCCCCCTGGACGGCACTACCTACGACTTCAAGCAGGATGAGATTGTCAACTTCTTTGACTCGACGTTGGTCAACGTGACCGGCCGTATCAACGGTGGCTTCACCGACCAAGACGAACCCGTGGGCTTCGGGCGCAGCATCAACCGCTTAGGCAAGGCCGTCGTCAAACTCAGTTTGGGCAAGGAATCACAATGTTCGTTCAACTATATTGTCAACGACCGTGGGGAGGGATCTTTCGGCACCACCAACCTACCAGTGGAGAGTGCCACCGATAAAATCCAAAGCACCGCCTACCGTGCCGGCGGCTCCCACGACGACACCAACTACATCTACATCACCACTGATGAGAATACCGGAGAATTCTCCGCTATGCTACCTCCGCTACGATACAAGGTGGAGAGCATCAATTTTGTCGGTGGCAAGGACTACGACAACGAGCCGGTGTTTGCACAAAACCTACCCTTCATCGATGCCACCAACACCGTGGAAAAAGCCATGCAGACAGACTCACTGACCGTGGATGGCATCAAGATGGAATATACCTATACGGCAAAGATGAACCGCCAACTGCGCAAAGAGCCTACCATCACCGTAGAGCAGGTGGGCATGAAGAACGGAGCCTTCGGCGAGGAAAAGATCGCCTTGTCGAACATTGGGGCTACAGACTCCGTGGCCGCCATCACCTTCACCGACACTGGCTACCAATATAATTTCGGACACCCACTGTTTGTGCAGGAGGGCGTTTATGAGTACGACATTGCAGTGTCAGAAGACTATGTCAACCTCGACACACGGGAAACTTTCCATGAAATTCCCAAGGATGCCATGGTGACCATCATCAATGATGCCAGTGCGCTGACTACCGTGATAGCCGAGAAAGCCATCATCAATGGCGAGGAGGCACAGATTGGCGAGGCCTACGACACGCCCAGCATCAACGTTATCCCCGACGAGAATGGCCATGTGTCGTATCAGTTTGTCGGTGGCTGGCCCAACTTGGCAAAGGGCAACCTGCGCAATATGAGCATCGGAGTGAAAGTGGATGGACGTACCACCATGTGGCAGGCCCCCGACTCTGAGTCGAATGCCCTCGACATGATTTTGCTCGGTGCCATCACCTCGGGCACCAACTTCATGACACAGGGTCCCGACGATGTGGATATGATCCTGCGCCGCCCGCCAGGAAGCACCTCTGAGGCAGTCTATATCAACGAGAAAGTCAACGGCTACACGAAAACCGATGTAAATATCAAAAACGGTCATGGCCATGGTGGCGGTGCCAATGTGGTGCCCTCACCGGTGATCAAGACCCAATGGGGTGAGGTAGCCCCCATCACCGGCATCACCCTCCTGTTTGAGAACAAGGTGAAAATCGTGCTCGAATCTCAGCACACCGGAGAATACAAATGGTGGGACACAGAGAACTTTGAAGACGAATACACCTATACTGTGACCAACGAGATACACGGTACGACGGAGGGTATCCAAAACAACGGCGACACCTATATCGGTCGTTCCACCAACCTGCTCTTCGGCAAAGGCTGGAACTTAGGCATCTACAAGCAGTCGGATGGCACCTACAAAATCGAGTCCCAAGAGGGAATTACCTTGAGCGAATCGTTCGGCACCTACTTTGCCTATCCGCAGGAATATATCGAGGAGACCCTCATTCCCAACTGGGAGGCCATCATCCGCAGCCGTCTTGAGCACGTGGATGGCAACCACTGGGAAGATGGCAATCACGAAACTGTGCCAGGCGTGGTGAAATACTACACCAAATACAAGGAGGGTGACCCGGAATGGGGCCGCACCAATGGCGACAGCCACTGGACCAAAGCCCAGTTTGACGAGGCCAAGGGATGCCCAAGTTACATCATGGTTGACGGCACCAACGAGCATCCCGACGACGAGGTAGAATTTGCCATCAACCAGATTAAGAACTGGCGCCACATCATCGAAATCAACGAGCAAGACAAGGTGGAAGCCTTCGAGGACAAGAGTTGCTTCATCGACAACTACTCCATTGCCAACGGTACCAGCATCAGCCAAACAGTGACCACGGAGACACGCCACCTGAACTCTTACGAGAGTAACTACGAATATGCCTACAACACAGAGAACAAAATCGGTGCCCTGTTCAATGAGATGGGAGCCTACGGCATCATTACGGGAACAATATTCCATGGCAACTCCTCTAAGAAAGATACCACCACCATTGCCAAAACCTCAGTGGCTTGGACACTGAGTGACGCCGACCCACGCACAGCACTGTCGGTGGATGTCTTCAAATCGAAGAACGGCTACGGCCCCATCTTCCGTACCCGTGGTGGACAGACGGCCAACCCCTACGAGGATGCCACCTTCACCAAATACTACAACGAAGGCACCAAACTCGACGAGGCTACCATGCGCGTGGAACTTCCCCAGTTGAAAGTCGTAGGCCAGAGCCAAGTCTCCAACGTGCCTACCGGCGGCGAAGCAAAGTTTGACCTTGAGTTGTTCAACCGCAGCGAGACCAACAGCAATTGCACCTACATCTTAGAGGCCATCGAGTCGTCGAACGCACAGGGAGCGGTGCTCACCATCGACGGCGCACCACTAAGCCTTGGCAAGACCGGCCGCGCCATTTCGATGAAAGGTGGCGAGACCATCCACAAGATGCTCTATGTGAGCCAGAGCGACCGCAGTATCACAGAATACAAAGACCTCATGTTGGTACTGCGCTCAGAGAAAGACGAGAGCACCTGCAGCGACACTCTCCACCTGAGCATCGAGTTTGTACCGGCATCGGCAATAATTGAGATGAGCGTGGCACATACGGTGCTCAACATGGATGACCTGAGGAAATACAAAGGGTTCCAGGTGACATTAACCAACTTCGACCGTCAGGACAACAATTTGGAGGGTGTCCGCGTGCAGTATCGCCGCAAGGGCTTCGACAGTTGGAACCTTGCCCACCAGTGGAAGGTGAATGAAGCCGACTTAGAGCAGGGCGACTCACTCATACGCCCCACGGACAAGTCGCTTGAGTGTTCTGTCGCGTTCCCCTCGGATGGTATCTATGAACTCCGCGGCCAAACCTGGGGCAAATATGGCAAGATGGATGTGACCTACGAGACCCCCATCATCGAGGTGACACAAGACACTCGCGGGCCAAAGGTACTTGGCATGCCCAGCCACGACAATGGCACGCTGACCTACAGCACACGCGGCAATATGTGGGTACGTTTCAATGAGCATCTCAATGCCAACGCCTTGAGCAAGAGCGACAACTTCACCATCGAGGGTTTCCTGAACAATGTAGCCGTGAAAAAGCAGTACACCGATGTGGCCGTACAACTCAACGGCGACGAACTGCGCACACAGTCAACCTTCACAATGACCGACGACGACCTGGCCGTGGGATTCTGGTTCTATCGACAGAGCGACGGCAACATTGTGAACTTAGGTATCGGCGAGGATGTATTAACATTGTTCACCCACGACGGAGGAAAACTCGGCCTACGCAGTGGCGACAAAGAGGTAACCCAGGGATTGGATGTCGAACTGCCCCCCAACCAATGGAATTATATCGCCATGACCTACAAGCGCAAGAACACGAACGACCCGGACAACCGGTTTACGATGCTCTTTGCCAACGCTGAAGCCGACCGTCCGACATACATGGCCGAAAACATCGCCGCTCCCGACCTTAATGGCAATGTACGTATCGGCGTTGGAGGCGACGGCATGAAGGGAATGATTCATGAACTGACCCTGTGGAATATCGACAAATCGGCCCAGGAACTCTATGAGACCCGCAACGAGAAAAAGGCCAACTATACGCCGGGCCTCATCGGCTACTGGCGCATGAACGAAGGCCACGGCACCCTGTTGACCGACAATGTGCGCTCCCGTCATATCCAGATGCCTACTGAGAGTTGGTATATCAACAACCGCAACTTAGCAGCCCATATCAACGGAATACCGCTGAAACTCGACAACTCCACCTTCAGTCCGCGCCAAAGCGACAACTATGCAATGGAGATGTGGTTCCGCGCCGACAAAGAGGAGTCGAACCAGAACGCTAAACTGCTGTCAATCCTCAATGCCTTCAGCATCGGATTCTCAGAAGGCAAACTGGTACTTGAGAAGAGCACACGCAGCGTGGACAATGACAATGTGGAAACCAAGACCGTGGAAACTACCATCGTGCTGAGCGACTCTTCCTACATAGACAACAACTGGCATCATTTTGCCCTCAACGTACACCGTGGCACCAGCGCCATCGCCTATATCGACGGCCAAGCCGTGAAGACCATCGCTGAGAGCACCATCCCCGGTCTCTCCGCACACTACATCTATGTGGGTGGCGAGCAGACCCTCGTGGGAGCCGATGGATCCAATCTCGGCGGCAGCACCAACAATTTCATCGGCGATGTGGATGAGATACGCCTCTGGGGAACAGCACTCACTGGTTCACTCATCGAAGAGCGCCGCTATGAGCGCATGGAGGATGGCAACTACAGTCTCTATGGCTACTTCCCCATGGAGAGCATCGGTCGCGACAAGTCAGGTAATGTGCAGACAGAGTTCAGTACCGACAACTTCGGCTACCGTGAGTCGCAGATGAAGATGGAGGGCACTGTCACCAAGAGTGAAAATGCCCCTGCCCTGCTGCCAGGTTCGAGCCGTATGCGCTTAGACGACAAGCAATTTGACTTCACTGTCGCCGACGATATTATCTATTTCAATTTCCCAGAGGATGTACTGCCGCTGATGGATGGCAACGAGTTTGTCATTAAGGTGGAGAATATCAAGGACGAGCACAACAACACCTCTGAGGCTGTGGAGTGGAAATTCAACTGCGACTTCGCCTTGTTCTCTGTTTATGCGCAGGAAGAAAACGAAAAACTCTGGAGTGAAACAGCGACATTCCCGCTTATGATTTACAACAACGCCTCCTCCTTGCCCACCACCTACGAAGTCTCCGGCATGCCTCGCTGGCTGAAAGTGAGCGAACCTATCGGCACTATCACAGATTACGCGGACTTGGAATGCACCATTCTGCCTTCTGTGCCTGTGGGAAGATACACCGACTACATCTATGTGACCGACCGCCTCGGCATCTCACGTTCGCAGCGCATCCATCTCACAGTGAAAGGCGATGAGCCCAACTGGGCGGTGAACCCCGACCTCTATGAGAGCAACATGACGCTGACAGGACAGATATATGTGGGTGACAAGATTAGCCAGAACACAGACAGCAAGATTGCCGCCTTCGACTTCGAAGGCAACTGCCGCGGCGTGGCCCAGCCACACTACGTCAATACGCGCGATGCCTACTATTTCGACATGATTATCTACGGAGCCTCAGCCACAGAAATCAGCAATGGCCAGCGTCCTATGTACTTCCAACTCTACGACGCCTCCTCGGGCATTACCTATCCCGTGGTTGATCTCCTCATGCCCGACGGCATCCTCGTGTACGAACTGACATACTCTCCCGATGCCTATTACGGCTCGTATGACAAGCCTGTGATATGTACCGCCACCGACAATATTGCCGAAAGTAGCACTCTGCCGCGTGGATGGACATGGATGTCGCTCTATGTGGAACCTTACTCGACGGACATCAACAATGTGCTTGCGATGACCAAGAACGAACGAAAGAAGTACCAAAACATCAAGAGCAAGACTGCCATAGCCACTCCCGACGTAGGCTTCACCTCGTTTATAGGAACACTTCAAGAACTCACACCCGGCAACATGTACAAGGTGCAGGTATCGGCATCGACCAACCTGAACATCTATGGTACGATTATCGATGTGGAAAAGGCCACACAGACCATCTATCCAGGCTTCAACTGGATTGGCTCGCTCTCGAATACGGTGCTGTCGCTTGAGGATGCTTTTGCCGACCTCCAGCCTAAGAAAGACGATATGGTGAAGACACGTACCGCCATGTCTGTCTATAACGGCCAGGGTATATGGGAGGGTACGCTGAAGAGCATAGTGCCTGGTGTGGGATATATCTATCTCTCACAAGACGCTTTGACCAAAACGTTCCACTATCCTAAGTACGACTATGGTGGCAATGCCTATGCCCAGCAAATCTCATTCTTCGAGGATGGCGAGGACATGGAGGACAACCTCTACTACCAACCTGTGGATGACCATCGTTTTCCCGACAATATGAACATCATCGCCGTGGTTCAACTTGATGGCGAGAGCCTCGACGATGCCGAGGTGGGAGCCTTTGCCAACGGCGAGTGCCGTGGGGCCGTCAAATGCATCGACGGCTACTACTTCCTCACCATCATGGGTTCATCGGTCGATGACGTAGATACACCGTTTGAACTCAGGGTTTACCACGGAGGCAATGACTATGTAATAACCGACCTGCGATTCATCAGCGACGCTGTTTATGGAACGCTTGAGGAACCTTATGTGATTGACCTCAACTCCACTGGCATCCGCGATGTGAACTTCGATGACGACGACACAGAGTGGTACACCCTCGAAGGCTTCAAGATTGGCCGCCGTCCGACCAAATCTGGTGTTTACATCCACCGTGGCCAGAAAGTGACCGTGAGGAGCATGCGAAAGTGAAACAACACTCTTCAAAAATGAGACAATTCCTCCCCATGCATAACGCATGGGGAGTTTTTTTTAATAATAATGGTTTAAAATTTGTAGTATATAAAAAAATTATGTAAATTTGCAGATTAAAATGATACGACTTGACGATTTAACAAATCACATGATAAAGAGTTGATATTTTTATATTTAAGGTGTGTTCACGCAATTAACTCAGAAATCTGACAAAGCTAATTAATAGAACCCACCTTAACTAATTCCTATTTACCAAAAAAAATAACGTAACACAAAATAAAATATGAGCGAGAAACATTTTTTTGCCAGGTTATTCATAGCAGCAATATCCCTATTATGCCTTGGCACTCAAGCCATGGCCCAGGATGTACCAGACTACTTCGTTTATGATGACGATGAGCATACCACAATCGTTGGTCTGACAGAAGCAGGAAAGAATCTAAAAGAGTTGACTATTCCTAAAACCGTAACAACAGTCGGTCGTTATGCATTCAGTTATAACTGCTTAGCCATACCTCCCCTTGAATCTCTTTACATCTTAGGCAATCCTGTTTTTGAGATTGATGAGGAGTACGGAAAGTCTGCCTTGACGGATGTGAAAGAGACCCTAGGTTTCCTTAACTTAGGCAGTAACATGTCGCTTGCCAACATATATGATTTGCTGTTGCATGGATATGGCGAAAACGCAGGCACTTTGATAAAAATCGAGATTGAAGGATATCATGAAACAGACCCTGAGACTGGAAATGTTGTCAACAATGGCCCTGTAAACTGGAGATACCTCGATGAATTAGATGAATATGGAGCTGCAATTGATGACCCTATCAACCAAACACTTACCGAAGGAACAATCGTAGTTCTGCCTGCTGAAATTGTCAGAGACCAGGTTTTTGGCCTGGCTCAGGTGTATGGCCGTTTTGTCATTAGAGCCGAACTATTTACATTTTGTACGGAAGCCAAATACTATGATATAGACGATGGTTCCAACTGGCTTATCTATGTCCCCACTAATCTATATATACAAGATAAGGAACTGTACTTTAGCCGTGTCAAGTTTATCCAGCCAGGAGCAGGTTTCCTCGCTCATCGTGCCAAGAATTCTTCTGGATATGTCGAATTGCCTCGTGTCAATGAAAACGATACCTATATAACCAACATGACTTTAGATCAATACCGAATTTTCTCTAATTTTGAAGAAACTGAAAAGAATAATATCTATGATAATGAAAAAAATACGTTAGTAGGTGTGACTGAAGCTACCGTAATTGATGCGACAGAGGATACGGATAAAGGTAATTTTACCAATTTTATTCTCTACCATGGAATGTTCTATCCTACTTCCGGTGGCACATTAGGAGCCAACCGCGCCTACTTGCAGATTCTCACTTCCGACTACGAAGAGATGAAAAAAAATACCACCAGTGTGAATCTATCCATCGTTTTTGAGGATAAGGATGAAGATGCCATTCAAGATGTCCAAATCTCCCATCAGCAGTCTGACCACGATGCATGGTTTACCATCGACGGAAGGCAACTCTCCAGCCGCCCCACCCTACCAGGCATCTATGTGAATGGAGGGAAGAAGGTGGTAGTTGGGAATTAGGAATTAGAAATTGGGAATTAGGAATTAATAAAAGATAATTGAGTGATGAAACTGAAAATACGATATGAGCGTCCAGAGACATGGACAGTGAGCGTCTCACCACTGATGCAAACCTACGACCCTGATGATGAGTCGGGGCTTGCGGGCATCAACACTTCCGGCCAAACGATGGATGCCTCGATGGGCGAGAGCAACCAAGCAGGCTGGGACGACGTGGAAGAAAGTATGACCCAGAAATCTCTATGGGAAGATTAGAAGGCCATAGGAATACTAGAAATCCTAGGGACCCTAGAAGCCCTAGGAACACTAGGAGCCCTAAGCATAAAAATCCACACCTGATTAAAGCAATAACGAAAAAATATTACGATTAAGCATATGATAAGACGACTATTACTACTCACGCCATCGATGAGGGTGTGGCTGCTGATACTGTCTATATTAGGCCTTGCCACGACAGCCTCTGCCGACGACATGAAGAGTTCGAAGTACTACACCATGAGTGTGCATAACGACCACATGTCGTTTGAGGTGTTGCTCACCGACCTCTGGGCTAAGAACACCTGGGCAAAGGATGGCTATATCACCGCCGTGCGTGGCGACCAGACTATCCGTCTGGTGCGTGTTTTCACCAAAGAGATGTCGAGTGACTACAACGAGAACTACAATGTCTTCGCCAACAATGAGCTGAGTGGCGGCATTGCCTTCCTCACGAATGCCAATGGCGGCTCCAAGGAACTCAGCAGTTCCAACCAGCAGTTCTGGGTATGGAAAGGTTCGAACAACGACCGTACCTACGCCAAGATTGACTATTATTACCCCCCGCAGTTGGCTGGCAACACCTGGACGTTCTACTATTACTACCAGCACAACAACGGTAGTTGGTATAACATGAAACTTGGTTCTGCCTATTGCAGTCCCACGATGGGTCTGAAGGGCATCACCGCCACCGATTTGGAATACGAGCGTACTGACGCCGACAAGATTGAGGTGACACTGCCGGCATTGCCCGACGACGTACCCTATAATTTGCAGAACAATCGCAAGCATGTAGGCAAATTCAATTTCACTTTCACCTATACGCTCTACAATGGCAACACCAAGATACAGAAAGAGACGTATGACTGTGCGTCGGGTACAGAGAAGACCTACACCGTGCACATTCCTGAGGAGGCCATCAATTTCCAGCGCGTTGATATGAGTGTGGATGTGCAGGACGCCCTCTACTGTATGGCCAATGATTCCTATTTCTGGAACAACAACTCCAACATCACGAAGACCAATATCTTCCCAGCAGTGCCTCAACCCGAGGCCTTCAATGCCGATTTCCTGCAATTCGACGGCAAGGTGGACCTTGCCTGGCAAGGCTATCACAACTATGGCAACGGCTATCAATACATCGGTGAGACGAAACCCTATATTTACCGTTTAGAGACCGACGAAAACGGGCAGAAACTATCGGGCAAGAAATGGGAACAGATTACCATCCTTGGCGAGATTGGCAACAAGAAAGACCAAACCTACGCTGACAACAGCGTGGAGCCCAACAAATATTACAAATACCTCATCCTGAACGTTCCCAAGGCATGGGCGGGCAACGGTGTCATCACCAGCAACGAACTTGACAGTCCGTCGGAGTCCACCATCGAGATGCTCGGACATGTGGAATCCAATGTGGTAGCCACCCTGCCCACCATGGATATCTACGATTTGGCTCAGGACATGAGCGTAGAAGACCAAGTGGTGCTCAAATGGAAATACTCGCGTGTGCCAGTGAAGAGCAAGAACGTGAGTTTCCAACTCCTGCGCCGCGTTACAGGCACCGACAGCTGGGCCGAGTTAGGCAAGGTGCAGGCCGAGTCGAACCCACCTTCTGGCACTGTGCTCTCCTATACTGATGAGACCATCGCCAGCAACCGCGTGCGCTATGAATATAAGGTACAGTTAGAGATCAACGATGGTGAGAATGTCTTTGAGAGTGATGTGATTACCGCCGGTGTCATCGCCGGCTCCAAAGTCACCTCCCTCGATGCCACCAAGGGTCAGCACGCCGATTTAGTGCGTGTGACGTGGAAAGTGAAGCAGGTGGGTACCTCAAACACCCATTTCGAACTTTACCGACGCTATGTGAACAGTGGCAATGAGTTTATGAAAATCTATGCCACGAGTGGTGTCAGCGACACCTACACCTATGAGGACAATACCGCACAGCCCGGTTACTACTACGAATACAAAATCGAGGCCTATGCCGGTGACAAGGACTCCTACGATGACACTTCTTACCAGAATGCCCTCTCTGCCATCGGCTTTTGCCAATCTACAGGTGTCATCTCCGGTCGTGTCACCTTCGGTTCCGCCGGCACGGCTGTTGGCGACGTTCGCATGACTCTCCGTGCCAGTGACACAGGTGAGGGCGGCGACATGCAGCAATTTTCACAGCGTGTCGAGGGTGCCACCACGGGCATCACCTGGGTTGCCGCCCCCGATGAGAGCGCAAAACTCTTTGGCCAGGACAAGGACTACACCGTGCAGATGTTTGTCCGCCCCGACGAGAATTTGGCAGAAGGAAGCGTATTTGGCGAAATTCCCGACATGGGAACGCTGAAGCTGGGCGCCATCGCCAACGGGCAATACCCATTACAGTCGGAGAAACTTGAAAACTCGACTCAGGATATTTATTCTTTTACAGGAATCAACTATATTCGTGCGATTTACCATGCTACTTCTGGGCAATATACAGAGAAATGGGGTGACGTGACGGTTTATTCCAGAAAAGATTACAATAGTATCATTTCTCAATGGAAACAGGAAGGATACACTGAATACAAAAACTACGCAGCTTCCTGGATTACCTCATCCACACAGGTTGCTGTTTTTATCAAGAAAGTTGTATTTCCAGAGCCTATTGTTCTTTCCTATAACTCATATACCCGTACGCTTGAATCCACAGGACTGAATATCCCCGCCAATGAATACGCCCTGCTTACCTTGCAGAAAAATGATGGGCAACTCAGTTTCTATGTGAACGGTACACCATCAACTGCGATAACCACACTCTCGACCAATGAATATAAGGAAGAATTCAATCTGGCAGACTTAGGATTAGAAAACACAGAATTAGAGATTGTCGATTCATACTTATGCTGCTTCGATGGTGATTTAGCAAGCAACCTTAACTCAAATCTATGGATGTTCACCGGCTCTCTCCAAAACCCATTCAATGTCACAACCAAGGAAGTAGGCCCAATATCTCGCCAATTCTCCGTGGGTGGTGCCACTGGCATCAGTGACGAGGAGGCCTTCCGCGGCAACCTCTGCGAGGTGCGTGTATGGGACCATGCCCTCACCGAGAAGGAGCACAAAAACAATGATGACCGCATCCTCTCGGGCAATGAGACAGGTCTGAAGCTCTACTGGCCGATGAGTGAGGGTATCGACCGACTGGTGGTGGATGCCTCCTATACCAACGAAGTTCCCAACGGCCATCACGCCACTGTGGGCACCAACGTGAAGTCGTCGAGGATTGTACCCTCCGACAACATACTGTCGCGCTATGCCATGACCAACAGCAGCGGTGAATATACCCTCCGTGGCATCCCCTTCGTAGGCTCGGGCAGCACCTACACCCTCACCCCCACGAAGAGCATCCATGTATTCTCACCCACCTCTCGCAACGGATTCATCAGTGGCGGCAGTCTGACACTCAACAATTACGACTTCACCGACCAATCGTCATTTACTGTCCGTGGCAAGGTGACCTACAAAAACACCAACATCCCTGCCGACAGCGTGATGTTCAAAATTGACGGTGATATTGCCCAGAAAGGCAACAAGCACGTGATGACCGACGCCAACGGTGAGTACGAGTTGAGTGTCCCCATTGGCAGCCATACTATTGAGGCATACAAGGAAGGGCACGTCTTCAGTGTGTTCCCTAACGACGGCACCGTCTATGCTTTCTACCAGGACGAAATTATCAATTTCTTCGACTCCACGCTCGTCAATGTGACCGGCCGCATCAATGGCGGTTTCTCAGACAAGGATGAGCCACTCGGTTTCCGCCGCAGTACCAACCGCTTAGGCAAGGCAACGCTAAAACTGAGTCTCGGCAAGCAGGCACAATGTTCATTCAACTACATCGTTGACAAGCACGGCAACGGTGAGTTTGGCACAAAACCCATACCTGTGGAAAGTGCCACGTCTGACATTCATAGTACCGCCTACCGCGCTGGAGGTTCACACGACGACACCTATTATATATATATATCGACCGACTCACTGACGGGCGAGTTCTCAGCTTTGCTACCACCACTACGGTATCACGTCAACAGCATCACCTTTGACAATGGTTCCGACTACGACAACGAGCCGGTGTTTAAAGACAACCTACCCATCATCGATGCCACGAACGCCATTGCTGATAAAATGCAGTGCGACTCACTCGTAGTGGACAATGAGAACAAAGCATACTATTTCTACTCTGCTAAACTCATCCGTCAGTATCGCACCATACCCACCATTACCGTCACACAGGACGACATGGAGAACGGAGCCTTCGGTGTACGTTCCGTCACCGTCAAAGATGACATCACATCCGAAAACATCGAAGTACCTGTGCTCGAAATGACAGAAAACGGCTACCATTACCTCTATGGTCATCCTTTCTTCGTGCAAGGCAATCCCTATAAGTTCACCATCCAGATAAACGAGCAATACAAGAACCTCGACACAAAGGAAATCTTCGAGGAGGTGCCTCAAGATGCCGTGGTAAACATCTACAACGAAGCCAGTTCCTCGGCATCTGAAATTGCAGCCATGGATTTCCAGGAAGGCGAGCAGCAACTACATCCGGGCGATGTGTATGACGTGGATAACGTGCAGGTAATAGCAGATGAGGAGGGCCATGTACGCTACGGCTTTATCCCCAACTACCCCAGTCTATCTGATGGCTATCTGCGTAACCTCACCATCAGTGTCAATGTCGAAGGTCGCAACACCCTGTGGCATGCCCCCGACTCACGAACCGATGCCCTTGACTTCGTGGTCACTGGCGGCATTACCACCGGCACCAACTTCGTTACCGGTGCTCCTAACCAAATTGACCAGATTCTGCGGCGTCCACCGGGAAGCACCGCCTTCGCTCAATGGGGCAATGACTCCGTGTATGTGAAGACCACCACAACCACGGAAACCTCTTCATTTTCTTTCGGTGGCGGTTTGAGCGCAACCATTATGCCTTCCATCAGCGTCACCATAGGACAAGGTGTATATCAGAAGACCAAGTGGCGTTTCATCTTTAATGATGATGCCGTGAAGCGCAACAATGCATACGATGACATTGAAATCGCAAAGGAAAGCAATACCTACTCCGTATCGACCACCATCAAGACCCCCTCTTCCGGAAAATTTGTCCAGAACATGGGCGACACCTATATTGGTCGCGCCAGCAATCTGATGTTTGGTAAAGGCCGTTTTGTAGGACTGATCAAGCAGAATGACGGAACATACAAACTTGGCGACAAAGAAAGCCTCTGTACAGCCCTGACGTACAGCACCACCTTTGTGTTGCCGCAACAATATGTTATTGAGACTCTCATACCTAACTGGAAAGCCATCATCAAGAGCAAGCTAAAGTATGTTCCCGAACTGACCGAGACATACTGTAAGACTGTGGAAGGCGAAGAGTTTTACTATACCACTCTGCAAGAGGGCGACTATGGCTATGGCAGTGCCAACTGCGACGAAGATGTATGGAGCCCAGAGCAGAGGGCCGCAACCGGTGGCCATCCCTCGTACCTCTGGGTTGACGGCCGCAAGCATACTGCCGACGAGGTGGTCACCGACTCAGTGGAATGGTGCAACCAGCAAATCAGTGTATGGGAACAAACCATCCGCAATAATGAGAAGGACAAGCTCAAAGCCTTTGGCGACAATAGTTTCCTCATCGGCAACTTCAGCATTGGTGGCGGTACTGTGGTGAGCCAGACCACCAAAGAACAAATTATCAACACCAAAGACCTGGAACACACAAAGACCTCTTGGAATGTAACCTCCGACACAAGAATTGGTGCTACATTCAACGATGCTGGTCTCATCGGCTCCGTCAATCTCGCCTGGTCAGGTGCTACCGAGAAAGTCATCAATGAGAGCATCACCGAGACGAGGAGCACCACCTGGCAGATTTCGGATGCCTCGCCGGCCACAGCTCTGTCGGTGGATGTATATAATTCACCATCGGGCTGGGGTCCCATCTTCCGTACACGAGGTGGCCAGACCTGCAACCCCTATGAGGGAGCCACCTACACGAAATACTACCAGAAAGGCACAGAACTTGACAAGGCCACCATGCGCATTGAGAATCCCAAACTCAGTGTCGAAGGTTCATCTGAACTTACCGACATCCCCACTGGCACCAAGGCCGAGTTTAAACTGAAACTTTCCAATGAAAGTGAGACCAACAACACCTGCACATACGTATTAGAGGCACTGGAAGGCTCGAATCCCAATGGTGCCAAACTGACTATCGACGGCCAGACCCTCAGTGCGGGGCGGGAGGGTCGTAAAGTCACCCTTGGCGGCAACGAGAGTATCATCAAGACACTGTATGTGGAGCAGACCGACCGCAGCGTGACCGAATACGATAACATCCGCTTGGTGCTACGCTCCGAGAACGATATTACCACACAAAGTGACCCGGTAATTCTGAAAGTACACTTCATCCCTGCATCAGCATACGTGGAAATCAGCACCGACCATACTATTCTCAACTATGATGACTACATCAAGAAGGGAGGTATTATGATCACGCTGACCAACCTGAACCGCCAGGACAAGGGTCTCGAGGGTGTACGCATCCAGTATCGCCGTAAGGGGCACAACACTTGGTCGCTTGCCAAAGAATGGAAAGCAAATCCCGGCGATGGCGAAACAGCCATTCCCGCCGGCGACAGTTTCAGTGAACCTGTCATCTTTGCCGAAGACGGCATCTATGAGGTCCGCGGACAGACATTTGGCACGTACGGTCCCTCCACAGAGGTGACCTACGCCACCCCCATCATCGAGGTGACACAAGACACACGTGGGCCAAAGATACTTGGTTCGCCCTACCCCGATATGGGCTACCTAAGCTATGCCCTTCGCAACGGTATGTACGTGCGTTTCAACGAAGACATCAACACCAATGCCCTGAGCAAGAGCGACAATTTCCGCATTGTGGGCAACCTCAACAATGCCATCACCGACAAGAAAGTGCCCGATGTGGCTCTCCAGCTCAATAGCGAGGAGATTACCACCCAGGCCACCTATCAGATAGGCTCCGAGAACATCGCCATCGAGGGATGGTTCTATCGCCAGAGCGACGGCACCGTCTTCAGCATTGGAACAGAGGACAATATGCTGGCGTTTGGTACACACGATAATGGCAAAGTTTATCTACGCCTCGGTGCTGAGGACAATATCGTGGAAAGTAATGTCACCCTGCCTGCCAATATCTGGAACTTCCTTGCGTTGAGCATCGAGCAGGAAAAAGAAGGCAAGGGCATGATCAATGCCATCTATGTGAATGCTGACACTCCCCCCGTTTACATTCTCAAGGAACATGCCTTTGACTATACCTCCGAGGGTGAAGGTTACGACATCATCGGCAATGGCAAGATGCATGTCGGCGGCAATGGAATGACCGGTATGCTGCGCGACTTAGCCCTATGGAATACCAAGAAGACAGTCACTCAACTATACGAGAATCACGGTGAGCTGAAGGCCAACTATACGCCCGGTCTCATCGGCTATTGGCGCATGGACGAAGGTCATGGTACCACAGTTGTTGACCGTATCAATTCCAGCAACATGGTTCTTCCGGCCGAAAGCTGGTATATCAACAACAAAAACCTTGCGGCTCATCTCGATGATTACTTGGGTATGAAGGTGGATATCACCAACTATGCTCCACAAGAGACCGACAACTTCGCCATAGAACTGTGGTTCCGCACCGAAGATGACGAAGATTCTTTTAGCGAATTGATTGACTTGAACAATCATAAGAGCATATCCATCCGTAATAATTGCATCGGTCTGGATGAGACAATACACAATGAAATGGGTGTTTTTGCTACAACCTCCACATTGAGTGAGATAAACGTAGCCGACCGTCAATGGCATCATTTCGCCATGAATGTGCGAAGAGGCGCCAACGTCACCTTCTATATCGATGGTGAGCCTGTGAAGACCTTGCCCGCAAGTACTATCCCCGCCCCCAAGGGACCCATCATATACTTCGGCAATTTCTTTAAGGGCGACATCGACGACATCCGCATTTGGAGTGCCGCCTTGAGTAGTGACATGATTGCCGACCGTCGCTATCACCGCCTCGACAGCACCTACGTGGGTCTCATCGGTTACTTCCCCATGGAGAGTATCGACCGTGACGAATCTGGCACAGTGACTTCTAAATATGCTGTTGAGAACTTCGGCGACAAGTCTGTCATTAATATAAGTATGGTCAATGCCGACGAGTTCCCACAGGCCGCCAATGCTCCAGCCTTACTCCCCGGCTCACAACGTTTACGTCTCGAGGAAAAAGAGTTCTCGTATATTGCTTCCGACCGTGAAATCTATTTCCAGTTCCCAGACGAAATGCTTCCCCGCATGGATGGAAATGAGTTCAATGTGACCATCTCGTATGTGAAAGACCTACATGACAACATCGGAGAGCCTATCGTATGGCAGTTCAAAGCTGACTTTGCCCAACTTTCCTGGATGAACAACGATGGTATATATGATATCTACTACGAACGGAGTGGCGACATGAATTATTATGAGACACTTGTCAATTCCTCTGCCACCAACCAGACCTACGAGATATTAAACCTACCGACGTGGATGTCTGTTGATAAGCCGATAGGCACCATATCGGGAACATCGAACAGAATCATATTCACCATCCATCCATCGGCTCCCATTGGCACACATACGGTGTATATCTATGTGTCGGACTGCAACGGCATCAAGCGTAGCATCTGCCGCCGAATTATCGTCCAGGGTAACGAACCGAATTGGGCGTTCAATTCCAGTCTGTATGAGAGCAGCATGGCTATAGTGGGTCAACTCATTGTAGCCGAAAAGATTAGTGACAACCCACGCTCAGTGATTGGTGCCTTTGATGCCTTGGGCGTATGCAGGGGATTGGCAAATCCTGAATATATGAGTACTCGTGATGCGTACTACCTGAACATGTATGTCTATGGCAACTCCGACTCCGAGTACAATGACCTCACCTTCAAGATGTATGATGCCTCGACGGGCAACTCATATCCGTTGGTACATATCACCCTGCCCAATGGTACCGAGACCGACACGCTCACCTTTGCCGCTGATGCCCTATATGGCAACTACGACACGCCAGTACTGTTTAAGTCGGCCACAGAAGTGCAGCAAACGATTGACTTGGCTCTTGGATGGTCGTGGATGTCTATTTATGTGCAACCCAGTTCCACAGCCATAGCCGATGTGCTGCCTAAGGACAAGAATACACTCAAAGAGCTGAAAAACATCAAAGGTCAGTTTGGGTTCTCCTCTGTCAGTTCAGATGGAAAAATAGTGGGCGAAGTAACTGAGATTGTACCAGGAAACATGTACAAGATTCAAGCAGCCAAGTCATTGGAATTCAATGTGATAGGCTTGCCCATCAACGTTAGGACCACTTCTCAGACCATCCATCATGGTTACAACTGGATAGGCACCCTCTCATCGGAGGTGATGTCGCCAGCAGAAGCATTCGCCGACTTAAAACCTGAACATAATGACTTGGTCAAGAATCGCTCGCAAGTGGCAATGTACCGTGGCAACGGTGTCTGGGAGGGTACACTGCAGAGCATTGTCCCCGGTATGGGTTACCTCTACTATTCGCGTGCTGATGGTGACAAGTCTTTCCATTATCCGAAACTTGGCACACAGACATCTGCACACACCCCACGACATGCAGCCCCGCTAAATGCCCCTGCCCAGCACTACACACCCACCGACCCGTACAACTTCCCCGACAATATGAACGTGATTGCCGTGGTGGTGCGCGACGGGCAGTTGCTCAACGACGTTGAGATTGGTGCCTTCGTCAATGGTGAATGCCGTGGTGCCATCCGTGCCAATGAGGGTAGCGACTACTATTTCCTCACCGTGATGGGTTCATCGGCCGAAGATCAGAACCGCACGGTAGAACTGCGTGTCTTTGCCAACGGAGAGGAGTATGTGGTTGACCGCAGCCACACCTTCATCAACGACCTTGTCTTAGGTAACCTCGACGAACCATACGTGCTCGACCTCGACGAGGCATCAGGCATCAAGGGCCTCTACACTGGTGAAGGCCTCGACGACGATGGCTGGTATTCTCTTCATGGCTTCAAACTTCCCCGCAAGCCTGTACAGCCTGGTGTCTATATCCACAAAGGCACGAAAGTGGTTATTGAATAATCGGAATAATCAGAGTATTCGGAGTATTCAGAATATTTAGAGTACTCAGATTATTCGGAAAATCGACATAATGACAAGACGATAAAATATAAGAAAGATGAAACATCATACGAGATTAGGATTATTGAGTTTGCTCATCCTATTGCTGTCTGCCCCAATGCAGCTGCGTGCCGACGACATGAAGGACTCGAAGAACTTTTGGATGAACGTCCATTCCAATTACTTAGAGTTCACCGTGCTTATGACCGATTTGCGCCACAGCAACACATGGGCAAAAGATGGTTATATCCGTGCCTACACCAACAGCAATCGCACGGGCACCGCCATTACGCTGCTGCGTGTCTATACCAAGGACATGGGCAACGACGACACGCCCTTCTGGGAGGTGTTTGCTAAAAATATGGTCCATGGGTCGAAAGCCTTCATGCAGAACAACATCCCTATGGGCAGTGATTCCAACGCCGACGGTTCACTGTCGTTCGACGAGCAGACGTTCTACATCAACAAAGGTAGTGGCGGCAATGACACATACGCCATCATCGACTATTACTACTCTCCAGAACTGGCTGGGAAGACTTGGTATTTCTTCTATGAATACGAGCACAACAAAAGTGGTCAGAAAGTAATGAGCCTTGGCTCGACACAGTGCTCCGAGACAGTAGATTGCTCGAAGTTCAACACGAGCGACTACACGTTGGCCCGCACCAACATTGCCACTATTCAGCTGGGGCTGCCCGCCATGCCCAACGATATCGACCAAAAGCTCCAAGATGTGAGAAAGCATATCGGCCACTACGACGTAACGCTTTACTACAACCTTTTCGACGGTACGACGAAGACCCAGAAAGAATCGTTCGACTGTCAGATTCAGGCGACAAAGTGTGACATCACCATCCCCACCGAAGTGCGCAATTTCAAGAGTGTGGATATCACGCTGTCGGCCCGTGATGCCTTGGAGGCCGATGGTGGACTATGTTTCTGGGATGAGCGTCAGACCTGGGAGTTGCGTGACTATTTCCCCTATGTGCCTCAGCCCAACAATTTAGGTGTGGATTATCTCCAATTCGACAACAAGGTTGACCTCACGTGGAACTCATTTTCCGTCATCGATGGCACCGACTACATCAAGTCGTCGTATCCATACGTTTTTCGTATTGAGACCGACCAGTATGGCACGCCGAAAGCAGGTCAGAAATGGGCACGTCGCGACAAGTTGTCGGTCATCGACGAAACACAGAACTGCAGCTATACCGACAAGAATGTTTCGGCTGATGGGAAATACTACAAATACCTTATTCTCAACGTACCCAAGGAATGGGAGAATAAAAATGGACTGGCCAGCAATGAGCTACAGAATCCCTCGGATGAGACGATTCAATCATTAGGTCATGTCGAGTCGGATGTTGTGTCGGCAGCAGCCCATGTGAGCATCTTCAATTTGAAGCAAGATGTCACTGTGAAAGACAAGGTACGACTCACTTGGGAATACTCGCGTGTACCCGTGAGCGGTGGCAGCGGCACAGTGAATTTCGAGGTGTGGCGCTGCCCCACAGGAACCTCCAACTGGGAGGCCTACGCCACCGACATCAAGGGCAATGCCAATCCCAAGGCCGGCAGCGAACTATCGTTCATCGACAACGACCTTCCTAACAACAAGGTATCATACGACTACAAAGTAGTACTGAAACTCAATGGTGGCAATGACCAGTTTGAGAGCGATGTCATCACCGCCGGACTGCTCACTGGTACCACAGTAACTGAACTGACCGCCACCAAGGGTACACACGACGATGTGGTGCGCTTGGCATGGAAGGCAGCACAGGTAGGCACTGGCAACAGCACCTTTGAATTGTCGCGCCGTTATGCTGGCAGCAACGACGAATTCCTCACTATCAACCTGGTGAGTGGCAACAGCGATAGTTATACTTTCGAGGATAACACAATACAGCCTGGCCGTTACTATGAATATCGTGTGAAGGCCTTCGCGGGTGAAACAGTTGAGTCTGGTGACAACAACTATCAGAATATGCTTACCGACGTGGGGTTCTGCCAGGCCAGGGGAGTGATCAGCGGTCGTGTCACCTTCGGACAGGGCGATGCTTCGGTAGAGGACGTTCGACTCACACTTCGCTGCAACGAAGAGGGTTCAGAAAACCAAGTGACAGGCTATTCCCAACGCATCAACGGTCTTTCGACGGGTATCAAGTGGGATGCCGACTCTGCCGAGATAGTCAAGGTCTTCGGTGAGAACAAAAATTACACCGTGCAGATGTTTGTCCGTCCCGACGAAAACCTGACTGAGGGCAGTGTCATTGGGGAGATTCCTAATTTTGGCCGTCTGCTTTTAGGCAGCAAGACGAGCGACGGATACAAACTCTACGTGGAGAAATTCTCTGATGGTTCCATGTCGGAAGCAACTTATACTGAATATTGGAAGACGATAGGAGTCATCATCGATACACAAGCCAAGGAAAATGGCGAGCCCAATTACTATAGTGAATTATATGACTCCTATATCTATACCACTGAAGAGGAAGTACAAGCAAAGCGCCATGAAATTGAGGAGGATTTGAAGTGGCCATACGGCGAATTTGGATCATGGATATATGACATTTACGGAGGTACTGCTTATTATATGAATTTGTATCATAAGGTTTATCCTCTTGAAGAAGCCTTGACCGTGAAAACCATGAACTGGAAAGGCAAGTCTTATGATTCCGGACTGATTATTCCCGCCAATGTCTTTTCTTTAGTTACATTGCAATACAATGGGGAGACACCAGTCGTTTCAGTCGGAGATAGCACGGCAACCGTTTCATTGCAGTCGCCCATTGCGACAAAAGACTATTCAAGAATCGTCAGTGGACAAATCGACCCCAAATATCAGATATATAACAACTGTCTATATACGGTTGAAGGAGTAAACAACCACGCCTTAATGACAATTTACAATAGAGAACCTCGTCATCAATCTGAATGTTTCCCCGCCACGGGAACAAACAACACCATCTTCATCAGCTATATCGCCAATAACTTCTGCGTGGGTGGTACAGAGGACATCAGCGACAATGAGGCTTTCCGCGGCAACCTCACCGAGGTGCGCGTGTGGAACCATGCCCTCACCGACAAGGAGAAGACCCAGAACAACGACCGTATGTTGAGCGGCCGCGAGACAGGCTTGCAACTTTACTGGCCAATGGACGAAGGTATCGACCGCTTAGTGTTCGATGCTTCGTATGCCAACGACCTTCCCAACGGTCGTCATGCCGTGGTGGGTGCCAACATCAGCGTTTCGAAGATTATCCCCACCGACAACCAACTCTCGCGCTATGCCATTACCAACAGCAAGGGAGAATACACCCTCCGCGGAATACCGTTTATCGGTTCAGGCAGCACCTATACCATCACGCCTACTAAGAGTATCCATGTATTCTCTCCCACCTCACGCAATGGATTCATCAGTTCAAGCAGTCTGACCCTGAACAACTACAACTTCACCGACGAGTCTTCGTTCATTGTCCGTGGCAAGGTGACCTATCTCAACACCAATATACCCGTCGATAGTGTGATGTTCAAGATTGACGGCACATTAGCAAGCACAAAGAGCGGTGCTGTGACCACAGACTCGAAGGGCGAGTATGAAATCAGCGTTCCCATTGGCAGCCATCTCATCGAGGCATACCGCGAGGGACATCTGCTCACCTGTTTCCCCGCTGACGGCACTACATACGAATTTGTCAAGTCCGAGACTGTCAATTTCACCGACTCGACGCTTGTCAACGTGACAGGTCGTATCAATGGCGGTTTCACCGACAAGGATGCCCCATTAGGTTTCCGCAAGAGCGTCAACCGTTTAGGTAAGGCTATAGTGAAACTGAGCCTCGGCCGTGAGGCCATGAGTTCGTTCAACTACGTCGTTGACAGTCACGGCGACGGTCGGTTCGGCACCACGCCACTCGCTGTGGAGAGTGCCACCGAGAATATCAAGAGTCACACTATCCGCGCTGGAGGGACTCAGGACGAAACACACTACATCTATATCACCACCGACTCACTCACGGGTGAGTTCTCGGCAATGCTTCCCCCTCTCAAATACAAAGTGGAGAGTATCCAATTCGTCGGCGGCAAGGATTACGACGATGAACCAATCTTCAAGCAAAACCTCCCCACTATCGATGCCACCAACGCCAAGCTCACCAATATGTCGAAAGACTCCTTGGTGACAGAAACCGGCGAAACGAAATACTATGACTATACGGTCAAGTTCATGCGCCAACTGCGTGTTGTGCCCACTATCGAAGTGGCACAGGATGACATGGAGCATGGTGGTTTCGGTGCAAAGGAAGTAGAAGTGACCCTTGACAACGGCCAAAAAGTGACAGTACCCGTGATGGAGGAGCATGAGAGCGGCCCCACCTATTTATATGGTCATCCTCTGTTTGTACAGCGTGATGAATATCCCTTCCACATAGACATCTCTGAGCAATATCAGAACCTCGATAGCAAGGAGATCTACGAAGAAATACCTGAGGATGCCGTGGTGAGCATCATGAACAGTGCCAGCCTCTCGACACTTGTCTATGGGAAAGAAGTCGTGGTGGATGGCAAGACAAAGACCCCTGGTCAGGTATATGACGTGGCGAACGTACAAGTGACACCCGACGAGAAAGGGCGCGTAAAATATACCTGGGAAGCCGGCTGGCCCAATTTGTCCGACGGCTACCTGCGCAATATCAGCATAGGCGTAAACGTAGGTGGACGCACGACGATGTGGAAAGCCCCCAACTCACAAACCGATGCCCTCGACGTGGTGGTACTCGGCGGCATACCCACCGGCACCAATTTCATCACCCAAGCCCCCGCCCATGTAGATATGGTCATCCGTCGTCCACCAGGCAACACTGCCTCTGCCACACTCATGAATGACACCATCCACAATTACTACCATTTAGAAAGTTCCTATTCTGGCAGTGGTGCTGGCGGTGGAGCCTTTTTGAACATACCACCGACCATGACAGTGCTGCAAGGTTTCGGAATCTTGACCGGCACATCGTTCCGCCCATACATCGAAGAGACCATCAAAACTTCGTCGTACAATGAGAATGACGAGAAATCAGATTCCACACATACCTATACAGTGAGCACGACCATAAAGACGCCATCGGGTGGAACATACACCCAAAACAATGGCGACACCTATATCGGTCGCGGCACCAACATTCTATTTGGTAAGGGAAGAAGCGTAGGATTGTTCCAACAACCAGACAACACCTACAAACTCGAGAACAAGGAATCGATATGCTTCTCCAGCCAATTCACCACCACCTTCGCCTACGCACAGCAATATATAGAGGATGTGCAGATACCTAACTGGAAGGAGAAAATCCAAAGTCTGCTGACAGAAGTAGAAGGCGATCTATGGGACAACAATGTATGTCCTATAGTGCCCGGCAAGGTGATGTACTATACGAATCTGAAGAAAGGTAACCCACGACGTGGCACCAAAAACATCGATAAGTGCTGGACAGAAGCAGAGTACAATGCCGCCCATGGCTATCCTTCCTATCGCATGGTAGCGGAAATTCCTGAGCCTCAAGGTGATGGGACCCAACCGATTAATGTCACCGACAGCATACAATGGTGCAATGACGAGATACAACGCTGGCGCGACTGCATCGCTGAGAACGAGCGTGAGAAGTTGGAAGTCTTCGCCTTGGACAGCTGTTTCATCGACAACTACAGCATCGCCTTCGGTACATCAGTGACTCAGACGACAAAGAACAGTGAGTTAATCAACTTCAAGACCGACACAGAGAAGAATTCATATACGGTGAACTTGGAATTGCACCTGATGGGCTTCTTATGGAACAATTCCGGTGGCTACGGCATCTTAACCTATAACAACAAATGGGGCAACACGAAGACCACGACCACCAGTGATACCGGAGGCCAACAGTTCAGTTGGACTATCAGCGACTCGGAGCCCACCACGGCCCTGTCGGTGAACGTCTATAAGTCGAAACGTGGCTGGGGACCTATTTTCCGCACCATGGGTGGTCAGACAAGCAATCCCTACGAGGGTGCCACTTATACGAAATACCATGAAGAAGGCACCGAGCTTGATAAAGCCACTATGCGTGTGGAGAACCCACAGCTCAGTGTCGAAGGTGCCAATACTGTGAGCAATGTACCCACAGGTGGAAAAGCACAGTTCACCTTGGTTTTGAAGAATGCCAATGAGGTGAACCAGAATGCTACTTACATGCTCGACGTACTTGAAAACAGCAATCCCAATGGAGCTATCCTGACCATCGACGGTGCCGTGTTGTCGAAGGGTGGCGGTGGAAGAAAAATCAAGATGAAGTCGGGCGAGGAAATCAAGAAGAAGCTTTACGTACAGCAAGGCAACAAAGACATTGTGGATTATGAAAAAATCGGTCTGATTCTCCGTTCGGAGAAAGACACAGCCACCGTCAGCGACCCTGTCTATCTGAATGTGTACTTTGTGCCATCAGCACCTCATGTGGAGATGTATGTCGAACGTACCGTACTGAACTGGGAAGACTATGAAGTGAACAAGGGATTCCTCTGCACCATCACCAACCTCGACCGTCAGGATGACAAGCTGGAAGGTGTGCGCTTGCAATATCGCCGCAAGGGCTACGACTCCTGGGTACTCGCCAAGGAATGGAAGGTGAAACCTGCTGCCAACGAAGACTCTATCCCGAAAGGCAACAGTTTCACATGGTCTGTCTCGATGGAAGACGATGGTGTCTATGAACTTCGTGCTCAGACCTTCGGCAGATACGAACCCGTTGAAGTAACCTACGAAACTGAGATTATCGAGGTGACCCAAGACTTGGGCGGTCCGAAACTATTAGGTTCACCATACCCTGAGAGTGGTAGATTGGCCTATATCACAAAAGACGATATGCACATCCGCTTCAATGAGGACATCAACGGCAATGCGATGAGCAAGTCGGACAATTTCCGCATCGAAGGCAATCTGAACAATGCCGTTGTCGATAGTAAGGTACCTGACGTGGCGGTACAACTCAATGGCAATGAGTTCTCCACGCAATCGACTTTTGACATGGGTGTTAACGACATCGCCATCGAAGGGTGGTTCTACCGCCAGGGCGACGGTCGTATCTTCGCCATTGGTACTGAGGACAATATGCTTGCCGCCCTCACCCATGATGATGGCAAACTGGCTCTGCGTATCGGAGCAAAGGACAATATCTATGATACAAACGTTACCTTGCCCGCTAATATTTGGAACTATGTGGCCATGAGCTATCAATACAACCCCAATGGCGACGGAAAGGGAAGCATCAGCGCTCTGTATTCCAATTCCGACTTGGTCCTTCCCGTCTTTATTGCATCAGACAGACCAGTGGAGGCATTAACCGGTAGTGGGAAACTGCGTATTGGAGGTGACGGCATGGTGGGTATGATGCACGACTTAGCCATCTGGAATACCAAGAAGTCAGTGGACAAACTTTATGAGAGCATGAATGAGTTAAAGGCCAGCTACACGCCTGGTTTGATTGCCCACTGGCGTATGGACGAGGGTCACGGTACCACACTTGTTGACAGACAGCGCTCCCGCGATATTGTGATGCCCTCCGAAAGTTGGTATATCAACAACAACAACCTGGCCGCCCATCTCGCTGACGACAAACAAGTAGCCATCGATATCTCCCGATTTGCACCGCGTCAGTCAGATAGTTACGCGCTGGAATTGTGGTTCCGCGGTGACGACATTCAGACGAACAAGGAAGCCACGCTGATGACTGTCAACAACCGACTGGAATTAGGATTCTCCGAGGGTTCTCTGACGCTTACCACATATAATAATCCAGAAAATGAGATGGTGAACAGCCAGGTGAAGGAAAAATTCACATTGACCGAAACCAACTACAACGACAGTCAATGGCATCATCTTGCCCTGAATGTGCGTCGTGGCACCGGAGCCATCGCCTATATTGACGGACAAAGCATAAGGACGATTCCCGAGGCCAGCATTCCAGCCATCAGTGGCGACAAGCTGTATCTTGGTGGCCATTTCCAGGGCGACATCGACGAGGTGCGTATCTGGAATGCCTCACTCACAGGCGAGTTGATAGCAGAACGGCGATATGAGCGTCTCGACAGCACATTCGCCGGTCTGATAGGTTACTTCCCCATGGAGAGCATCCATCGAGACCAAGATGGTCATATCACTGCAACATTCTCGACCGACAACTTCGGAAACAACTCCATGCTTTACAACCTGAAGGTGGTCAATTCGGAGCATCTCACAAAGGCCATTAACTCCCCAGCACTACTGCCCGGCTCACACCTACTCCGCCTTGATGACAGCGATTTCGATTTCTCTGTTTCCGACCGGGAGGTCTATATCACCTTCCAGGATGACATGTACGCACGTATGGACGGCAACGAATTCACAGTCACAGTAAGCGGTATCAAAGACGAGCATGGCAATATCTCAGAACCTATTGCCTGGAAGTTTTTCGCTGACTTTGCTATCTGGCAATGGACTACCCAATCAATTTCCATCAATAAATACCATTCAAGCAGTTATGATTTCCAACTCTCCTTCTACAAATTAAACGGTGGTTCGGAGGATTATGAAATTCTCAACCTGCCAACATGGATTCGAACCGACAACCCCATTGGTACCACATCAAGCACTCTTGTCACCATCCCATTCGAAGTGCTACCATCAGCACCCATCGGCACCCATTCCGTGGACATTTACGTGAGCGACCGACTGGGTATTAAGCGGGCCATGACATTGACAATCCAAGTATTTGGCGATGACCCACAGTGGCAAGTAAATCCCAATCTCTATGAAAGTAACATGATTGTCATCGGACAGCTCTATACTGGTGACAAGATTTGCGAGTACAAAGACTCGTATATTGCCGCTTTCGACGAGTTAGGCGAGTGCCGCGGCATAGCACATCCAGAATATGTAGCGACACGCGATGCTTACTACCTGAACATGAACATCTACGGTGCCTCAAGCACGGAAATCAGCACCGGCAAGCGGCGCCTGACCTTCAAGATGTACGACGCAGAAAAAGGCATCATCCGTCCTCTTGTACAAATCAACATGCCCAATGGCATAGTGACAGACTCCCTCATCTATTCTGCGGAGACGTTGTATGGATCCTACGACAGGCCTCTGATCTTTATGGCTTTGGAAGCTATCGAACAGCCTACGCATCTTGACCGTGGTTGGAACTGGATATCAATGTACGTTGAGACTCCGAGCAGTTCCATTGCTGATGTAATGCCCAAGGGTGCCACGAATGTGAACAGTATCATGTATGTGAAGAGCCAAAACGCCATTTCGACAACCAAGAGCGGTGCCTTTGTGGGCGAAGTGACCAACATGTACCCCGGACAGATGTACAAGATTCAGACACGTCGTGAGATGAACTTCAATATCATCGGCAAGGCTATCGACGTGACAAAGACTTCACAAACGATACACCATGGCTACAACTGGATTGGCACGCTCTCATCCGAGGTAATGTCGCCAGAAGTGGCATTTGCCGACCTCAACCCCGAGAAGAACGATATGGTGAAAAACCGTTCCGGCTTTACCATGTACCGTGGCGACGGTGTCTGGGAGGGTGTGCTGAAGAGCATCGTCCCAGGCGAGGGTTACATCTACTACTCTGTGGCTGAGGGCAACAAGACATTCCACTATCCAAAGTTAGGCACACAAACATCGTATGCACCTCGACATGCGTCGCCGGCCTACGCTCCTGCCCAGCACTATACGCCCGTTGACCCATACAAATACCCCGACAACATGAACGTGATTGCCGTGGTAGTACGCGACGGGCAACTGCTCAACAATGTGGAGATTGGTGCCTTCGTCAACGGTGAGTGCCGCGGTGCAATCCGTTCCAACGAGGGTAGCGACTACTACTTCCTTACGGTGATGGGTTCGTCGGCCGACGATCTGAACCGCATAGTAGAACTGCGTATCTTTGCCGACGGCGAAGAGTACGTGGTTGACAACAGTCATACCTTCATCAACGACCTCATCTTGGGCAACCTCGATGAGCCTTATGTTCTCGACCTCGACGAGGCTTCAGGCATCAAGGGTATCTTCACCGGCGAAGGTCTTGACGACGATGGCTGGTACACCCTCCAAGGTTTCAAACTACCCCACAAACCTCGCCACTGTGGTGTGTATATCCACAATGGGGTGAAAGTGGTAATAAAGTAACATTAAAAACAATATGGGGTATGTCGAATGACATGCCCCATATTTGTTCTATTTAGGAACCTTGAGTATTGAAAATAGCTGATTTGCTCTTCTGTCAATCCTGTAGCGGATTATTATGTTTTGGCAAAAAAAAACACTGATATTATTGTCTATTCTATCAGATTTATTTATTTTTGCAGTGAAAATGGAATCAATGTAGTAAACGAGTTAACGAGCAGACAAATTGATTGACTTATAAAAACTCATAATATGAAAATCCGTAGTTATTTGACAGCATTATTGTTGTTGGCAGGTCTGAATGTCGCTGCACAGCAACCCGTGAATACCAAATTTGGTAAGCCTACGAAAGAAGAGATGGAGATGACAGTCTATGATGCAGATCCTAATGCAGAGGCCGTAGTGTTATACCGACAGACAAATGTGGAATACACTGTTCAGACCAACAGCTATTTGGTGGACTATATTGAGAAATGGCGTATTAAGGTGTTGAAACCTAATGGTGCCCGATTTGCCAAGGTGGTAGTACCTTATCAGACGAACATGTCAGTAGGCAATAACATCCGTGGTTTGAGAGTCTCGTTCATGACCATTCCCATGAATAGGGTAAGTGGCAACTCCTCTTTCCAAGAGCAGGATGGTCCAATGTCGGACGGTGTCTTCGGTACTGATGGCGACGAGATGGTCGAGGATATCAAGGCAACAGCCTTCAATCTGGAAGGCGGCAAAGTAGTGAAGACCTCTTTAAAGAAAAACGATATCATTCAGAAGAATATTGACGACCAGAACCATCTGATGGAGTTTACCATCCCCAATGTGAAAGAGGGTACGGTGATTGAATATGAGTATAAAATCCACAGTCAGCTATTCTGGGAGTTGCGTGACTGGTATGCCCAGTGTGAGATTCCAGTAGTCTATGCCAAATTGGACATGAACATTCCTAATTTTCTGATTTTCAATATCGAGGATCATGGCATCCAGCGTCTAACCTATACCTGTACAGTTGGTTCGATGAAATACAAAGTTGAGAGTGACCCACTGGCAACTCCTATGACGGTGAACACCAATCACTATGTATATGAAGGCCGTGATCTGATAGGTATTCCAAAAGACGACTATGTATGGAACATTCAAGACTACTGTGCCGGCATCACTGCCGAACTAAAGCAGTATCGCCTGCGTGGTATGTCGCAGATGGACTATGCCAAGACATGGGAGCAGATTGACGAGATGATTCTAAACTCTGACGATTTGGGTCAACACCTGAACGACCATAGTCCACTTGCTAACGAATTGAAAGAAGCCAAGATAGCCGAAATTGCAAATCAGCAAGAGCGTGTGGCTGCAGTGTTTAAATTGGTGAAAAGCAAAGTGAAGTGGAATGGAAAGTATGAACTGAGTCCTGCGTCCACGTCTGAGACACTGAAAAAAGGTAGTGGTTCGAATGCCGACATCAATTTGTTGCTCATTCAGTCGCTCCAGGATGTAGGCCTCACAGCAGCCCCCGTGATGATGAGGCCACGTGACCAAGGTCTTCTGCCCTATAATTTCCCATCTGTTCGCAAGCTCTCTACATTCATTGTGGGTGTCATCATTCCTACAGGTGGCAATGTTTATCTCGACGCTTCCAATGAGGATGGCTGGCAGAATATGTTGCCAGAGGTGTTGTTAGTAGAGAAAGCCCGTCTGATGCAAAAGGGTAAGAAAAGTGAATGGATAAACCTGCAGAAACTGTCGAAGTCGCAGACTTCCACAACGATAGAAGCCGTGCTCGATGCCAATGGCAAGTTGACCGGTAAGCAAACCACTCGCTATACAGGTATCGCCGCCGCCAAATTCAATCAGCGTCAACGTGCCAAGGGTATAGAACCAGAGTTTGCTCCCGAAGTCACCGAAGTAGTAGAATTTACCCGTCAGGGAACAAAGAACAACGACGAGATTAGCTTCAATCCCTTCCCTGAGCCTCCCATCTCAGACAATCCTTTCACCGAAACGAAGCGCCTGATGCCTGTGGAGTTCCCTTGCATCCAGTCGGATGTGGTAGTGGTGAATGTCACCCTGCCCGAAGGATATACCATGGCCGAGGATCCTCGCCAGACCGTGGTCACCACCCCGGACAAAGGTATTGACGGCCGTCTCTTCACCACAAAGATTGACAACAAGATACAAATTAGATACCAGTTCAACGCCAACCAAATTGCCCACCCAGAAAAGAACTACGACGAACTTCGCCAAATTTTCGATATGTTCAAAGACTTCAGCACCAAGCCTATGGTGGTGAAAAAAGATTGACAAATGCAATAATCACACAAGAACATCCGAAAAGGCCAGAAGATATCAGCTCTGGATATATATCAGAGATTAACATCGCCCTGAAAAGGCAAAAGCGTTGATATTCAATACTTTTTCCCTTTTAGGGCGATGATTTTTGGCTAACATAAAACCCAGGGCGTTGCCCTGGGCTAAGTTCTCATTGGCCTTGCAGGCCGCTATAATGATTGCAATTTGTAAATATCGTCAGTACAAATCTTCATTTTGGCACACTTCCTTATGTAAAGAAAGACTAACTTCTATCTAAAATACCTGGACACGAACAAGCCAAAGATAGTCCCCTGAACTATTCTTCGTTCTTTTCCTCCGATTCTGGTTCTGTGCTCTTTTCCTCCGATTCTGGTTCTGGTATAGGCTCGGCAGCGGGTTTGGCTTCATTATCCCCAAGAACGAGGTTGACCAAGTCCATCACTTTTCTTTGGCTACTCATAATTTCATCTTCGTATTCCGGGAAATCCAAAGAGCACCATTCCACTTCGTTGCCCTCCTTATCCAAAAAGAACACGACAAGTGTCGAATCTTCATCATTATCTACAGCGACACATCTCACCGTTATCGTCTTAGTATCATTCGCACCAACGGGACTCAGTAAAGTTGAGACATCAGCAAATTTTTCTTTATATTCTAAGGCCATTTTTATTGCAGCCTCTTTGTCTAATGGTATGATATTTCTTAGTTGACTTTCAGCTTTTGCCAGTTCATTGCAAGTAGCTTGCAATTGATTAATTGGCATAAATCCATTACCCTCCGTCATTTTCTCGTCCAGGATTCTATAATCTGGATGGGTATTCTGCAAATATTCGCTCACTTTACTTTTATTGGACGAACACGCACATAGCATGAGTGCCATAACAAAAAAGGATAAAAAACGCTTCATAATATATTAATTGTATGATTTTGGTGCGAAATTACACAATTATTTTCAAAAAAACGATAGTTGCATGATTTTTTAAATAAAATGAAGTACCTTTGCAACAATTTTGCAATTTTGCGGTTATATTAATAAAGTGTCCACCCATTTTGTTGGGTGAATCTTTCACGAACCACATCTCGTCGTTATTGGCCAGGATATATAGCGAGCAGGCCGCCAGCCTGACATACAGTCACGACGCCATGGGCAGTGTGCAGCGTGGTGTCAAGCGTGTCACAGATTTTGTCTGTGCACTGCTTGGTCTTGTGCTCTTGTCGCCGGCCTTTTTAGTGTTTGCCATCATCCTGAAGTTTCAACGTAACGGCCCTGTGATGTTCTCTCAGGAGCGCATTGGCTATGGTGGCAAGCCCTTCACCATCTACAAGTTCCGCACGATGAGCACAGTGGTGGAAGACGAAGGTCCACAGCTTGTTGCCCAAAGCGACAGTGTGAAGAGTACTCCTTTTGAGCGTTTCCTGCGTGAGCACCATCTCGACGAACTTCCCCAGTTATGGAATGTGCTGATTGGCGACATGTCTTTAGTGGGTCCACGCCCCGAGCGACAGTATTTCATCAACCAGATTTTAGAGCATACCCACGACTATCTGCTTATTTATCAGATGCGCCCCGGCCTTACTTCGGAAGCTACGCTCTACAATGGCTACACAGACACTATAGAGAAGATGCTCAAGCGTCTCGACATGGATATCCGCTATTTGGAGAACCGCTCACTGGGCCTTGATGTCAAAATCATCCTCGGCACCTTATACAACATCGTTAGCGGGAAGAAGTTCTGAGGTGTTAGGTGTTTAAGGATAGATTAGATGCAACGGTATATGGATGTAACGAAAACTCTTAAACTTACAAACTCAAAAACTCAAAAACTCATAATGAAGAGATACATCATATTGCTTTTTGCCGTGCTGCTGATACCTGTATGTATCTCGGCACAATCGTCGATGACCGACGATCAAGTGTTTAAATTCATCATCAAAGAGCATGAGGCCGGCACGTCTCAGCAACAAATCATCATTCAGTTGATGCAACGTGGTGTTGACATCAACCAGATTCGCCGTGTGCGCAAGAAATATGAGCGTATTGCCAAGCAGGAAGGCCTTGGCGGTGTCAGCAACGACACGGAGAAGACCGATGACCGCAGCCGCGACACCAAGAAGAAGAAATCGGCCTACGAGGATGGAAAATACGATGAGCGCTATTCCGACTTCTATGACGACGACAACCGCTACAACAACGGCACGTTGATTCAGAAGGAGTCATACGGCAAGCGCACATTCGATGAAGATGATGAAGATTTTCTGGAGTTTGAAGACGAGTTGAACGACTGGCTCCCTGGCGATACCATCACGATGTATGAGAATTTGGTGGAGCGTCTGAAATATGAAAAGTCCAAGAAAAAGATTTATGGTCATGACCTATTCCGGAACAAGAACCTGACATTCGAGCCAAACATGAACATCGCCACACCCGAGAACTACCGTTTAGGCCCGGGCGATGCTGTGTATATAGACATCTACGGAGCTTCACAGAAAACCATTGAGAGCACCGTTTCACCTGACGGTTCTGTGGTTATCGAGGGTTTCGGTCCGGTGTATGTTGCAGGCATGACTGTATCGCAAGCCAATTCAACCATCCGCAAAAAACTTGGTTCACGCTATCAAAGTAGTGACTTACGGCTCACGGTGGGCGAAACACGCTCAATCATGGTGAATGTAGTGGGCGACGTGAAACTGCCTGGCACCTACACACTTTCAGCCTTTGCCAGTGTATTCCATGCCCTCTATATGGCTGGTGGTGTAACCGACTTAGGTACCCTGCGCAATGTGAAAATCTATCGCAATGGTCAGTTGCTCTCCGTCGTGGATGTATATGAATATCTCCAAAACGGTCGTCTGAGCGGCAACGTACGTCTGAACGACAATGACATGGTGCTTGTAGGTACCTACGACTGTCTGGTGAACGTCACAGGTAAAGTGAAACGGCCTATGTACTACGAGATGAAGCGTAACGAGACGCTCTCGTCTCTGCTGAAATTCTGTGGTGGATTTACTGGTGATGCTTATACCAAGTCGGTGCGTGTCATCCGCAAGACAGGCCGTGAATGGTCTGTGTATAATGTGGATGAGTTTGACTACCCCTCATTCAACCTCTACGACGGCGACTCCATCACTGTTGACAGCATTCTCGACCGTTATAGTAACATGGCCGAGGTCAAGGGTGCAGTCTTCCGTCCAGGCATGTATCAGGTGGGCGACGAAATCAACAGTGTTCGCACACTGATTGAGCACGCCGAGGGTTTGCGTGAGGAAGCCTTCACCGCCCATGCCGTGATGCACCGTATGCGCAAAGACCGGTCATTGGAAGTGCTTCAGCTCGACATCGACGGCATTATGGAAGGCACAAAGACCGACATCGAACTGAAGCCCAATGATGTGGTATTTATCCCCACGAAGCAAGATATGATGCAGCAACAGACACTCACCATCCACGGCGAGGTACACTACCCTGCTGTATATAAATACGCCGCCAATGAAACCATCGAAGACCTTATCTTACAGGCTGGTGGTCTGACTGAAACAGCCTCAATGGTGAAAGTGGATGTAGCGCGCCGTGTGAACGACCCCTATGCGCTGACTACCGACTCTATTATTGCCGAAACCTTTAGCTTTGCCATCAAGGATGGTTTTGTGATTGACGGTGAGCCAGGCTTCGTGCTCATGCCCTTCGACGAGGTGTATGTGCGCAAGAGTCCCGGCACTTACAAGCAACAGAATGTGAATATCGAAGGCGAGGTGATGTTTGCCGGCACCTACACACTATCGTCTAAGAACATGCGCCTTAGCGACCTTGTTCGCGTCGCCGGTGGTGTCAACGACCGAGCCTATGTGAAAGGTGCTCGTCTGGAGCGCCGTTATACCCAAGAGGAGCGTCTCAATGCCATCGAGGCTCTGAAGAAAGCCCGCGAGCAGGCCGAGCTGAATCTCCAGCAGCAGATTGCCAAGAGTGGTAACAGCAGCCTTGCCAACCTGTCTCAACAGCAGCAATTACAAAAATATGAAGTTGGCGACACCTACCCTGTGGGTATCGACCTTGAAAAGGCGATAGCCACCCCCGGAGGCGACGACGACATTGTGCTTCGCGAGGGCGACCGTATCGTTGTGCCCCAATACACAGGTACGGTGAAAATCAGTGGCGAGGTGATGCACCCCAACTCTGTGGTTTATGAGCGCGGTAAAAGTGCCAGTTTCTACATCGACCAAGCCGGTGGTTTCGGTCCGAATGCCAAGAAGCGCCAGGCATATATCATCTATATGAGTGGCAAGGTGGCAAAAGTAAGCCATGGTGCCAAGCCACAGCCCGGCTGCGAAATTGTAGTGCCCTCGAAACCCATCAGCAAGACCTCTTTGCAAGAGACCCTGAGCATAGCCACCTCTGTAGGTTCGTTCGCCGCTATCATCGCCACACTGGCAAGTATATTGAAATAAGGTTATTAGGCTATAAGGTCGCTTCGCTATAACCTTAAAAACCTCACAACCATAAAAATATGTCAGAATACAAGAGAAAAAAGATAGTGCTTGACTTTTTCGGCCTGCTACGCGCAATCAAGGCCGACAAGTGGAAGATGTGCATCTGGCTTGGTATCGCTGCCATCTTAGCATTGGCTGTAGCCTTCGACACGCCCCGTGAATATAAGTCGAGCGTGATGCTGGCTCCCGAGACCTCGTCGAGCAATAGCCTCACGTCGAATATCTCATCGCTTGCCTCTATGGTGGGTATGGACATGAACTTCGGTGAGAGCAACGATGCCATCTACCCTGAGCTGTATCCCGACCTCATTCAATCGACAGACTTTCTCGTGAGTCTCTTCCCCATTCAGGTAGAGACTAAAGACGGAAGCGTGAAAACGTCATTCTACGACTATCTGAAAAACCACAACAAACAAGGTTGGTGGAATTATCCCAACGAATGGCTACACAATCTGATGACAAGCAAGGACGATACTCCTGGTGATAGTGCCAAGGTTGACCCCTTCCGTCTGACCAAGGACCAATATGATATAGCCCACAGTATCGGTCGCAGCATTAACTGCTCTGTAGATAAGAAAACCAGCGTCATCTCCATCGAAGTGACAGCCCAGGATCCTCTTGTGGCAGCTATGATGGCCGACTCGGTGCGTAACCGCCTTCAAGCATTTATCACCTCCTACCGCACGAAGAAAGCTCGCAACGACCTTGCCTATATGGAGCAGCTTTTCGGCGAGGCACGTGAACAGTATGTGAAGGCTCGCCAGCAATATGCTGCCTTTGTGGATGCCAACCAAGACGTCATTCTCCAATCCTATAAGTCGAAGGAAGAAGACTTGGAGAATGACATGCAGTTGAAATACAATGCTTACACACAAATATATGAACAACTTCAACTGGCCCGTGCTAAAGTACAGGAGCGCACTCCAGCTTTTACCGTAGTCCAGTCGGCCTCTGTTCCCATCAAGCACAGCAACCGCTCAAAGCTCTCGGTACTTTTTACCTTTTTATTTCTTGGAGGAGCATTGCGCGTGGCTGTCCTAACGTGGAAAAAGCGTAGGCAAGTTTTCAAAATCGTAGAGGCAAAAGAATAGGCCATGGCACACGACGGACCCACCTGGAGTGCATGGGATGTCTGCAAGCAGCACTGGCGCACCTATCTGCTGGTATTCGCCGCATCGCTGCTTTTGGCCTCTGTGGTTGTAGTCAGCCTTCCCGAGGAATATTCAGCCCAGGTAAAACTCGCCGACGAGCACAAGGAAACCGACCTGTTGTTAGGCCTTAGCAACCTCGCCGCATGGGCAAAGTCCACCATGACCGGTCATCACGGCATGCGAATGCCCGATGCCTACCACAAAATTGTAATGACCCGCGACTTTGCCGTGGAAATGTCGAAGGTACAGGTGGAAGGCTATGGCACCGACTACTATCACTATACCCTTGAGCATGCACAACGCCCCTGGTGGGAGCAGTTGTTTCGCTCCACTCCCGACTCTCTTGAAGAATACGACGAGGTAATTAGCCTCATCAACGAGCGCATCCGCTCGAAAGCATCTGCCCGATATGGCACCACGCTCATCCAGGTGACCGACAACGACCCCGTTGTAGCAGCTATGATAGTGGATTCCGTACGTGTCCACCTGCAGCAGCATACTGCCGCCATAGCCCGTCAGACCGCCCTTTTCGACCTTGCCACCGCCGAAACGAAATTTCTTCAGGCTGAGCGTCGCTACCAGTCAGCACGTGAAGAATACGCCCAGTATGCAGACAGTCACAACGATCTTGTCAGTGCACATGCCAGTGCCGAGGAGGAGCATCTTCAGAAAGAATACGAGAGTGCGTTCACAGCTTACGAGAAAGCCGCTGAGCAACGTCTCCGCGCCCAGGCACTCGTTGATAAGTTCTCATTTACCTTCACCGTGCTGATCAATGCCACTGTACCCCTCACATCCTCCTCGCCATCGACGTTGGGCTACATTCTCTCGTTCGTCTTCATCGGACTCACCATAACCACATGGGTCATTTTAGGCCGGAGGAAGATGTTAGAGTTTAGACGCTAAATTTGAAGCAGCTGTGATACAGCTGCATACGGGACGAAGATGGACATTAGGCTTTAGTTTCGTTATAATGTAATATCGTAACAACAAAAAACTCAAAAACTTATAAACTCACGAACCAATTAGATGGAAATTGTCATTATCATAGTCCTTGCCATCATGCTTGTGACCTTTCTTGTGCTGAGAGTCGGCGACGTATTCTCACCCTGGACGGTCACCACAGCCGTGTGGCTTGCCATTCTGGTGATGTATCAATTTCAAGGGAAGCTGCTCGACCCGCTTAGCGACCAATTTCTCTACTGTCTGATTATCTGGTATCCCATTCTGTGTATATCATCATTGGCGACATACTATGTGATGCCAAGCGACCATGGACATGAGCGTTCATCAGAGATACCGCAGATGAACCGCACCGTGTTCAACTGGCTCTATGTCATTACGATGGTGATCACGCCAGTGTATGTGTACCAGATACTGAAGATTGTCATGATGTTCGACAGTTCCGACCTGCTCAACAACATACGTCTTTTAGCGGTCTATGGTGGTCAAGGATTTGGTTTTCTGCAATATTCTTATGTTTTGAGTCAGGTGATGGTAGTGGTAGCCTTCTGGCAATACCCGAAAATTCCCTTCTGGCAGTTACTCACCATAGTAGTTGCCGCAATGATGAGTGCCTTTGCGATTATGGAGAAAGGTATGCTGTTTTTTCTTTTCATCACCATCATTTTCTGTTTGTATGAGAAACGCGTAATCAAGATGCGTTCGATTATCGTTTCCATAGTGTCGATAGTGTTGATATTTTTCCTTTTCAATATAGCTCGCGACTCTTCAGATGGCTCTTCTGATGAAAGTATGACCTTTCTCGATTTCTTTGGCATCTACATACTCTCACCAGCAGCCGCCTTTGGCACAGTTCAGCCCGATCTTATTCCACAGTTTGGTTCACATACATTCTATTCCATCTATATATTCCTTGTTCGCTGGGGAGGTGATTTTGTCGTATATGACAAGTTACAGGAATTTGTGTGGGTACCGCTTCCCACCAATGTCTATACGGTTTTTCAGCCTTTCTATCTCGATTTTGGCTATAAAGGAGTTGCTGTTTTCGCGATGTTCTACGGTGTGGTGAGCGGCTGGTGCTATCGCCAGATGCGCTATGGCAGCGGTGTAGCGAAATGTCTTTATGTGTATATCACCTACGCTTTGGTACTCCAGTTTTATCAAGAAAACTTCGTGCTCAACATGGTGTCACTGATTCAGTTCATCTTCTTCATCTTCATTATCCAACAGCGAAAAGTCACCGTAGATTTCAATCCCGAGGTATCTCAATAAAACTACTTTTGTGACACAAAAAGGGGCTGATACATGCAATATTTAAGGATATGTTGAGTTATATTTATATAAAATTAAGATTGGTTGTAAATGTTCCAACATATTCTGCTCGTCGTTGCGGCGTTCATCGTGAGCGCGTTGTGCGGATTCATCATCATTCCATTGATTATGAATTTCTGCAAGCGTCGCCATTTGTATGATATTCCCAATGAAAGGAAAATGCACACCCATGCCATTCCTCGCCTTGGAGGAATCAGTTTTATGCCAAGCATGGTGCTTGCTTTTCTTTTGGCGATGACAGTGATGCCTCCCATGACAGGCCATGAACCGCTGAAGGTGAGTTTGTGGACCTGCTTTTTCTTCATTAGTCTCCTGCTGATCTATGGTGTTGGCATCATCGACGACCTCATCGGCCTCGATGCGAAGACAAAGTTTGTGGTACAGATAATTGCCACCTCATTGATGCCCATTTCAGGCCTTTACATCAACGACCTTTACGGTTTTTTAGGCATCCATGAGATACCATTCTGGGTTGGTGCACCTCTGACGGTGTTTATCATGGTATTTATCGACAATGCCATCAACTTAATCGACGGCATTGATGGTCTGGCAGGTGGACTGTCGTTTCTTGCTCTTTGCGGTTTCCTTGCATGTTTCATGCGTGAAGATATCTGGACTTATGCCATGCTTATTGCTGGTCTGATGGGCGTGCTTGTACCCTACCTGTACTTCAATCTCTTTGGCGACCCGCAGAAAAACCGCAAGATATTCATGGGCGACTCTGGCAGTCTGACATTAGGTTTCATCTTAGGTTTCCTTTTTGTGAAATTCGCCATGAACAATCCCAATGTCATTCCATTCCACACCGACGGTCTAATATTGTCGATTACTATGCTGATTGTACCAATGTTTGATGTGGTGCGGGTAGTATTAGTACGTATGCAACATCATCGGCCGCTGTTCGATGCCGACAAAAACCACATCCATCATAAACTGATGCGCACGGGTATGAACCAGCATCAGGCATTAGGGTGTATTCTGACAATCGCCTTGTTTTTCGCAGCTATCAACGTTGTGATGACCTTTGTGCTGAATATGCAGCTCACTTGGTCGTTAGTAGTCGATATTGTTCTCTTCTTTATATTCAATTATCTGATTAACATAAAGATACAAGAGAAGGGAGAGAAAGTTTTTAGTTAGACTTTAGGCTTTAGTCCATTTTAAAAATTGATTAGTCGTAGGGGTTGCCCGAAAAAAGTGGATGTGTGCGATTAAAGCCTACAGTTTTTTGAATTTCAGCCTCAGTTGTGGTGTGAGGAGGATAAGTTTTCCAGATGAGAGTTTTTCTACATACAATTTGGGCTGCATAGACGACAGGCCGTAAGGGGCCAAGACCTGCACATCGTCGATAAGGATGTCGCCTTCGTTACGGTTTGAGTAATAAGGGTTATGGAAAACCAAGGTGTCCCCTACCCTCTCAAATTCACAGATAATCTCTGGATGCACACCATCGCGGTCGCACATCCCCACCAACCTACTCTCCACCGACCAGAATATCCGCTGGCGACTCATATCAGATGTTTGCTGCGTGCCGAGTGTATCGACAGCGACCAAATGCCAATAACCGTACAGATTTCCATCTGTGGAAAATTCCACATTGTCGCAGGCATGGAAGACAGCGACAATGACGGTGATGATGGTGAAGAGGAACGTTTTTCGCATGTGCTATTATTTTAAAGAGATTATAACAAAAAGGAATTGGGGGCTGCAACGATGTTGCAGCATAGTGAACACAATCTTCAATCTTCAATTTTCAATCTTCATTTTTCAATCTTTAATCTTCAATTGCTTTGATATGGTGATTTGCAATCCGTAGTTATTACCAAGGATGGAGCCAATATCCAAGCCCGCAGCCGCCTTGAACTGCCACCCATGGAAGAAACCCTCTTCCACGCGATAGATGCCTTCGGCCATAAGACTTAGATTGTGGTGTGGCTTCGTATAAGGATTGACGTAGGTGCCCACACCACTCTGATAAGTGGCCATGAGGCGATAATCCAATTGACCGAATTGTCCGAGTGATCTGAGTAGTCCGAATTGTCCGAGTTGTCCCGACATTCCGATATGGATGGCCTTGAAACGATTGTCGCGCACATCGATGATTCCATCATCGTTATAAATGGGCGAGCGATAGAGCGGATTTCCCATCACCTGCCCCCAATGCTGCCATCCTGTAAAGGTGGAATGATTGTAGTAGTTGTCGATGCCACTGACTTTAAAGGGCAGGTTGGGTGTATTGTCATGATAGAGAGGGCCACTTTGGTCTTTTGTGTAGATATATTCCACGACAAGGTTTCTCAGCCATGTACCATATTTCAGATTCAATTCTATACCGAGCAACATATCTTTCAGGTTATAGACCATCAGACCGTTGGTACGGTTGTTCCATCGGTCGCCAGTGCCATATCCTGATTTTCCAAGAAAATAAAGTTGTGAATGGTCTTCGAAGAAATGGTCAATATAGGCACCTACTTTCCACTCCTCCTCATCATAATTGACACGTGCCATCCAACTGCCCAACTGGTTGCCTGCAGCGTTGTGATAGACGCCCTCGTCTTGGTCGGACCCCGCCAGCATGAGTGCATTTTTCATTCCTCGAAGTCCACCCTGATTATGCATCACGTCGATGACACTTCCCCATCCAGGCACCAGATATGAGCGTCCTCCAAATGTTGATGCCATCTCCAAACCTAATTCGAGTGACAGTGGCGCCTGAAACTCATTGTTTCCACCTATCTTCAAATACCCAGCCTTACTGTGGAAGAGTGTACCTTCGGTATATTTCGTTTGCTGATGTGTAAAGTCCTTCTGCCAGTTATCATCGGTCATCATGCCGAAAGCAAGATGCCCCTTCACTTGTACCCATCCTCGCGTAAGAGGTATCGTCCAATAGTCGGGCATTGAAAGTCGCACTTGCGGCACGGGCCGTGCATTGACGCCTAAGGTCTGAGAGCCACTGCTGAGTGCATTGTTTTTCAGTTGCATGGGATATTCCTTACTTCCCACCGACAAGGCACCATGCAACCAGCGCAGTTCAGCAAATGCCTGTTGCACAATTACATCGCTGGTGTAGTTTGTGGCCACTGCCACATCTACACCATAACCTATGCCCCATTTCCTCAGGCTATCCGTTGACAGCGGCCTAATAACAGCCGCCCGCATATACCCATTGACATTCTCCAACGATGACAACCCATGCTTGTTGGCGTTCAACCACAGCGGTGTGACACCCTCCGAAGCCGACACCTGCGCCTCCATGTTGAACTGGAGATTATGAAGCGGCTGAAGCGGCATCTCCACCTCGTCATCTTGTGCCTGGACAGAAAGGCAGAAGAGGAAGGTCACCATTAAAGAAAAATAGGATAACTTCATTGAGTTGTCTTTTAGTGGTAATCAAAAATACCGTAATCTAATTCCTGCAGGTGTAGTATATGACCACCTACTAATTTGAAAAAAATGTTTTTAAGCGAAAAGGGGAAAATCCCAATTATCGCTGCAAAGATACTCATTTTTGTTGAATTAACAAGACAATCATACTCATTGAGACCAATTTAAAAAAAGATTAGCCGATAAATGCAAAAAAAGTTGTACCTTTGCACACCATGATATAAATCACTGCATCAATTACATTCTTATAAGCATTATTTATATGACAAAAAAACTATTACTATTTATTGCCTCATTGTGCATGGTTGCCCAGGGGACTATGGCACAAGCAGCAGAAGAACTTATCTATGTGGCACCAGAAGAACTGCCCGACGCAAATTATTTCCTGCCAGCACCCCCCGACACAACGAGTTACATTTTCATTGACGATATGGCTCAGTGGCAGTGGGGTAAGACGATGCGCCCCACAGAGCGGGGTGCACAAGCCAGCCGCGAATCGCTGTGGTTGCCCGACATCATGCGCACGGTGATGGCCGAGGTGTTGGAACTCGACACCATCAGTGACGAGAAGACCCCAGCCCTTAGCCGTCTGTTAAATAAAGCTTACCATACGGGTGATATGAGTGCTGCGGCTGCTAAGAATCAATTTGAGCGCAAACGTCCTTTTATCCAGATGAACGAACCATTATGGGCGCAATATGACACTGACTTCCTGTACACCAACAGCTCCTATCCTTCGGGGCACACGGCATTCGGATGGGCTACAGCATTGACATTTGCAGAGATGTGGCCTGCACTTCAGGACACCATCATGCGCCGCGGTTATGAGTTTGGCGAGAACCGTGTCATCAGTGGAGCCCACTGGCAGAGCGACGTCACCGCAGGCTATCTCATTGCTGCTGCCGCCATCGCACGTGCTCACTGCAACCCTACTTTCGATGAGGACATCCGCGCTGCTCGTGCCGAGTATGCCAGGTTAAAGGGAGTCACTTTACCCGATGGATATCCTTTCAGCGAGGACTTCGACGTTCCACATGGTGAACGCATACTGAACACCCCTGTAGATACCACCTCCGCCCGCTACATGGCCGACCTGATGTTGTATTGGAGCAACAAACCCATACGAACTACCGAACGCGGCGATACTGCCAAGGTTGAGGCCGATTATAGTGTCAATATGATGCAGAAGGTGATGGGTGAGGCCATCGGCATTCAGCTCACCGACGAAGATACACCCGCCATTACGCAGTTATTGAGCTACGTGCTCGAAAAAGCCAGCGATACTGCTGACCGTCTGAAACCCATTCGTTTCCGCAAACGACCTTTCGTGCAACTGAATGAACCATCGTTTGTAGCTGGTGACGAGGAAAAGGAGCGTGGCAAGAGCAGCTTCCCATCTGGCCATACCAATTTAGGCTGGGCAGAGGCTTTGGTAATGGTTGAGGTGGCTCCCGACCATCAGAACGAAATTTTGCGACGTGGTTATGAATATGGTCGCAACCGCCTGATTGTGGGTTACCACTGGTTCACCGACATCGAGGCTACCCGCCAGATGACTTCAGCCCTCGTAGCTCGCCTCCATGCCGACCCCACATTCCGTGAACTATTGTCAGCCGCACGCGCAGAATATGAGAGCTTGACCACAAGCGTTCAGCCTGTTGCTGTACCACAGCAACAAACAGGTGAGTCGCAAACCTACCGCCTCGACGGTATTCCAGCCACAGAGAGCACCCACGGCATTGTGATTGAAAATAACAAAAAATTTGTGCGAAGATAAATAATCAGGATTAACGGACCATACCTTTTCGATTATTCCCAAAAATGTAGTACCTTTGCAGGCCAATTTTAAACTATGTTTTTATAAAATGAGAAAAAGTATCTTATGGATGCTGGTCGCCATCCTCACGTGCGGCCCGGTCATGACATCATGTCACAGTGATGATGATGACGAAACCATAGTAGTAAAAGAACGTTTCAACTCATGGAACAAGTGTGAGGCGCTAACAGCCTTGCAGGAATATGTCGAAGATGTGACCAACCCAAAGTCGCCCAACTTCATCAAAGAGGAAGACCGTATTGCCACATTTGATATGGACGGAACTTTCGTTGGCGAACTCTATCCCACCTATTTTGAATACAATCTGCTCGAATACCGCGTCCTGGATGATCCTTCTTACAAGAACAAAGCTCCAGAGGATGTGCGACAGGCAGCACAAGCCATCAGGGATTTTGTCCGCCATGGAACAGCTCTTCCCGACCATTTCGACATGCAGCACGCTCAGGCGGCAGCTAAAGCCTACGCAGGAATGACTCTTGCCCAATTCGATGCTTATGTGAAAGCTTACGCGTCCCTACCTGCCAACGGATTTACTGGTATGACCTACGGTCAGAGTTTCTACCAGCCCATGCTGGAAGTGTTCAATTATCTGAAAGCCAACGGTTTCACTTTTTATGTCGTCTCTGGTTCCGACCGTTTTATCTGCCGGGCTTTGGTAGAGTCTATCGGCATAGCACCTAACAGGGTGATTGGCATGGATGTGAAACTTGTGTCCAGCAGCCAAGGAGAGGAAGCTGGTGTCAACTACACCATGGGAAAAGAGGAAAATCTGATACGCACCGACGAGCTTATCATCAAGAACCTTAAGACCAACAAAGTCTTGCAGATATCCCAAGAGATAGGCAAGGTGCCCGTGCTGTCGTTCGGCAACAGTAGCGGTGACTGCTCCATGCACAACTACTGTCTGAACAACAAGTATCGCAGCGCAGCTTTCATGCTTGTCGCCGACGATGACACACGCGACCATGCTAATCGCGAGAAGGCACTCTCGTTGGCATCGAAATGGCGCGATTCTGGCTATCATGTCATCTCCATGAGAGATGATTTCCGAACCATTTACGGTTCTGGGGTACAGAAAGTGGACTTCACGTTTTCTGAATAAATACATACTTAACACATGAAAAAAAGTATTATTTTCATTTTTGCCTTAGTTGCCGCTATAGCTGTCGAGGCTAAGACAATTACCATAACCGTTACCGACACCCGTTATCAGACTGTAACAGGATTTGGCGCAGCGTGCTGCGACGGTGCCATGTGCCCCTTCGGCAACGACACCAGGCCCGTTGAATTGCTATATGGGCGCAGGTCTGTAGTAGGTCTAAACATCATGCGTATGGAAATCTCGCCAAATTTCATTGGCGATGTTGTTGTACCAGAGTGGGG
>OMXV01000034.1 GCA_900315075.1 uncultured Prevotellaceae bacterium | reverse complement strand
CAGTCATGCCAAACGGCAGACAGATAGTGCTCCACTCGTTGGCGTTGATGGTGCGTGTCACTGTCACGTCGGCCTTCTCTCCAAATGTAAAGGAAGGCAGTGATGTGTCTGTCTCAGCGAAATGTATCCGGCCGTCACCCATTTCTTCGATAGTAAGCAGTGAGGTTATATCGGCCTCCAATTCAGTCTTATGAGAATCAGCATCAGCCAAAATACCGTTAAGTATGTGGATGGCATACTCTCCCGCGTTATAGCCCTCTGGAATATTAACCGTGATGCGCGCCACTTCTCCGTCGTTGCCGCTGAAAGTATACACCTTCCCCGTCTGTGGATTTGGGGTAGAGGAACCGCAGAGAACCTTCAGCGTGCCATCTTGCTGAATAGATGAATTGAAATAATCAGTCTTTCTTGTTGTAGTACGTTCAGTACTCAATTCGGCCATCAACAGTCCATCTTCATCGGTGGCAACAGTTATGCCATCGGGTAACTGTAAGTTGAACTCGAATCCTGCTATAGCATCAACGTTCTTCATCTTTACGGAGAGCACCTGTTGTGTACCTGGATTTGCCGTAACAGGTTCGACATAGATTGCGTTGCTGAGTGCATCGATATCGGTTAGCGTGAGGTTACCTGCCTTTCGTGGTGCCATCATGATATGACTTTGGTTGGCACTTGTGGCTCCGTTTAGAATCATGTTTGCGATACCGATGAAGTCAGCCACATCAATGGAATTGTCAACATTAACATCGGCTGCTTTATACACAAAGACTTCTGGGGTGTTGCCAAGGATATGGTTGGCCACGGCAATGAAGTCGGCCACGTCAACACTGCCGTCAGCATTGACGTCGCCCAGCGTATAGGAAGAGATAACCAGTGTGGATTTCAGGTAGTTGGTAACATAGGGAACGGAACCCTTGTCACTCAATCGGATATTCTTCATGATAATAGGATGCTCGCCTTCCTCAATGTTGGAGGAAATGGTAAGGGTGATAATGGCCACCTCGCCGTCTGAGCCGCTGAAGGTATACCCTTTGGACGATCCGCAGAGCACACGGAGAGAACCATCGCTTTGCATGGAACAGTTGAAATAGTCGGTTTTCCGCTCCGTAGTGCGTTCTGTACTCAATTCTGCCATGGGGAATCCATCCTCGTCGGTGGCGATGGTTACACCTTCTGGCAGATAGAGGTCGAACTGATAGCCTTGCACCTCCACGGTGTTCTTCATCTTGATGGAGAGTTGCACCTGTCCTCCAGCTGACGCCTCAACGCGCTCAATGTAGAGCGTATTGTCTATTTGGCTGTAGTCAGTGTCCTCACCTGCTGTCACCTGTTGGCTTTCAAACTGTGCAATAGCGTCACTTATCTCTGAAGTGCACTCGTTGATGGTTTCGTCGGTCATGGTACTGGAGATTCTTGCTCTTACACTCCTAATGACGGCCAGCAAGGCGGCACGTGAGCCTGTGACATATTCACCGATGTTCTCTCCCTCTGTGCTGTTATTGTAAAGTTCTTGTGCTTGATCAACGAGTGATTGTAGTTCAGCAATAGCAGCATCATGATTGGCAACTACGGTCACCTGACAAGTTGCGCTTACGCCTGAACCGTCGGTAGCAGTGGCGGTGATAGTAGTTGTTCCCACTGCCACGGCCGTCACCTCACCATCACTTACTGTAGCGATGGTGGCATTGCTAGTGGTCCAGTCGAGCCGCTTATTGGTGGCACCCAATGGCAGGATGTTGGCGGTGATGGTCTCTGTCTTTCCCACTGCGATGAGCAATGAGGTCTTGTCGAACGAGATGTCTGCGACGGGATTCACATCAACTTCCCAGAGCAGGTAAGGATATATCTCACCTTCATCAATGCCCCAGATAGTAGAAAAGTCCCAACCGAGGTTCTGGTAGGTGGCTGCTTGTTTCAGTTCTGTCTCTGTCTTGGCGATTCCCTCCACAAGGTCATCGGTCTTACTTTGTGGTATATTATTGAGCGACACCTGCATTGTTGCGAGGGCGTAGTTACTCTCGTCGGGCGTGGGTGCACCACTTTTGAACCCGCCGATGACACGGCTGCCCCATGATGACTGTGCTGTAAGTGAAAGGATATTGCTGACGGCCACGCTATTGGTAAGAGTGGCATTGGCTGCCTCCAACTCACCCACTACACCTGCACCATATTGCACGCCCGTGATATCACCTTTCGCATAGCATTTGTCAATAGAGGTGGCGTAGGCATAACCCACCAGACCTGCAGTAAAGTCTGTACCATTGACATTGGCGGTGCTATAGTTGTTGACGATGGCAGAGTTTTTGGCATAGCCTACCAGTCCACCTGTGTTGCTGCCAGCACCAGTTGCGGAGACATTACCTTTCGACAGTGAAATCTGCACATCTCCGATAAGATAGCCAACCAAACCTCCCACATTGCTGTTGGCACCAGTGGCGGTGATAGCGACATCTGCCAAACACTTGCTGATGCGTCCATCTTCGTACAATCCCATCAAGCCTCCAGCGTTTGCCGTTGCGTTGGTAGCATTTATAGTAGCATAGGCAGTACAGTTGGTGGCGGGTGATGATTTTGCATGTCCGACAATGCCTCCTACACTTGCTTCTTCGGAAGAAGCCTTTACCGTTCCGTCGAATGAAAGTGTTGTTAGGGTGTTTGACTCGGAGTAGCCAGTAATACCACCAACATATTTGGTGCCCTCCACATTGCCCTTAACTTGGCAGTTGAGAATTGTGCCATTGGCCATGCGACCAATGAGGATGCCTGTATAGTTGCCGCCTTTCACGCTCTTGCCATTGGCCACTTCCACGGTTAGATTTTTGATTTGCCCTGCGGAGTAGTTGGAGAAGAGTCCTGTATAGTCTTCTGTCGTATTTGTCCACAGTCCGCTGATGGTATGACCTGCACCATCGATATAGGTGGCATCACCACTGTTGCGGCCGATAGGCACCCAGCCTTTCTCTGGACTATTCTCTGCAATCCAGGTGGTAAGGTTGATGTCGTTCATCACCTGATAATATCCCCTGTTGCTGGCACCTTGCAAGTCCTCGGCGGTATAGATGCGGTAGGGGTCATCTTCTGTGCCGCTGCCAGGATAGCCAACATTGGTGGTGGTAAAGTAGGAGGGAGTCAACCCTTCCACATCAGCATATATTTGCACTTGTGCACCACTTTGTAACGGTTCGGTGGTGAAAGACCATACGTTGCCTGTACATTCCGTGGAAACGGCGTTGCGGTCTTTGTAATATAGATAGACAGTGCCGCCATCAATGCTTTTACCCGAAATATTTGTAGCCTGTGAAACGAGACTGCTTTCTATCACGGGTGGTGCGGCTTGGTATTTCTTGTAGGGGAAACACTCGGTTTCAAGGATGTTCCAATTGTTGTTCATGTCCCAGCCCATGGCGACATAGGTGGCCTTCAACCGCAACAAATCAGGACCAATGGTGGAACCATGCTGCAGGTTATCCTCCACCTCTTGCACCACGCCTTGCAAGATGACCTTGCACTGGGTAAGGGCACGGTTGCCATCAGCTGAGCCAACGGCACCGATGACAGCAAGATCAGCGTCTTCTACCGAGCCGTAAATACGCCCAATATTGGCAGTGGTGGCAGAGATGGTAGAGCAGATGGCAATATTACTTTTAACGGTCAACGTGTTGTCTTCTTGTTTAGCCATATTGCCAACAACACCTCCCACATTCGATGCACCAATAATATTGCCGTAGGCATAATTTTTGATGATTTCACCTGTTGCCTTTTTACCTGCGATGCCTCCAATTTGTTCTGTACCGTTGATTTTTCCGCTATAGTAGTTGTTGGTGATATTTAGGAAAGCGGTCTTGCGAGTGTAATCATAATAGGTGAGGGTTATTTTTTCATCATTTGAAGTATAAATGCCTGTATATTCGCCATCTTTCCATAGGTAATTATAATAATAGCCATTGCCCAAAGACGTTGTTTTTTGTTCAGGGATATACGTATAGCCAGACTGGTCTGAACCAATCATTCCCCCTACATAGTTGTTGCCATTGATGTTGCCGATAGCAGCGCAATTGTTGAGGGTGGCAGTTATCACCTCAGAACTATTGGATATAGATTCATTTTTAGTATAAGAAGACGAACTGTTAGCATTTCCTGTTGATGAATAGGAACTCGAATATTTCACCACATACGTATGAAGAATCGGTCTCTCCGCATTTACTACTGCTCCAATCATACCTCCAACATGATTTTTGCCATTGATATCCCCGAAATGGCTGCAACTTTCCATGCCCCCTAAGCACAAGCCATAAGTAACAGCAACCATACCACCAGTATAGTCACCTTCATTGGTAAGTTTACCTTTCGAGGAGCAGGAGGCGAATGTGACAGAACTACCAGATTGTATTGAACTAATGCATCCACTGACAATCGTCTTGCCTGTGACATTGCCATAATGAGCGCAATTAGTAAGTGTGGCAATATTTTCCACAACGGCTATGGCACCTGCGGCATGGCCGACATCTCCATTGGCAGTGACATTGCCTGTAGAGGAAATATCTTGCAATTCACAGCCTGAAGCAGTACCAATCACACCGCCAATTTTACCATCTGAAGCGGTAAAGGCGCCTGTGAGAGTACCTCCAGTGAAAGAACTTTCGCTTGCTGAACCAAAGGCACCACCGATGATTTGTGTGCCCGACACATTGGCTGTGGCAGAGATGGTATTGATGGTGGAGCCTGTAATTTGACCGCCAAAACCACCCACATACGTTTCACCTACAACGCCACTTGTCAACTCTATATTGACGTTGGAAATTGTAGAATTGATAACCATGCCGCCAAAACCACCCACATATTGCTTGCCTTTCACCGACGAGCCTTTGATGGTAATGTTTTCGATAATGGCTCCATCGGTTTTCCCGAAGAAGCCCACATAGGATGCCGACTGCCGGTTGATGGTAAGACCAGTAATGGTTTTGTTGTTACCCAAGAGTTTCCCTTTGAAGGGCGAGGATTCCACACCAATGGGTTGCCAACCCTGAGTTGGACTGTTGCTATTAATCCAATTGGTGAGATTAAGGTTGTTCATCAAACGAAACACCACACCATCTTGATTCAGGAAATTGGCCATCTGCGACAGTTGCGTTTCATTGAAAATCAGATAGGGGTCATCTTCCGTTCCCGACCCCGATCCACTAAATTGAGCGAATGTCATTAGCGAGCATAGGAACAATGCCGCTGAAGTTAATAGTCGTTTCATATAGCTTATTATTTATTCTTAGGTTATGTCGATGATATATTCAATTCTTCATTACATAATGAAGGAATTATCCATTCTTCATTTTCTTTCTTTAGTTTCTTCAAAAGTTCTTTTCCTTTCTCTGAATTGTATAATTGTTGGAGATTGTAGCCAAAAAACTATTCACTTTTTTAGAAGACCACACGTAATCCAGCAGAAATGCCCCAACCTTTATAAATAGCGCCTTCACTGTCTCCCCAACTTTCTTCGGGTTCTTTTTGTATCATGAAATTGTATTCTGCACCCAAAGTCAGTTGCAATGGATATAAAATATTGACATTAGCTTTAACTCCGATAGGAATTCTAACAGCTTCAGTGAAATCTTCGTAATCATCCTCTTCACCAAGCGCATATAAATAATGTACCATAGCATAGGGCATGATTTCAACACGGCTAAAGAATGTTTTTCCAAGACCTAAGCCAAGGCCTACATCTATTATAGAAGGCATATCATCATACTCAATTCCATGGTCAAACTCAATGTCAATATCTTCTGATTTATCCATAATCAGGCCTATCGATCCTAATGCATATGAAGAGATGCCATGCTTGTTGAAGGCAAAACGTTTATCAAAAGTGTATGACACGCCATGGTATTTAGTTTCATATTCCATACTAAGCAAATTATAAGTAAGACTATGGCCTATGCCACGGTCTAATCTTATTACGGCGATATCACCTTTTTTATAAGACGAACTTTGGCCAGAAAGTGCAAACAGTCGGGTTGAATTAGCAGAGACATAACCTGCTCTTGTGTTAGCTATAGTGACTGATGAGAACTCGTTTTTACTGTTTACCTTTTGCCTATATATTTTCATGCGGTCTCCTTGTTGTACCCCGTTAAAACCTCCTATGTTCACAGTGAGAGGATGGTTGTCTGTGATTTGTCCACGTATGGCAAATGCTTCAACTTTTTGAGAGACGCTTCGTGCTAAGAGGTTTCTCACTTCTTCAGTTTTGGCTGTAGTTTTTTTGAAACATCCTGATGCGACATATTTTATGGGAACATTTATCTGGTCATATTTATTCATATCATTCCAACAATTGAACACTTGTTCGAGAATATCTTTGGTTATATCTACTTTGAATACAATCCAATATGTTCTATATCGGTCATCCTTTTCTGGGTCTTCAACGAGTAATTGTCCAATACTTTTCCCGATATTCACCGTTCTGGTAAGGAAGATGTAATTACTTTCTAAGATTGGTAGATAATCTTCTCTGAGTATAGTCTCTTTGTCTATTACTCCAATCTGTGCACGCTCCTCATCCATAAGTTGAACGTTTTGGAAAGCCCTGTCTTTCAATAAAGATTCCGAAAGAGAATGTCCATCATATTGGAACAGCATATCCAATATTTTTTTCCCAGTTCTTTCACGTTCAAAAGCCTTTAGTAATTTTTGTTTGTTGTATTTTTTACCTGTCGATAATGCTTCAGCTGGGAGTTGGATGTCATTCCTGAAGTATTTATTGGAGAATCCTCCCTCTTCCAATTCGGTGAGGTTACCAGATATGCCGATAATCATACTTTTTGAATCGTAAAATTTGCGTGCGCTTACGTTGAAAATGTTCAACGCAGACAACAATGCCATAAGAATGATTTTTTTCATAATTATTATATTTATATTAACAATTTAATTCATGACAATGAGGACATAAAAATTAATTATAGTACTGAACTTTCCCACCCTTTTTATCACGAATTTGAGAATTAAAGAATTTTCCATTATGATGAATTTATATCTTCAAAATTCTTTTCATCTGCTTATCAATTCTAAAATTCTTAAATTCGTGATAATAAAACTTTTACGTAATTTGTGAGGGTGGGAAACTTCAGTTATAGTATTACCACCAATGATATATTCTATAAATAATCCTTGGTCGATTTGCTTCCCTTACCCTTGCCACGGAGGCCGCAGCATTGATGTATGCAATGGAACGTTCTTTTTCACTCTTGATACGTTCCATATCTCTTTCTTGTCTATTTTGCATCTCCTCCATCTCTTTTTTCCATTCATTGTTGTCAATATCTATCAGTCGTGAAGACACGTCATCGCATAGTTCTTTTAGGCCAGATAGGATTTCTGATGATGGATATTGTATGCTGTTTAGGAACTCACGTACTTGTTCAGCCCCGATTTTATCGGGAGATGCAGCCCATGCGGTTTTTGCCCTCGCCAATAGGGTTCGGTTATTGTTTTCTATCTCTTGTCTGCAGAAGTCAGTCGCTAATGCTTGTGCCTGTTGATAGGCTTTGCATTGTATTGGTATTGAGAGTAGTTGATTAATACCACCTTGATAGTCACCAGATGCAGCAGATGATTTGGCAGAACTGATGATGCTACCTGCAATATTATTGTAATAGTCTATTATTCGGTTTTTCCCCGTTTCAATGCATTCCAAAAGCTGACGGTCATTAGTAGGTATCTTTCTGATGGCCGAAATATATGCTTCGTTGCAATCTTTCCCAATTCCTGTTACTTCTTTATTAGTCGAAGCAAACAAAGTCCCATCAATACCATCGCCAATGAAAAATGATACAGAAATACGTACAGTAGTTTTTGATGGAATGGTTGAAGTTGTTGCTTGGTTTATCATACGTATGTTGGCCGTAATAATAAATCTATCGTCAAACCCCTGTCCTGAAACACCTCCGGCAGTTGCTATTTGTGACAATTTGTCCAATAGGTAAAGACGAACGTTTTCTTTCAGCTCAACATCCTCAGGAATATATGGTACAAGACATATTGTTCCCATTCGTTCTATTTTTTGCGCATAACAAATAGATGCTAAAAAAGTAAATAAAAATAATAATTTGATTCTCATATTACCATGTTTTATTGTCCACCAATCACAACATAAGCCTTTCCTAAACCAATAGGAGTTACAGAAACAATCAAACCGAATTGTGACAGGAATGTGCCAATAGGTTTCATGAATGACTCAGCATTAAGAGCTTTTTGCTTCCCACCGAACTTCCCTTTTCCAAACAAAGGGAATCGAACTTGTTCGTATACCAATCTGACTTTTGACTTTGAACTAGTGGAATAAGAACCATTGACTGTATTTTCATCTAACCAATAATCAATCACCTCATTCAGTTCACCCGTCTCACCATTTAATGTAACATTTGATTCAAAGTTTAGTGGACTGTCAGTCGCAATCTTGAAAATAATAGTACCTTCACGACCTTTGTCGACTGTATTTTGAAAAAAGCGCATAATACTGGCTGAAAAATTGTCGATAAAACTTAGTACAGACTCTTCCAATAATATTGACATGGGGGCACCTGAAGCAGAACTGCGTCCTATCTCGCCGCCAATTTGTTTTGATGTTGCTGCATCAACCGAGGTTACTCTGAATTCCATCATGTTACGTGGACCGTATGACTTTCTTTCAAATGCTATATTTACGATTATGTCTGCTTGGGCTACACGTAGTAGTTTATCCAAGTCGTTTTCTACAATTTCGCCGTCGTTCTTGGATGTGAGAGTCATATCGAGAGTTTCCTCATTGGATAATTCATCAAGGGTACTGCTAAGAAGTTTCAGTGGATAGCCTCGTTCCTCCATGATGCCTCCCATTTTTATGATGACATTCAGCACATCATTATTTAATAAAGCCTTTTCATAGTCCACTTGACCACCATTTTTAGTATAGCCATGGTTAATACACCAAGCTTTTTCAGGCACAACCATAATGGTAGGCTTCATAGCTCTGCGTTCATTGTTATCTTGTGCTGTTGAAAACAAGGAAAACATGGACATGAAAACAAAAATAATATTCCGTATCATATATTAAAAATAATCGTTTAAAGAATTGATAATACCGTCTTGCTCTAATTTCTCACGAAGCGCATCGTATTTAATTTCAACATATAATGCCACGCGATGTCCTTTGTTTGTTCTTACGTTGTTTTCACCGGAAGGGTATTGACTGTTGACATTCCTAACATATTGTAGGAATTCTCCTTTCTTAAAGAAATGATCGAAGTAATCGCGGTGTTTATCATAAGCTTCTTTTGAACCGCATATTGCTGGTACAGATCCTGCTGATTCATTGCCAGATACACCAGTGAACAGGGTCGCGGCCACAGCATCTTGTAGGGCTTGATCAATAGCTTTATCTACTGAATTTGCCTCACCCCATACTTTGTAGAACTTAGTTCCTTGTGGTGCCACTCTTACGACCTCTACACTATAAGAGCGTCGTATGTCAAATGGATAGTTTTTCCCTTGTACAATAGCAAAAAGGAAAAACAGGGTAGAAAGGATTATTATTCTTTTCATACTCATGTTTTTTTCTTAGGCTCTAAAGGTGTTGTAAATAAGATTATTATTGTAAGGCACAAAAAGAAAGTGTGAGCCAACTTAACTTATTCCAATGGTGGGCTCTCGACTGCCTTTGCAACGAATAAGAAAAGTCGCTCACACCTTAGGTTGTATATAATCTATGATTATATATTATACCCAAGGGAGAGCGTTCCTTCTATTCCAGTTGCAAGTGAGTTGTCGAGATTCACCATTGCGGAATAGCCAAACGCTTCCTAAATATGTCTTGCCGTATCCTTTACGACGTTGCAAATATAGTGAAAAATCCGTAAAAGCGAAAATAATACAAAGTTTTTTTGCATTTTGAGCGTTTGGATTTTATCTAAATCCAATCAAAGCACAAAATTAATTGCATTTTCTCGTTCCGAAGAAGGTTCCCATATTTGCAAAGACATAAATATGTGAGCGACTTATTTCTTTAATCGTTATATTTGATGATACGGTAATTGTTTTTGTCATCGATGATTACACCATCGGCTTTCAGTTTGTATGCTTGTTTGGCAGCACGTAAGAAGTAATATTTCTCGATTCTTGGACGTTCGCGGCGAATGAGTGGGATAATGAATGGACGATAGGCTCCCAAAGCAATGACTTGGAACGGGTGCTCCACTTCTTTCTCATTCATATACACTTTTACTGCGTTGTAGATGTTTGTTTCACGCTTGTCGGTGCTGAGCATTTTTCCCACGATAGTGGTGGAATGGGCGCGCCTTTCATAATTAGACTTCATTTTCTCGACACTGAAATAACTGGAGCAAGAGGTGAACAAAAGGACCACCACAGCAATAGTTGGGATAATGTTTTTCTTCATAGTTGCATTTTTTGTTTGAATATGCCTACAAAGATAAGGGATGATTCATATAGTTGTATCATCCATTTCATCCATTTTGATTTGAGTTTGTGAGTTTAAGCGACGGTTTCGACGTCGCCTACGGAAAAAATAGTGGGGAAAGCCAAAAACTAAAGTCTAAAGCCCCGTTATTGATTGATATGGATGTCGTGGTAATTATAATTAAAAGTTTTGGTGAATCTGTAATAATTGCGCACTTCGCTCCATACTTCGTCGAATAAATCCTTGGAATATTTCCCTTCATATTTTTTGCGCAACTGTACATATATCTCTGGGCAAGCATTTTGGAATTGAATATCAGCCTCTACCCATCCTTGGTCTTGGTTTGATTCCTCACCCAAGTATTTCTGATATAATGGCAGCAAGGCATCTTCCATTATTTTTCTGAGTTTTATGGAGTCTTGTACCAATTTGGCTTTGGACTTTCCACTATCTTCCGTGGTGGCATCATTTTGACTTTTGACGGGCACTGTGACTTCCGGTGCTAGTGGGGGTTCAGAATGTGTTTCCTTTACTGCATGTGTGTCCAGTGTATCGGTATTTGATATGGTGGTTGTTGGTGCTTGATTGTTGGTAAGCGATGTGTCGGATGAGGTTTTTTCGGTTTTTGTAGATGGATATATAAAAAAGAAAAGCACCGATAACACTATCAGGATGGCTATGCCTATAGCCAAGCCCGGAACTGTTTTCCGCTTGACATCATGCCATATCTCGTAGATTGTTTGGTAGCGGTCTTCGGGTTTGGGGGCCGTGCATCGCCTGATGACCTTTTTATAGAACCTTGCACAAGGCATTTGTTCAAGGATGCGCCCGATGGCATGGATATCGGTACGAGCATCGACCTTGTTGCTGCCGTCGAGTTGTTCGGGAGCCGCGTATTTGTCGGTACGCCCCATGGTGTCGGTGTAAGTATCGGTATAGCAAAACCCTAAGTCGATGAGTTTCACCTCATGGCCGATACGGGTTAACATGATGTTGCTCGGCTTCAGGTCAAGGTGTATCACCTGATGTTGGTGAAGGAAAGACACCACGTCGAGCAGTTGCCGCAGAAAACGGTCTGCATTGCCACGGTGGAGAAAAAAGTCTGGGTGGTGAGCCATGAAAACATCGAGTGTCTCGCCATCAACATATTCCATGAGGATGTAGCCATCGCCACGGTTCAGATAGCGTACTAGATGAGGGTGCTCCAATCGGTAGCCTGTCTCAAACTCCTTCTGCAAGGCAGACACATAGCGAGGGTCGGTACGCAATTCCTCCTTTAGCCGTTTCTTGAAGTGCAGTTTTCCATATAACTTCACCCGGAAACAGTCGCAGGTGGAGCCGCCACAGTCGAGAAGTTCCCCATCGGGGGGAGCCTGAGTATTTGAGAAACCAGAAGAGCTTTCCATTCTTAGTTCTTAGTCTTTCGTTTTTAGATGTTGTGATGATAAAACCATCGTTTCATGAGAAAAGAGTGGGATAAGTAATCTCTCACCTCTTACCTCTCACCCCTCACTTCTATGAAAACTAATCCCTCGTGCTTTGCCAGCGGTGAAGGCACCGAGGTGCTCACCATCTCTTTGCACGTCGGCCACTAACAAGGGATAACCCTCAACGATATGGGTGACGGTAATGATGTCGCCAACATGAAGCTTGCTATTTAATGACTCGGTCACTAAGAGGTTTTGCCCGCCCATGCTCTTTAATGTGAGTTGGCGATCGGGCTGGTAGGTGATATGCACAAACTGACCTACAGGCAATTTCTCGGTCACAATGCTGTGGTCGGTCTCACCAAATGAAGAATTGCTCTTTGCATCAAGCTCCTGGAGCACCTCCCAGTTGTCATAGCCCAAATAACGAGCAATCACATCAAGTGTTGTAGTGCGAGGCGTTCTCTCATCGCTGAGCCATCCCAACAACCTTTTCATGGTATTGACCCCAATGTGTTCATTCGTGATTTTCTCAATGTCGAGTGTGAGTTGTTCAATATCTGAGGGTTGACGCAATTCGTTGCCACTTTTATTTCTCAGCAATTCCTGGATATGAAAAGATAGAATCATTCGATGGTAAGAATTTACATGAATAGTAATAGATGACAAGATGATTAACGCCTCTTGCTGACTCGTTTGGCCAATCCGATGGCACCTGTGGGACATACTAAACGGCAAAGGTGGCAGCCTACACATTTTGTACCAATGACACGGGGACTTCGGGTTGGGGATTGCTGAGCCCCCATCGGTAGGTCTGAGCAGGTATCAAAAGAAATAGCCTGATGACCACCATCCCGACAAGAAATATAGCAACGTCCACAACCAATGCACTTCTGTTGGTCGATCTTCGGATAGACAATCGTGTCGCGATCAAGGTCGGAAGGTAGCAAGATGTTGGAAAGTTGCTCACCCACGATATCCTCCATGTGCTCAATGATACGATGGTCAGTACCTTTTTCTTTTTCACACTGTCTTTCCAGCAAATAGGTCTGCATACCCAGAATGAGGTCATCAATAATACGGTAGCCATACTCCATGACAGCAGTACAAACCTGTACGTTGCGACAACCGAGCTGGATATATTCCAAGGCATCGCGCCAGGTCTCTATACCTCCAATACCACTGAGCTCCACACTCTTTCCCTTTCTGCTCTCTCCATTTAATATGGGATTAGATGCCATTTCATAGATATACCGCAGGGCGATAGGTTTGACAGCGCGTCCTGAATAGCCAGAGACCGTCAGTTTGTCACTCACCGCAGCCAATGGCGACATGGTAATGCTCTTGATGGTATTGATGGCCGAGATGGCATCTGCCCCAGCAAAAAAGGACCCCATGGCAGGCTGATTCATCTGCGTGATGTTAGGAGTCATTTTCGGGATGACAGGAATATTGACATTGCGTTTCACATAGGCAGTATAAAACGTGACGAGCTCTGCGTTTTGTCCCACGTCACTTCCCATGCCAGTAAGTCGCATCTGTGGACAAGAGAAGTTCAATTCCACTGCATCACAACCCGCATCTTCTGCCATCTTCGCAAGTTCAATCCATTCTTCTTCAAACTGCCCCATGATAGAAGCGACGACCACCTTCGTGGGATAGTTCTGCTTCAGACGACGGAGGATGTCGAAATCCACTTCATAAGGATTCTCCGACAACTGCTCCATGTTGCGGAATCCGGCGAACGATGCGCCATTCTTCACCGCATCAAAACGAGGAGACACCTCGCGGATTTCCTGTTTGCAGATGGTCTTATAGAAGACACCCGCCCAGCCCATCTCAAAGGCGCGTGCTACCATCTCGTAATTGGTACACACTGCCGAAGAGGCAAGAAAGAAAGGATTCTCGCAGGGAATACCACAAAAAGTGATGGCGAGACTCGGCAATGCCTCCTTTGGCTTCCCAGGACAGCAACTTACCGCACGAAGCAGCTCCTTGATGCGGATGGGACGATCGTAATGGATGCATGCCTGTTCGGCACGCTCAAGGTCAGCATCTGTACAGCCCTCCAACCATCGCCACACATTTTTCTCATTATCAAACCTGATGGCACGTATGGCGCGTGCCGGGTCAATTGTCTTGCACACTTTTGTACAAGGAGCATCCTCGCACAACAGGCAGCGAGCGGCCTCTTCTTTAATGTGTATCATAGTCGTTATGGTTTTTTCCCTAACCATCCATTCACAAATAGTTAGTGACTTTCAATTTGTTTCTCATACTACAAAAACGCCACAAACATAGTAATTTTTTCGCAAACAGCAAAATTTTCATGATAAAAAGTAAAGACAAAAGGCATAAGCTCCTGAAAGACAAAAGCTGAGGGAATTGAAGTCGGTGTTAACAAAGCGAATGATGACTATACCAAACGGAAAAATCAAAAGGTTATTCATGAGGAAGAGGGATTCTGCCTTATCATACAGAGAGAGCGTCACATAGATAGGGAGCAGGACTTATGGGAGGACGAATACACCTACCGTTGCATACTGACCAACAACTATGCCACGACAGCTCATGAGATAGTGGAGTTTTACCACCTTAAGGGAAGATAGGAGAGAATCTTTGATGACATAAATAACGGATTCAGATGGATCAGGCTGCTAAAGCCCTTCATGGTAAAGAACATTGTTTTTCTCTTGCTCATTGCTATCATCCGAAACTTTACAAATATCTGGTAGAACGGCTTAACAAAAACCTTCTGCCTATTGAAGAGCAGCAGTGGGTCAAGGCCTTAGTATTTTTGTTCATCAGCGTACATGAAAAATGGATAACGACTGTAAAGTTTCTAAACTCATAATTCTATATCGTCAACAAGGCCTACAAAAACGCTTTTGCTTGTCACATCGAGGATTTAAGAACAACATAATGCCCCTATAACGTTTTATGGGGTAAGGGAACTTTGTGCAACTTAACATTTATTTATAGACACTTCTACTTAAGATGGAATTTGCTTCTTCTGGGCACTCAGATTGTATCAGGCAGATGGTGTCGCGGATGAAATCTATTGTTTCCAAATCTTTGTAAAATATACGATTGATGGGAGCATCTGTTCCGAAAATCACACGACTAGACAATCCTTTTGCGATAATCTTGCTAAGGTCACTCATTGGCATGAATGCAGTATCTACAAACGAATTGGGACATTGTTTTAATACCTCTATCGCTTCATCTACGGGACGACCATGGGCAAGGACAAAAGTGAGGTCGGCATATTTCTTAATCAGACCGATATAGAATCCGGCATGGCAATACTTATCTTCTCCTGTATGTAATAGCACAGGACATCCTATCCTGCGAGCTACATCCAAAGCCTTTTCCACCAACTTTGGATTATGTGACCATTCTGGATGTGCCTCCCAGTGCATTTTTACTCCCTTCCAATTTACCTTATTATGAAGCATATATGGTAGTGCATACCTTTTCTTCAACATAGTAGGAGTAAGCCATAAAATTGGATGGATACGGTTGTCGCCTAGTCTGATGAGTTCTCGCATTTCCCGTACCACCACTTTGTAGAGTTCGGCGCAAGTTGATGTGGAGGAAACAGCCATTCCATCGACGCCTGCTGCCAACTCGGAATACCATACGTCCTTTGGAGAATGGTATCCATCTGTAAACCATCCGACATGTACATGATTGTCAAATATCATTTATATTAATCCTTTTTTCATGATATTCCTCTACAAGACGCTTGGTGAGAAACGCCACGTCGCAGAAATGGCGATTTAGGGAAAACATGTCACCGCCACTCTCATTAAAGTTGCGCACCAAGCATCGAGAACAATAATCCCGTGCTTCACAGTCTATGCATTCAGGAAATGAAGCCTGGGTGATTTTTCGCAGTTTCTTGACTTTCTCACTCTGTTCCCATATTTCTTTCAAAGACTGCTTATAAACATTGCCAAGCACATAACTCTGCCAACCTGCACAAGGATATACATCTCCATTTGCTGTAATACAGCAGTTATCGTATCCCACTCCACAGACTGGTTGTTTCATATACTTTTCTCTATCTAAAGCAATGAAATCAGAAACAGGCGGTTTTTCTTGTATCTCTTTCTTGTAGTCTATATCATGTTCTATGATATCACGCAAGAGTTCCTCGGTTTCTTCCAACGAGATTCGATTTGCGAGATTGTTCGTGTTGAAGTCCGACTGTGCCATCATGATAAAGTCTGTCTGCGCTTTTATTTTTAACGATTGGGCATATTCAAGCACGTCTTTATATCCTTTACGGTTGGCCTTCATCACAGGGCATGAAATCTGAACAGGTATGTCTGCCGCCACAAGTTTCTCTATGGCAGATTTTGTTTTTCGGAATGACCCCTTTACTGTGGTGATAAGGTCATGAATGGTTTCATCCATAGAATACAACGATGTCTGTATTAAAGAGAGGTTGACCTCTTTTAATATTGGTATTTGCTCATCCTTTAATGAGATTAAATTGGAAAGAATGGTGATTTTCAAGTCTTTCTGTCGGCAATAGCGGCAAATCTCTAATAATTCCTTATGCAGGAAGGCTTCGCCTCCAGACAGTGTAACATGGATTCCGCCCATGGCAGCAAACTCATCAAGGATGCTTTTTACTTTAGCCAAAGGCATGTCGAAACCCGTGTTTTTCTTCTCGTTTGGGATATAACAATGAATGCACCGCTCATTACAGCGACTTGACAATTCAAACTGAAGACACGATATGAGGGGACGTCCTTGGACTTCCTCAAGGAAGAAGTCTTGAGTATTTTCTAATTGCCCCTGTTGTGTCTTTTGTGAGAAATCCTCAGCCAGCGTCTTAGGATTGTCTATTGAATAGGTGAAAGAAACATCTTTTTCATCAAGTTCCTCTGGACTCTCACCCATCACAACAAACTTTGCCTTTTCCAAATCTTCAGCAAATTCCAAAAAATCGACTTTCAATTCTTCAAATGAGACATCCTCGTATTCTTCCAACAATTTTTCAACAATATATTTTATTTCTGTTGGTTTTCGAGATATTTGGCGTAAGAAAGCGGCTCCCGTACAATTATATGTGCGGTCATAACGCGTCAACTGATTGGTTATGTATCCATATCGATCAGTTGTGCGAATAAATGTGTTGTTTGATTGACGGATTAACATATTAATTATTCTATACCAAACCCCATTTCAATATCACCTGACTTATTCTTATGAAGTTCTATACTATTCCATTTTATTTGACAATTTGCACATTCTCGTTGTTTATCACTTATAATGATAATAGATTGTCCATCATTGTCTAATATTTCATCTTGTATGTTCACACCTGAAATATCAATTAAAACTGGATTACATATTGAGTTACAATTTTTACATTCTACTTTTGTCTGTATTTTCATAATACTCGTTCTAAAATGCCACGTATGTCAAAATAATAAATCGCAAATAATTGAAGTTTCCCACCTTAGGCTGTTTCATTATAGTGGGAAACTTCAGTTAGAAATCCTACATAGCACGTTCGCAAGCCTGGCAATAATCATTACTCTTCCAATGAGCTTCATTGGCACGGTAATAAGTTGGGCATCCTGCAGCATAGGAACCTGTAGGCAGATTCTTAGCAATCATTTGAGCTTTTTGATACTTTTTCATAATAATTTTTTAATTTAATGTGCCTACCTCCTTTCCAGCGAATCGGCTTCCTCTGTTTGTTTTGAATCTTTTTACAGCTATCCGATTAAATATTCAAATGCAAAAAAGACATAATCGATTCTTTAACATATTTCCGTAAAAATATAATTATTAATGTCAACTACCTGCAAGTTGCAAGTGTTATTAGCTATCTTAGTCGAACACTATTGATAATATTTATATTTAGTGTGAATGTATATAACACAAAGAAGTGTGAGCCTTCTGACATTCCTTGTCTGAAGGTTCTGGAATACCCGTTATATAAAGAATGAAATCAGCTCACACCTGTAGAAATATATGTGAGTTGACCATACAAGCGCATGTCAACAATATATACACTACAGGAGAAGCAGCCTTCAGACTTTTCCCATATAACTGCGGAATTTTCCAGATTCTCAGACGGGCAAAAGCTTATAGCTCTCCTTGATGTTTTACTATCTCTTTCTCAAGACAGCGGTACAAAGATAAAACATTTTTCTGAAAGTGCATTCATTGTGAGCTGTTTTTTTTTGTTATTTTTTACTGTGAGCGCACACGTCTATTATTGATACTGCTGAAGACACCTGAGCTCCCTAAATTGACACTGCAAACATAACGCATTTTTCGCTAATGGCAAAATCAGCGAGAAGAAAAGTGAAAAAGATGGATGAGATGGATGGAGACGATAAGTATGTGGAAATCTTTTTCAGTCCAAATATACGCTTATAAATGGATAAAAAAAGCAGTCACACCACCCTCTATGCCTCCTTTGTAGCTGCCGATGTCCTCACCTTGACGAATGAGGTGCTTAGCGATGAAAGGCTGGCCAACCATGACCATGGGCACGTCCAAGAAGTCGCCAACCATAAGTTTACCACCGCTAACCTGCAGGACTTGACACAGGCCATTCATTACAACCTTTATTTCTATATGGCGTCGAGGTTCGTAATCAATCGTGATGCATGTGCCTACGGGCAGGTCTGGAGGATAGATGGCACCACTATCCTCATCTATCTTAGAGTTCTTGCCTTCCACAGCTTTGACTAATAGCCGCCAACTGCCATAGCCGAGATACCGCGCCACTATCTGAAGTGTCGATTCTGTAGGTTTTACTTCAGGAAGGATGCCAAAGAGACGCTTGAGGGTGTTCACACCGATACGCTCACCTGTCCTGGCTTCCATATCAAGAGCTAAGGCATCAAACTGCGAGGGACGGGAAAGGTCGCACGCCATACGCTCACGGATAAGTTTCTGTATGTAAGAATCAAGTTTCATTGTTGGAGAGGTTTTTCTTTTCGTTGCTTTTGACTAAGGTTGTAATTCGTAGCATGTGTCTGAAAAAGTGCATCAATAGAAGCCAGTTCCAAATATAAATAATGAGCAAACATATTGGAAGTCTTGGGTTTACCATTGTACGTATTCCAATATACATGCATCCAAAAGGGGACGTTGCGATTTCTTTCCCCACATTCAATAGCAGAGGCCTTTTTCGACTCATATGCTGCTTTGTAGGCCTCCAGACTACCCATTTGATACGGCATCCGGTCATTGGAAACAAATTGCTTTAGCTCGGCCAAAATGGAGTCAGTCACGGATACGAACGACGGCAGAGATTCTTTCTGATTACGCATGAGCATATCGCCAGGTTCCCTAAGTATTTTCGCAACATATTCTTTGCCTGTTGTGGCAGGGAATTCAACATTAGACGACATTGCTTCCTGCCTCTCTGATTCCGTTTTGAACGGTTCTGGTGCTGTTGGCAGATTGATACTTGGCGTGTTGTTACTTGAGGCTGTCATTTCAGACAACTCATCATTAACATTTTTCTCAGACGATTCCTCCTGCACGACTTCCCCAGACAATTCATCCTGCACAACTACCCCAGAAGATTCATCCTGTACGACTTTCTCAGGCAATTCTTCCTGAATGGCTATCGTGGATGGCTCCAATTCCGACGATGCCATCTTGCCCACCCACCACCATATTCCTATACTGAGTAGCAGGACAAAAAGGATGGATGCGGCTGCTTTCCATGGAAAATGATTTTGTCGCATCGCCGCAGCCAATTCGTCGATACTCTGATATCTATCAGCAGCTTTAGAACTCAGGCATCTGGAGGTCACCCTCTCGTCGGCAATACCCAACTCACCGAAAATACGCCCTATTGAGTAGATGTCGCTGGCGGGTGTTTTCTCCTTTTCTGGCGCAGAATAATGAGTTGTGCCACCTGTAGTAAAAGGATAACTGTCCTGATAACAATAACCTAAATCGACAAGCTTGGCATGATTGCCTATATATGTGATTAGAATATTGTCGGGTTTTAGGTCAAGATGAATCACCTGATGCTGATGTAGGTAGGCCACCGCTGAGCACAGCTCATCGGCAAACTGCCGTGCGTGTCTCTTCTCCTTGAAATAATCAGGATGCTGCTCGTGAAACGTTGCCAGTGTCACCCCATCGACATATTCCATTAAGAGATATTCGCCATGAAACTCCAAATAACGGGGGATGTTAGGATGGTCCAAATTATAACCAATCTCAAACTCCTTTTCTAAAGCTTGCCGACATCGCTCATCGGAGGCTAATGTCGGCAATAATTGTTTCTTCAATAACAAACGTCCATGCTGCCGAATCCGGAAACACGTACAAGTGCTCCCAGCCGCCACAAAGGTCTCGTCGCTTACCGAACAATCTTCATGGGGTGTTATCTCAGAATCATTGGCAGCCATGATGCAAAAGTAAGCAATTAATTTGAATAGTTTTGCTTATTTCGGAAAATTTTGTGTAAGTTTGCACACTCAGAGAAATAAACTAATAAAAATATGGAGACAAAATTGTTTAAGTACATCGCCGTGGCGTACAAACTTTACGCCGACATCGACGACGAGAATCAGCTGGTGGAGGAAGCCACCGAAAACCAACCTTATCAGTATATCAGTGGCATGGGCATGAACCTGCCAGCCTTTGAAAATGCCATCGAGGGAATGGGCAAGGACGATAGTTTCGATTTTACCATCCCCCAAGCAGAGGCATACGGAGAGTATGTGGATGAGCGCGTGGTGGAACTGGACAAGGAGATTTTCAAGGTCGATGGCAAAATAGATCCCAAATACATCTATGAGGATGCTATCGTGCCTTTGATGAACGAAGACGGCAACCGCTTCATGGGCCGCATCGTGGAAATTGGCGACGACAACATCACCGTTGACCTGAACCATCCCCTTGCCGGACTCGACCTGCATTTCGTGGGCAAAGTGGTGGAATGCCGAGATGCCACCAATGCCGAGATTGAACGCATGGCAAAAATACTCAGTGGCGAAGGCTGCGGTGGATGCAGCGGTGGCAACTGCGGCGACTGCGGACAGGAAGGCGGTTGTGGAGGTTGTGGAGGATGCTAACATGAGCAACACCTTTGGCAACATCTTCCGGCTGACCACTTTCGGCGAAAGCCATGGACCAGGGGTGGGAGGCGTGATTGACGGCATGCCCGCCGGCATCGAAGTCGATATGGACTTCATCCAACACGAACTCGACCGGCGCCGTCCGGGACAAAGCGACCTGACCACCTCGCGCCAGGAGGCCGACCGTGTGGAACTACTCAGCGGTATCTTCGAAGGCAAGACCACTGGGGCACCCATCGGCTTTCTCGTGCGCAACACCAACCACCATTCACAGGACTATGAAAACATGAGATGCCTCTTCCGACCTTCCCATGCCGACTATACTTACCACCAAAAATACGGTATTAGAGACCATCGTGGAGGTGGGCGTACATCAGCGCGAACAACCATTAGCCGTTGTGTAGGTGGGGCATTCGCAAAACTTGTGCTACAGCGGTTGGGAGTGAGTATCTGTGCTTACACCTCGCAGGTGGGGGAGATAGCGCTCGAGCGTGACTATCACCTCTACGACTTGACGAAAGTCGAGGAAAATGCCGTGAGATGTCCAGATGCGAAAAAGGCCGAGGAGATGGCCAATCTCATCCTTCAGGTAAAGAGCGAAGGTGACACTATTGGTGGCGTCATCACCTGTGTCATCAAAGGTTGTCGTCCCGGCATCGGCGAACCAGAGTTCGATAAACTACACTCTTCGCTTGGTGCTGCCATGCTAAGCATTAATGCAGTAAAGGGCTTCGAATATGGTGAAGGTTTTGCAGGGGTCTGCGGTCGTGGCAGTGAGCAAAACGACCTCTTTATCCACAATGGTGAACATATCTGTACCACCACCAACCACAGTGGTGGCATACAAGGTGGACTGAGCAATGGTCAGGACATTTACTTCCGTGTGGCATTCAAACCCGTTGCCACCATCCTACAACCCCAGGAGACGGTGGATTTAGAGGGAGTGCCCACCACTCTCACAGCCCGTGGGCGCCATGACCCATGCGTACTACCCCGCGCCGTGCCCATTGTCGAAGCAATGGCAGCCATGGTAATTTTAGACTGCTATTTGGCCGATAATACAGCAAACATCACGAAATTGGTGTAAATACGTTGGCTTTTTGTTAAATTGAGAAAAATATTTGCTCAAAAAGACAAAAAATAAAAAGATATTTTATATTTTTGCAGACGATTAGCATGGGTTTGAGAAAATCCATACTGATTTAGTTAAGTCTAGTTTAGTTTTTGTGTTGGTTGAGGGCAGCAGATTTGCTGCCCTCACGTTTTTTATAACCTCACTCTCACCCCCAAGTTTTGGATTGGGATGACTATGGATATTTAGGGATAGATTGGGATGATTTGGAATGGAGTAGGAGGAGTAATCTCTTGCCTCTCACCCCTAACCCCTCACCACTAAAAACTCCTAACTCCTAACTTCTAACTCCTAACTAAATAAAACTCCTAACTAAATAAAACTCCCAACTATCCAATCTCTCCGATAATCTCCTGCACGCTGTGACAGCCGTGTCGGTCGAGCCAATCATTGATACCGTCACGAATTTTAATGGTAACTGTAGGGTCAAGGAAATTAGCTGTACCCACTTCAATAGCCGTGGCCCCCACCATGAGGAACTCGATGGCATCAGTAGCCGTACAGATGCCTCCCAGGCCAATGACGGGGATTTTCACAGCCTTGGCCACCTGCCACACCATACGCAACGCCACCGGTTTCACTGCAGGCCCACTGAGTCCTCCTGTGGCGATGCTGAGCAGAGGTTTCCTGTGCTCAATATCGACAGCCATGCCCATGAGAGTATTGATGAGCGACACACTGTCGGCACCTTCATCCTCACAAGCCCTGGCAATATCCGCCACATTCGTGACATTAGGCGACAGTTTCACGATGAGCGTCTTGTGATAGCGTTCTCTGACGGCTTTTACCACCGCTGCCGCCCCTTGGGTTGTCACACCGAATGCCATCCCTCCCTGCTTCACGTTAGGGCAAGAGATGTTGAGCTCTATGGCCGGTATCTGCTCCAAGGCATCAACCCTGGCGGCACACTCTGCGTAATCCTCTGGCGATGACCCACTGACATTCACGATGACATTCGTACCAAGGTCTTTGATGGTAGGATAAATATGCTGGCAGAAATAATCTACACCTTTGTTCTGAAGGCCAACACAGTTGAGCATGCCCGAGGCAGTCTCTGCCATCCGAGGATAGTCATTTCCCTCACGTGCATGAAGGGTAGTACCCTTGACGATGATACCACCCAACTGGCTCAAGTCGATGAAGTCGGCAAACTCCAACCCATACCCAAACGTCCCTGAAGCAGTCATGACGGGGTTCTTCAAGAACAAATCATTTATTTTTACATTTAGACTTGCCATAACAATTTGAAAATATTAAACACTGGTCCTTCTGTACATACACATAAATTTCCTTCTGTAGTCTTCTCCACACAGCAGAGACAAGCTCCCAAGCCACATGCCATCTTGTTTTCCAATGATACCTCGCAGAATATATTGTTCTGCTTAGCATACTTGCCTACAGCCATCATCATCGGCTTCGGACCACAAGTATAGATACGGTCGAACCGCTCATTTTCCAGGATGGAATGATTGGTTACAAAGCCTTTTTCACCACACGAACCATCCTCGGTAGTGACAAAAACACATCCAATGCGCTCAAAATACTCCAGTTCGAGCAGGTCCTTCTCCGACCTTGCCCCCAACAGGAACGTAGGTTGGCACCCCATCTGGCGAAGGCATTCACCCATATAAAGTAGTGGTGCGACCCCCACGCCACCACCTACGAGCAGTGGGCGCTCCTGTTGACTTGACGGCATAGTAAAGCCATTGCCCAGGGGTATTATGCAGTTGAGAAAATCGCCTCTTCGCAGTTTATTCAAGCGGATTGTTCCATCTCCAACGGCGGCAATGAGCAGCCAAAGCTCATTATGCTGTCGATCGACGAAGTTAATAGAGATAGGCCGGCGCAGAAAAGTGGTCGGTGAGTCATCGACACGTAGCTCGGCAAACTGCCCAGGCAGCATCTCGGGCAGTGGTTCTTCCGACGTGAGCCTCAGGAGCACATACTTGTCGGCGATATGCTCTGCGGAGACTACGGATAAGTCTAAAATGTGTTTCTTCATTATGTTATTTTTAGGAGTTCAGGAGTTACAAGAGTTTAGGAGTTCAGATAACACCCACGCTACTATCGAATCTTTTAACCCGTTTGCTCGCCAACGTATTTAGTTGTCAACCGATCTTTAGAAGTCAGGAGTTGAAAGTAACTAATCAACTCAAAACTATTACCTTGTCAATTTATCAACTAGTTTATTCGTCAACTTTCGTGTGCGAAGTTAGTGAAAAAAAAGAGAAATATGACAAAAGGTGGTAAAAAATAGGCATAAAAAAAACTTCGGGCATTCACCTAACGGGGTTTATCACTAAAACCCTGTGATGCCCGATGTTTTTAAGAAATGTTATCCGTAATGAAAACATGACGTTAATGGCTTTCTTCATTCATAGCCTACGTCTAATAAATAATTGATTGATTGGAAATGTATATTAATAGAATATGTGTATTTACTTGTTTTTACTGGGTACGAAAGTCTCGTAAGTCTGGTCATCGAAATAGACCCTTATTTCTGTTATCTCACGTCTGAATCTGTCAGAGAAATTTACCTCAGCCGACTTCACCACTTTTGTTTGAGCTTTGTTATACAGCCCTTTTCCCTTAGGGGAGGGGAGAGTTTCCTGGGGTGTGTTTCCGAATTCAATTTCCTGCTGTTTAGGTGACTGATCCTGAGCTTTAGCAGTCTGAGCCTCATCTCCGTTGACGTACATATCGCCCATTCCAAACATCAACCAGGTAATACTTATATTAGGTATTTTTTGATGTATGGCCTCTACGGTATTGATGGTAGGTCTCGTACGTCCATTGAAAATGCTACTTAGAGCAGCCGAGGATATTCCAAGGAACTGTGAGAAGGTCTGCTGGGTCATATGTTGTGACTCCATGATAAGCTTAATTCTGTCTTTCATACGCTGGGTATTGTGACTTATAGTCGTTTTTGCCTCATTTTCACTAAGACTTTACAAAGGTAAAGCATTTTTTTGAAACAACCAAACATTTTTGAAAAAATTTTTAGAATTGATTTAATTTTTTAAAATCAGCGAATTTTAGCTATTTACAAAAGTAAAGCGCTAAGCTCGTTTTCAAATTTACAAAAGTAAATATTATGTTTGATTTTATTACAATTACAAAGTTGAACTGAGAATAACTAAATAATTGGCTAATAATCTATTATTTATCGATTAGAATGGTAAAAAATAGGGTAAAAGGGGCATTTTTGCCCTAAAACAGGGTTTTTGATATAGAAATAACTTTTGTAAAACCTTATAACTATTTGGTTTTTAGTACTTTATGTTAAAAATGAATATATGTATAAATATTCATTTAAATATGTAATCAATGTGTTTTAATTTTGTATATTAAATTTTGTTTTGTTGAAATCCTTCCCGGTGGTTTAAATATTTAAATTTAAAAACTCAAATTACGTTTTTAAATTGTGAACTATGTTTATCGGTTTTTGGCTTTGTAAATGCTAAAAAAGATTAACCCAGAGGTTAGTATTTTCGAAACAGGCCATTTTGAGCCATTTCTGCAATTTTACCGACCGACGTGCGCAAAACCACCAAAAATCGAAGTTTTGAAGGGGTGGAAAATGGGGGATTTTATTGTTTTCCAACATATTAAGGCAAAAAAATACCCCGCAAGCGGGGTACAAAATAGAGACGGGAAAAGCCGTTTTTGAGAAAAATCAGTGAAAAATGAAGTAAATTAGCTCTTTCATGAGGTCTCCAGGCGACGTATTTGGGTTGTCTATGCCCTTACTTTTAGCGTCTGTCACTCTGATTTTACGTATGATGGCCATTGTCTTCACAGCATTGTAATATCTCATGCCATCGAGATAGTATTTTGCACTCCATGGAGACGACAATCCGAGTTCGCCAGCGATACCTCTGTCGCTCTTGTCTTTGGCGAAATGAGCCACCATGAGGTTCTGGAAATACTTAAAGAGTTGGGGTAGGAAAGAATAGAGTGAAACTGTGCGGGGATTGTTGTCAATATATTTCACTATTCTATTTGCTTTGGTCACATCGTGGCTAATAATGGCATCGCGCAGTTCGAAGAAGTTATAGTCCTTGCTGATACCTATTTTGCTCTCCACCATCTCGGGGGTAATTCTCCTATCGTTGTCGGGAAGTGAGATGAGCACCTTGTCAATCTCAGATGCGAGTCTGGCAAGGTCGGTACCAACGAAGTCGGCTATCATTTGCGTGGCTTTGTGCTCGATGGTAGCACCATTTTCCTTTGCATAGCCTTCGATAAAAGTAGGCAATTCACGGTCGCGCTTTTTCTGGCTATTGAACACCACCCCCACTTCTGCCGCTAATCTCATAAATGCTTTCCGGGCATCAATGGTTCCGTTCTTATAACAAATCACCAACACTGTCGTGGGTTGCGGATTCTTCAGGTAGTTCTCAAACTTATCCCACGACCGCATATTCTGTGCTTCCTTCACCATGACCACCTGTCGCTCGGCCATCATAGGGAATCGTTTTGCCATGTCCACCACCTGGGCAACACTTGTGTCAGTGCCATAGACAACTGTCTGGTTGAAGTCGCGTTCCACAGGAGTGAGCACATTATTCTCTAAATAGTCCGACAGTTTGTCGATGTAGTATGCCTCCTCGCCCATGATAATATAAACGGGCCGGAACTTCCGTGCCTTGAGGTCGCGCATGATGCTGTCGAAGGTATGTTTCTCTGCTGCCATATTATTATATATAAATAGGTATCATCATTTGTTTGCAGACAAAGGAGTTTTTTTGTTCTGCTCTTAATATTGATAAAATTCTCACGCTCAGAAAAGAAAATACCATTTCTTTTCATTCACTTAATCGAAATTTTACACTATCTTTGCATAAGATAGGCGGCATGGCACTATCTTTGCATTCAGACTACAAAGATAACACTTGAGGAGGGGAATGCAAAAGAATTTTGTGGATTTTTCATTTCCCTTTTCAGAATCATGAATAGTAAGATGAACAACAATATAACTCCGCTAAACCTCCCACCCTATCCTGTCAAGACGAAGGTGGTAGATGGGAAGACATACATTTTCGACGCGCTGCGCCGTAAATATGTGATGCTAACTCCCGAGGAATGGGTTAGACAACATTTCGTCAACTATCTTACCACGCATCTTGGTTATCCCTCAACCATGATTGCCAATGAGGTGGAATTGCAGATTGGCCAGAAGCGTCTTCGTTGTGATAGCATCCTATACGACCTGGAAGCTCATCCACGGATGATCATCGAATACAAAGCTCCCACCATTCCCCTCACCCAGAAAGTGTTCGACCAAATTTCCGTCTATAACCTGCTTTTGCACGTTGACTATCTGACAGTGAGCAATGGCATGCAGCACATCTGTTGCAAGATGGATTATGATAATCAAAAATATTTATTTTTTGAGGAAATACCAGGCTACGAAAGTATTTAACACAGTATAAACGTTATTAATCATAAAACAAGATGGGTATATTCAAATGGATTGGCGGTGTGTTGGGATTTATGCTCTACCCTCCCCTTGGTGCTTTTCTCGGTTATTTCTTAGGGAGCATCATCGATGACATCTCTGAACAGCCACGAGCTATACCTGGTTCTGGAACAGGTGAGGATGCCAATAGCAGTAACTATGATGAGGGACGCCGCAACAGTTTCCTTTTCTCGATGTTGGTACTCTCGTCGTACATCATCCGCGCAGACGGAAAAGTCATGCATTCCGAAATGGAATATGTTCGGAATTTCCTTCGAAACAACTTCGGAGAGGCCGCTGCCCAGCAAGGCAACGAAATCTTACTACGACTATTCGAAGAGGCAAAGAAAATGGACGCAACAAGCCCATTCGCATACAAAAATGAGATTCGCAAGGTATGCAGTCAGATAGCGACAAATCTCACCTACAGCGAGCGCCTTCAGTTGATGAATTTTCTCATTATTATCTCCAAGGTTGATGGGCATGTGACAGAAGAAGAGGTAGCTGCTATCTATGATGTTGGCACATATATGCGCATCCAACACTCAGATATCGAATCGCTACTGAACCTCGACAGCAGTAGCAACATGAATATCAATAGCGATAGCTTGGAGGAAGCCTACAAGGTATTAGGAGTTTCTCCCGATGCCACCGACGAGGAGGTGAAGGCAGCTTACAGAAAGCTCGCACTGAAACATCATCCTGACCGTGTGGCGACACTCGGTGAGGATGTCAGGAGGGCTGCAGAAAAGAAGTTTCAGGAAATCAACAATGCCAAAGAAAAAATATATAAGGCAAGAGGATTGTGAATTAATTAGAAACTCAACTTTATTCGCATGGCTCATCAGCAAGCAGTCGCAAGCTCCTGTTTCGTTTGGTTTTGAGGTTTTGAGGTCGCTACGCTTATAGGTTTTAAGGTGATATATGTATGGATAACGACATTTTTGGGCAAATCCCACCTTATAACCTCATAACCTAAAGACCTCATAACTTAGAAGTTGAGGACTTGCGAAACTTCAGTTAGAAATTAAAAACTAAAATTTTATCAACTTATCTTCATAAGCAAAAGGATAGAGGTTAGAAGTAAGATTATATGGTAGAATAGCAATTGTATTCTCTAACCCCTTACTTCTAACCTCTAACTCCTAATAATCACTATTTACTCATAGTGGGTATCCATATAGACCACCTTTGTGACGAGGTATTCCTCGACACCGTGCTTACCGTCGGCACCACCGATACCACTCTTCTTCATACCTGCGTGGAAGCCCTGCATAGCCTCGAAGTGCTCACGGTTGATATAGACCTCACCGAATTCCAGTTCGCGGCATACCTTAGCAGCAGTATCGAGATTCTTGGTGAATACGGATGAAGCCAGACCATATTCGCAATCGTTGGCCCAAGCAATAGCCTGGTCGATGTTGTCGTACTCCACAAGTGGAATAACCGGACCGAATGTCTCCTCATGAATGATGTCGAAGTCCTGCTTGCAGTCGTCGAGCACGGTAGCAGCAAAGAAGTAGCCTTTCTCCCCTACTCTCTTACCGCCACAGAGAAGTTTGGCACCCTGCTTGATAGCATTGGCCACTTTGGCCTCCACGCTCTCCAAAGCGCGTTTCTCCACGAGTGGTCCCATATCCACATTGTCGTCTTTGCAGGGGTCACCCACTTTCACAGCCTCCATCTTCTTAACAAGGATGTCGGTAAATTCTTTCTTCACGGCCTTATCCACATAGACACGCTCGGCATTGTTACAGATTTGTCCATTGTTGCCAATACGTGAGTCAACAACCCACTGAGCGGCAGCCTCGAGGTCGGCATCTTTACAGATGATGGCAGGAGCCTTTCCACCGAGTTCGAGCGACACTTTCGTGATGTTGTCAGCAGCAGCCTTCATGATGCTGTTACCGGCACCCACACTACCTGTCACACTGACAATGCCAATCTTCGGACTTGCAGCAAGAGCATTACCAACAACAGAGCCTTTACCTGTAATGACGTTGAAGACACCAGCTGGAAGTCCGGTCTCATCCACGACCTTGGCAAATTCGCAGCAGTTCTCAGGTGTCAACTGTGATGGTTTAATGACGATAGTGCATCCTGTGATAAGGGCAGCGCCAGCTTTACGTGCAATTAGGAAGAATGGGAAATTCCATGGCAGAATACCAGCTACCACGCCAATAGGCTCTTTGAAAAGCATGATGGTCTCACCACGGCGGTCGCTGGGGATAACCTCTCCCTCGATATGACGTGCAAATGATGCCATATAGTCAAAATAGTCGGCTGTAACAGCCACCTCGACAGTTGCCCATGTGCGGGTCTTTCCCTGCTCACGCATGATGATATCCACAAACTCATCCTGGCGGCGGCGGATGCCATCAGCCATCTTCTTCAGATAGGCGGCACGCTCGATAGCTGGTGTCTTTGCCCAAGCCTTCTGTGCTGCCTTTGCAGCGTCGAGTGCTTCGTCCACTTCCTCGATGGTGCCCTCGGGCTGTCTCGAGATGACTTCCTCTGTGGATGGGTTCAACACATCAATCCATTTTCCCGACTTACTTTCAACGAACTTGCCGTTGATGTACATTTTAAGATCTTTCATTTGGTTTTGTTTTAGTTTGACAGTTAATTATACGTGTTTTCCTTTAATTCGACAAAAATAGGTAAAAAAAGCGACATACCAAAACTATTAGGATTTTTTAAGTGAAATGGTGTCGCAACATTCGAGACAACCGACCACGAATAACTCTAATTCACACGAAGGTAGCTACTTGAATAACATCACAAACAGTTTCGAATTATCATGAACAAATATGAGCTAAACATGAATCTTTTATCACGATTTTTAGAATTAGAGAATTGAGCTCACTTTTAAAAGTGGTTAGTGTGTATGTCCGAAATTATTATTTATGTTCGCAAACAGAGCTAAATGAAGTGGCATACACAGGGTATTTATAGGTTATGAGCTCTTTAGGTTGATGAAAAAGGAAAGCACCCTGAAAGGGAGCCCGCTCAATTATGTCGGGAAACCTTTTCAGGGTGCAATTAAACGTTATCTATTACCGCAGGTCATGCCGACCAGGGCTACAGAGAGAAGGCACTAAGCGTCTGATATTTTTATTCCTCCGCTACCTTCTTTCTTGAGCGTGTGCCACGTTTAGCCTTGGGTTTCTCCTCGGTGGTAGTGGTCTTCACGCCTGCAAGTTCTGGGTCTATCATAATACGGCCGCAGTATTCGCAGACGATGATTTTCTTGTGCATTTTGATGTCGAGCTGCCGCTGCGGTGGAATTTTGTTGAAGCATCCGCCACAAGCGTCACGCTGCACATACACCACGCCAAGACCATTACGGGCATTCTTGCGGATACGCTTGAAACTCATCAGCAGACGAGGCTCAATCTTCAACTCTAAGTCATGAGCTTTCTCACGGAGTCTTTCTTCCTCCTCACGTGTCTCCTGCATGATTTCATCAAGTTCGCTCTTCTTCTCCTCTAAGGCCACCCGACGATCCTTCACAGTCTCACGGTTCTGCACCATTGTGGCCTCTTTCTCATCGATTTTGACGAGCGCCTCACGGATTTTCTTATTGCAAAGTTCAATCTCTAACGACTGGAACTCAATTTCCTTGTTGAGCATATCATACTCACGGTTGTTCTTCACATCGTTGAGTTGCTCCTTGTAGCGTGCCACGCTGATCTCAGCCTGTTCGATTTCGGCTTTTTTCTGCGAGATAGCAGTACGGAATTCCTGTATTTCACTCTCAATTTTCTCGATACGAGTGGTAAGTCCTTCTATCTCATCTTCCAGGTCCTGCACCTCGAGTGGTAATTCACCACGGAGTGCCCTTTTCTCGTCAATGGCCGAGAGTGTGGTCTGCAACTGATAGAGAGCTTTCAGTTTCTCTTCTACGGATAAGTCTGTTGGATCTTTTTTTGCCATAATTTATAAATAGTTAATAGGATTGGTGTTGATGCTCGTCATGTAACACCTGACGCCCTCACACCTTTCCTCAATGATTGATTTGAATATTTCTTTGGTATATTGTTCGCTTTCGTAGTGCCCAATGACACAGATTTGTATCTCCTGCTCATGGTCGAAAAATTCGTGGTAGTGCATCTCACCTGTCACAAAAGCATCGGCACCCTTTGCCACAGCCTCCGACAGCAGAAATGCCCCTGCCCCACCGCAGACAGCCACACGCAGAATGTCTCTTTTGAGCAATTCGTTGGCTTTGACACATTTCACGTCGAACGTCTCCTTCAGCATCCTGATGAAATCGGCCGCTGCCATCGGTGTCTGTAATTCACCCATCACGCCACTACCGCCTTGGATGTCGCCCACGGTTTTCTCAGCAAACAGTCGAGCGTTTGCAAGCTCCATCTTCTCGGCGATTTTGAAGTTGACACCATTGAGTGCATTATCCAGGTTGGTATGCATCGACACAATGGCAATGTCGTTCTTGATGGCCTTGACGACACACCTCTGCACAAAATTGGCATCCGAGACTCTTTTCAGGGGACGGAACACAAGAGGATGGTGCGAAATCACTAGATTACACCCCAATGCGATGGCCTCATCGATTACTTTCTCGGTCACGTCTAAACACAATAATGCCCCTGACACCTCCGTCTCTGTCAATCCTACCTGCAAGCCAGCATTATCATAACTTTCTTGCAGGGGCAGAGGCGCGAATCGTTCAAGGGCATACACCACTTCTCTTATTTTCACGCTTTACAGCAATTTGGTTTGAAATGCAAAGATAATGTTTTTCAGTGGAATAATGCAAACGCCCACCCAATTATTAACATTCTTTTTCAAATAAGGAAAAGAATTACGCCTGCGTGGCATGGGGATTTATCCTATATTTTGACATGGTCATTTCCCAACCGATTGCTCTTTTGAGAAAAACTTGTACTTTTGCACTTGCTTGTTGAATCTACTCTTTGCAAACAGATTCCATGGTACATAAAAAATGTTAACATGGTTAAGTTTTTGCACCATCTATTTGTATATAATTGTAGGGATTCACCCCGTGTGTGTCCGAAATACCCACACAACACCTCATGAGATTGATATGACCATACACCTCCGGCGATTATTACTCTTGGTTTTCACATTCCTGCTGCAGTTGGCTATCAATGCCCAATCCATCAGCAGGAAATACGTCGATGTGCCCATGTCACATGTCATGGCCGACATCAACAGTGCAACACCGGATTATGACCTGTATTTCATCCACGACGAGTTGGAGGTTTTCCCCGTCACATGCCAGTTCAAGCGGCTCCCCATCATCGATGCCATTAAAAAAGTCATAGGTTTTTATCCAGTGAAAATGACCATCACCGACCATCGGATTTTCTTGGAATGTACACAGAAGAGGAGTGCCATCATTAGGGGAAAAATCATTGGACACACCGCAGAACCGATACCCTATGCCAGTGTGATACTGTCGCATCCCCAAACACGTAAAACGATAAATACCGGCATAAGCAACGAAAGCGGTAAATTCTCCGTGCCATGCGACTCGATGACCATAGCCGTAAGAATTAATTGCCTCGGATACAAGCCTTTCACAGGTGTCTTCAAGGTTGGCGACATCGGAACGATACGCCTTCAACCTGCCACCTATCAATTGCATCCCGTCGAGGTGACGCAACGAAGAGGAGACAAACCACGGGTGCAGAAAGCATATCACCGACGGGCTGAGAAAGTACGGGAAAAAGTCTGGGGGAAGCGCGACTCATGCTTTCAGACAACTACCGTGCCTGATTCACTGCTTGCTTTCCCAGAGATTGTCATCGCCCAGTCGTACGACCAGAATTATAAGCGAAAATTCTTGTTCAAGCCCTGGCATCTTCTCGGTTCACACCACCAAAGTCCCTTGGGGACATATCGTACCAACACCATCGCGTTACACCGACAACGTATTCTGCTCAACGAAGAACAGACCGCCGACAAATACGCCATGCTCGAATATCCCCGCGAGACGATTATGTCGGATGACCCTGACAAGGAGGTGGTCATGGGGGTCAAGGTGATAAAACCTGATGGCACAGAACATGTTGTCGAGACGGATGAGTACACACAGCCCCTCGGCACCGACGAACGATTCCGACCCAAATATATCACGGTGAGTGGTTTGGAGAGCGGCGATATCATCGACTACTTCATATGGACTGAAACAAAGACTTCTACGGTCAACCCAGAACCTGTGTTGATGACGATAGACAGGAACTGTCCGCAACTCTCATGTAGGTTTTCCGCTCATATCGACAAGAACCTGAATGCACAATACCGTCTCCTCAACGAGGCTGACACCCTGCAACAACGGTCTGACACCGATGGAAAGACGTTACTCTCAGCACATTACAAAAATCTGATGCCGATGAGGGATAAAGAGAGGGGCTATGCACTCTATGTGCGTGATGAGGAAATGAAAGTCAATGCCCCTCTCAGTGCCACGGGGAATCATGTGGCGGTGAATCCTGCAATGCAGGATGTCCTGACTACAAGGATGGGAATCTATGACAAGATGAAGACGATGTGCGACACAAAGACGTGGACAGTCAATAGTTGGAACGAGACCGACACCACTGTCGTCAGCGCGCTCGTGACCAATCTTGCACGTAAGACCAACTCACAGGAGTTGTTGACCGAAGCACTCTACTATCAGACCCTACGCTTTCCCACTTATCTCGTCTATAAGCATCACACTTTCGACGGATGCATCGACAACATTTTCCTCAATCGTGAATACACTATTATGTTTGCCCACATGCTTCAACACGCAGGCATACCTTTCCAAATGGCCATGACAACGATGAACGACAAGGAGGGGATAGACCAACTAATGGATGAAAACAATATCGTCTGGATGATTCGCACCAACAACGGACAGTGTTTTATACCAAGATTCGATGGCTTCACCTCATCTAATAATGGTGCCACCTCAATTAGAGGAATGGCGCAACAGTTTGTCGGACAAAAAGCACAACTCATAGATGGCTCCGACACCTTCGTCATCTGCAACTAAAGGGAGCACGGGCTGCAACCGACCACCCATTCATCGGGATTTGCCATCCCGATGCCATGAATATCCAGATTTATAATCCGAAAAAATCACCAAACATCCCCCAATGAACGAACAAGAACTCAAATCCCTATACGAAACCTATCATACAGAGATGCTCGGTTTGGCCAAGACCATGCTGTATGATGAGACTGAGAGCCAGGATGTAGTGAGCGATGTCTTCGCCCGACTGGCCGACAGCCAGGCCGTCCTTCGCAGTGGTTCTGTTCGCTCATATCTGATGACCTGTGTGAGAAACAGATGTGTCAATATTATCAATCAAAAGAAGTTGCGCCACCGTATCAACGGACTATATACCCTTGCCACATTGGAGGAGGGTAAGGGTGATGAAGATGAGAGAGCAGAAAACCTCCGACATTTCATCAATCGGCGATTCAACGAACGAGACCGGCAGATTCTCACCATGAGGTTTGCCGATGGAATGAAATATCAGGAAATAGCCGATGCCCTGCAGATCAGCGAGGTGGCCGTTTACAAACATCTCTCACAGTCTATCATGACTATACGTACACATTTTGAAAAAGACAAAAAACCACAAAGCCATGAATGATGACAAAATAATTCAACTGCTCAGAATGACCGAACAAACCGACACAATGTCGGATCAACAATTGGCGGCTTTCCTCAACGACAAGGAGGTACTTGCATATTACGAAACCATGGTATGGGTGAAACAATCTTTCCAAGCAGGTACCGACACACCCTCTTACCAATTGCACGAGCACTGGCGCAGACCACTGTGGATGCGCTATGTCGCCACCATCGTCATCGCCTTGTTGGCCGTGACTTCCTTTGTGGTGGCGGCAGTCTATATTTGGAAAGGCAACTGCAATGAAACCAACAAGACAGCCGAAATCACAATACCTGCACCGGAAAAGGCACAAGTTGTAGAAGAAAATACTGCGCAAGTTGTAATGTCGAAAATGACGTACGAGAATCAGACTCTCGGTGCCATCCTCTCAGACATCGCACAATATTATGGTATGGACATACACTATGCCAACGAGGATACACCTTCGCTGCGCCTACACTTCATCTGGAATCCCTCCGACGACATCGACTCAGTTATAGCCCTTTTCAATCATTTCGACCACATCGAAATAAAACGGCAGGGGAATACGTTATATGTTAAGATTGAAAATTGAAAATTGAAAATTGAAAAATCATGAACAAACTGTTTCTGACAATCGTATTATGTATATGGACGCTCAGCATCCATGCTCAGGATGACGGCGAAGTTTCCACCACACAGACGCTCGCCTCGTTGCTTGACACACAGCCTGAAAAGAAAGCCAAGGAAGCCGACGAATCGGTGGCCATTAGTTTCGGCTCTTCATCGGTCAAGTCCAAAATCTATTCGTCGGGTGATGAGTATTCAGGGCTTAGAGGAATGGATCTCATGGTGGAATACGACTACATCTATCCCAAGGGCTTTGGATTTGGCATCACTATCGCCTTTAATCGTACAAAAGTTGAAGATATATTGACGTATCAACTCTTTGCCGGACCCTCGTTGGCGTATGCAGGATACCTTGGCAAGAAATTCTGGGCAAAAGTCGATTTAGGATTAGGCTATGCCAATTTCTTCGAAAAAAACTCTATGGAAACAGGGCTTGGCGGTAAGTCTTCCGTCTCGTTCGATTTCATGGTGAAGCCTAACATTGGGATTGGTGTCCAACTCTCAACATTCTCAACGTATTTCGGCAAGTCCAGCGATGATGATATTAAAGGCATCGTGCGCTACGGACTGTCAGTAAACATGCGTATGCACATATAAAGCAATACCTAAAGTATGAGGTGTATCTTGTTGTTTCTAGTGCTGTCAACGGCGGTGGAAGTTGCAGCGCAGGAAAGATGCTGCAACAGTTATGAGGATTTCGTGGCCGAACAATGGCGGGAAATACCCTCAGTCCGCATGATTGCTCATTCCTTCTCACACCAGTTTTGGGTGGGAGGCAGTGACTATAAAATCACGTCCGACGACAAGGCCACGGCCAAGATGCTAAAGAAGGAGACACTTGTCGTGGAATACCATGATACACTTTATGTGAATCTGCGAAGACTGTGTTACAAAAAAATCAGAATGGGCAGAGGATACACCAGGGCAGTACGATTAGGTGACAACAAACTCGCTTTTGCGGCAAGAACCGTCGGTAGCAGGATGAGGTCTGTGATGATATGGAGTTTTTTAGGCATTGTGGGGTCGGCCATCAGTGAAAATTACGCCCACAAAAACAAAGTAATCTATATCATCGACAACCCTGGCAACGGCAAGAAAATCCCTGTAAAATTGTTGGACAACAGCACCTACAAAGACGCTCTGCTTGAAAGCGAATAGTCAAAATTTTGAAAAACTCATCAACTCAAAAACTCAAAAACTCACAAACTCATCAACTCACCTATCCTTGCTGGGTTCGTAGTCGTGTGGTTTATAGAGATAGACCTTCCATTGGTTCACCATGTTGTCTTTGGTTGCGCTCTCAAGTTTCTCCTCCAATGTATCCTCAAGTTTGGGGAAGAAATCAATGCCTGTGATGCGCTCTATTTCATCCACTGGCCTGACATATTCCTTCATCTCCTTGTGCCCCCCACGATTGGGATAGATGAAGCCGATGGCCTTGGCTTTTCCATTGTCACAAAGAATGACCTTGAAGAATGCATCTGGCACTGCCACTTGATTTCTACCAATAGTTTTCTTCACGCCGTCGTAGAAAATAGGTCCGGCGACGATATAGATATCGCCCATTTCTCTTGCCCAGTACCGACTCTGTATTTCAAGGTCGTTCCAGTCGCCTTTGTTGAGTGAATGGTTTTGCGGACAGATATTAGAAAATTTGAAGGTTTGCATGAGTGCTCTTCTGTCCCATTTGTTGTCACCGGCCGGACACATGTGACCACGGTCGTAGTGCGAACCGTAATAGTCGTCATCGGTAGCACGTGGGTAGGGCACCTCGTTATCCTCGGTGAACTCCATGTCGTCACGTTGGTTGCCGCCACGAGTATGCGCAGATGTCAGATGCCATGCCACCCAGTTGGGGATTTTACGGTCTTTGTTATAAGATGCCCAAAATCCATCGCGTTTCAGCAACATTTCCTGTGTGCCAGACATTTTCGCGGGCACCTCCATGGCTTTAGGCCATTTCACCTCGCTTGTCTCCTTGGCTTTGTCCCCGTTATAGAATGTCTCAGAAGTCCCATCTTTTGCCTGCCAATCATCAGCGGGGATAATTACCTCACTGCTTGTGCGTGTCAGCATCAGCAAAACTCCCACAGCCACCAGAGCAATGGCCATTAGTGCTTTCTTCTTATTGATTTTTGTTTTTTTCATCGTAATATAGTCGTAACTTTTGGTGCAAAAATACACATAAAAAAACATTTCACGAAAGAAAACCACTTTTTTTGGAGAAATTCGCTCGCCTTGCACTATCTTTACATAAGATAGGCTGCGGCTCGGAAATTAAAATCTCAACTTTCGCAAGCTCCAGTTTCGTTTGGTTTTGAGGTTTTGAGGTCGCTACGCTTATAGGTTTTAAGGTGATATATGTATGGATAACGACATTTTTGGGCAAATCTCACCTCATAACCTCATAACCTAAAGACCTCATAACCTTGAAGTTGAGGACTTGCGAAACTTTGGATAAGATAGGCTGCGGCTCGGAAATTAAAATTAAAATACTTTTTATTTTGAATTTCGCTCGCCTTGCACTATCTTTGCATTGACAATCCGACAAATAAGAGAAGACGAATGAAAACGACACATACCGGCCTTCATCTCCCTGCCGAATGGTATCCACAGGATGCCATCCAGTTGACATGGCCACATGCCGATACCGACTGGAAGCCCTACTTAGAAGAGATTACGGAGACATTTATCCAAATGGCCGACGCCATCACTCGCTATGAGAGATTGGTCATTGTCACGCCCAGCCCCGAAGCCGTTCGCCAGAGATTAGAGCAAGCGCTCAGCCCAGAAGCGCTACAAAAAATCTTATTCTGCGAATGTGCTACCAACGACACCTGGGCGCGCGACCACGGCGGCATCACACTGACCGACGGAAAGGGTGCCGGCATCGTGCTCGATTTCCGTTTCAACGGCTGGGGAGAGAAATTCCCTGCCGCTCTCGACAACCAGATTACCAGCAAGATGGCCGCGCAAGGTCTGTTTCAATACCCTGTCGAAAACCACGATGACTTTGTACTTGAAGGAGGTTCGATAGAGAGCAATGGCGAGGGGATTATCTTCACCACCAGCATCTGTCTGTTGGCACCCCATCGCAACCAACCCCTCACCCGGGAAGAGATTGAGACACAACTGCTCCAGCGACTACATGCCCAACACATCATCTGGCTCGACCATGGCAACCTCATCGGCGACGACACCGATGGACATATCGACACCATCGTCCGTATCGCTCCATACGACACTCTACTCTATGTAGGATGCGACGATGAAGGCGACCCTCAATATGAGGATTTTCAGGCATTAGAGCAACAGCTCCGCACACTGCGCACTCCCGACGGACACCCCTATCGTCTTCTACGATTACCTATGCCCCACCCCATTTTCGACGACGGTGAACGGCTGCCTGCCACCTACGCCAATTTCGTCATCCTCAATGGTGCCGTTCTTGTTCCCACTTACAATCAACCCGACCTCGACACCATTGCCTGTGAGACCATCTCGCTCGCCTTCCCCGGCCTCGATATCATCGGTATCGACGCCCGTGTGGTAGTCCGACAGCATGGTTCACTCCACTGTCTCACCATGCAATATCCAAGGCTTTTAAAAACCTACATAATATGAAATCACTAACAATCGGTTTACTGCAACAGCGAAAGACAGCAGACAAAGAAGATAACCTCCGCCGTATGGCAGAAGCCATCGACGACTTAGCGGCACGTGGTGCCCAGCTCATCGTGCTTCAAGAACTGCACAACACACCCTATTTCTGTCAGGTAGAGGATGTGAACAATTTCGACCTCGCAGAACCCATCCCGGGACCATCCACACGGTTTTTCGGCGAGATAGCAAATCGTCTCAACGTGGTAATTGTCACCTCACTCTTCGAGCGGCGTGCTCCTGGCCTGTATCACAATACGGCTGTGGTCTTGGAGCGCGATGGTAACATCGCCGGCATCTATCGCAAAATGCATATTCCCGACGACCCCGCCTACTACGAGAAATTCTACTTCACACCTGGCGACTTGGGGTTCCAACCCATCGACACCAGCGTGGGACGCCTTGGCGTGATGGTCTGCTGGGACCAATGGTATCCCGAGGCAGCACGCCTGATGGCGCTCCAAGGTGCCGACCTGCTCATCTACCCCACTGCCATCGGCTATGAAAGCAGCGACACTCCTGAGGAGCAACAACGGCAACGGGAGGCATGGACCACCGTACAACGCGGTCATGCTGTAGCAAACGGCCTGCCCGTGGTGGCCGTCAACCGTGTAGGTCATGAGCCCGACCCCTCTGGTCAGACCAATGGCATACAGTTCTGGGGAAGCAGTTTTGTCGCTGGGCCTCAGGGTGAAATCCTTTTCCGTGCCAGCGAAAGCGAAGAGGAAGCTGCCATCATCAGCATCGACATCTCTCACAGCGAGCAAGTGCGTCGCTGGTGGCCTTTCCTCCGCGACCGCCGCATCGACGAATACGGAGAAATTGTCAAGAGGTTCGGGATTTAGACTTTAGACACTCTTTAGTCGTCTTCGTTTTCTTTTTCCAATTTTGCTCTCCAAGCCATAACAACAAAGATGGTGACAGCAAATAGCAGGATAAGTGTGAAGAATTTTCGGAAACCTAAGTAGTCCTGCATGGCACCCGTGAGCATTCCCGTGATCATCAATAGGAATGCTAATAACGACAAGCAGGCATAAAAACGTTTTTTGCGATTTTGCCCCGACTGGCAGAAATCCAACATATATTCTAATAGCGCAGCCATTCCAAAACCACAAAGCAACTGAGCCATGCCAACATAAAGACTAACAGTAGCCACATCCGACGGCATCGAGAATGCCAAATAGACATAGATAGCATTCGGTAGCACCACAGCCACTGCCATGGGCCATAACCACCGGTGCAAGCCATTAGAATGTATTACCTTCACTCCGATAGCCAGTCCGAAGGCCAAAGTCATCATCCCTACAGTGAAAAGCACAAAGGCTACCTCCTGGGGCCCTAAAGCCAAGCCACCGATGTTTGCCTGGCTGGCCACAAACAGTGGCACCCCCCTAACCATAAAAGCCTGAGCCAACGTGAACAGCGCCGCCACCCCTGTCATCTTCCAAGTGAGCGGCACACGTATCAACGACAGCATTTGTTCCTTTCGCTTCTCAAAAGTCTTCCTATTGCCAATATCTTTGATGACGGTATTGACAGGCAACGTCAACAAAAGCAGTGCCATACAAGTAACCGCAATGGCTGCCGACACCTTAAAGGCCGAGGCCCATGCTGTGCCCAACTCGTATGCACCCACGCTCTCCACATTGCCGATTCCAAGCACCTCCATATTGCCAGCCACCATCACCATCATACCACCGGCAAACATCACCGCAATGGCAAAGACGTTGGCACCTATTTCTATGCGCCGACGTCTTTCTCCCGCCAACTCACTGAAACAGATTTCATCGGCAGCCACACCATGCACAGCCCATGCCAATGATGCCACCACCATCCACAGCCATACCTTCCATTCCCACGACGTACTAATGATGTTTGCAGCCACCTCCATCATCGCCACAGCAAAAACCACCTCTGTGCCGATAATCCACCTCTTCACCTTACCCGCTCTACGGATAAACCAGGCATACAAAGGCCTTATCGCCACGGGCAGAAAGAGCACGGCCATCGACAGTGACGCCATTGTGTCCGACAGTCCTAATCGTTTATAGGCCATCATTCCAATCATCATAATCGACACAAACATCACACCGCGGACGAAGCACAAAGCTCCACTCCACAGCCACAACGGCCATACATAACGCTCACGGTTGGAGGAAGACGAGGTATCAGGCATCCTTCTTAGATTTTACTTTCTTACCAAATTCAGGGTCAATTTTGATGAATGCTGCTACGGCAAAGGTGATGATACAGAAGAACATTACCATGATAAAGAAGGTCTGGTAACCCACAGCATCCTTTATCCATCCCGACACCATGCCCGGGAGCATCAGTCCGAGATAAGACAGTCCCGTACAGATAGCATAATGGGAAGTTTTGAACTCTCCCTGGCTGTAATAGAGCATATAGAGAGTGAGAGCGGTGAATCCCAAGCCGTAGCCAAACTGTTCTATGAACAGGCATGTGCTAACGAGCCACAAACTGCCAGGCTGTGCTACACTAAGATACACATACACGATGTCGGGCAAAGTGATGGCACAAACAAACGGCCACAGCCAGCGTTTCAGTCCGTCACGACTGGCAAGCATGCCACCCACAATACCGCCCAAAAGCAGGCCAACGAGACCTACAGTGCCGTATGCCAGGCCGAATGCCTCCTTCGTCAGGCCCAATCCGCCCTCCTCCATCGGACGGAGTAAGAAAGTGCTTGCCATCTTGGTTAACATAGCCTCTGGGAAACGATAGAGCAACAAGAAGAGTAGCACGAATACGACTTGCTTGACCGGCACCTTGGTGAAGAACGATGACAGCATCTGCCACAATCCTCGTACCACGTCGCGTGCTGTCAATCCCTCATTGTCACGGTCAACAGGTCTCGGCATGGCAAAACGGTGATAAAGCCAGATAGCGATGAATATGGCGGCGAGGAAAAAGAAGATAAGGCTCCAGGTAAAAGCCTTGCTGTCAGGGTATTTCTTCTGCAATTCGCCTGCTATCCACACGAGCGCACCTTGTCCGAAAATTACGGCAATGCGGTAGAACGTGTTGCGGATGCCGACAAACCAAGACTGGTCATGGCTGTCGAGGTCGAGCATGTAGAAGCCGTCAGCGGCAATGTCGTGCGTGGCACTGGAAAATGCCATAAGGAAAAAGAAGAACATGGTTCCCTGGAACCAGAAATCCGTATTCACCATAAATGCCACACCAGCAAATGCCGCTCCCAAGAGCAGTTGCATGGCGAGCACCCACCAACGCTTGGTCTTGAACAAATCGACAAACGGGCTCCACAGCGGTTTTATAACCCAGGGCAATCCCAGCCAACTGGTATAAAGGGCTATTTCGGTATCGGTCATGCCCATTTCCATATACATGACAACCGCCACGGTCATCACCACCACATTTGGCAATCCTTCAGCAAAATATAATGTGGGCACCCATGCCCAGGGAGTGATTTTTTTATTATTTTTCATTATTTATTATTTACGCTGCAATGGTTTTATTATTTACGCTGCAACAATGTTGCAGCAAAGTGAACACTCTGAGAACCACCTCTTATCTCTAAGTCACTTCTAACTCCTAACTTATAACTTATAAATCCTAACTTCTAACTCCTAACTTCTAACTCCTAACTTCTAACTCCTAACTTCTAACTCCTAACTTTAATACATCCTCTTGATTTGTGCACCTTGGTAGTAATGCAGGAGGATGTCATCGTATTGATAGCCTTTCTCGCCCATGACGGCGGCACCTATCTGACATAACCCCACGCCATGCCCCCAGCCTGCGCCAGTGAGGATAAACTTCTCGGGTAGTCCATCGGTCTTACCCTTGGTGTCCACCACGAATGCCGAACTGAGCAAGTGTGTTTCGCTCAATATCCGTCTGATTTCCAATTCCTTACCGATAGTCATAGTGCGCTTCGTACCCTCTATGCGCAATTTGGAGATTCTGCCGCTGCCACCCCTTTCCACGGGAACAAGCGCAAGGATTCCTCCAAAATCCATCTCCATTTTCCTGGCAATAAGCTGTGACAATTGTTCCTGGGTGTATTCCACACGCCAACGGTAGAAATCGGGTGTTTCAGTATCATAATCATTAAGCACCTGGGCAAGTACCTTTTTGTCCTTCGTATTGCAAAAAGCCGCCGGTGCCGAGCGTATCCATTTTTGTGCATTCCGTTCCACGGTCAGGTCGGGCAGCAGCGTGGTAGTACTGTCAGCCACAGCCGCCAGATAGGGCTTACGGATATTCTCCCAACAATACTGGAATTCCTCTGTAGCACCGCCACAACATTTGCTGAAACGAGCATCGCAGATTTCATCCTCATACATGAGTACTTGACCGATGGTTGTCCTGAGTGCCTCCACCACCTTAGTATCCATGGCATGAGTGATGCCCTGATAACGTTGACAATGGTCATCGGCACAAACGTCAAAGATGGTGTGGTCCTCACGGTCGTACCATCTGATGATTTCATCATCCTTCTTGACAAACGAGAAGAATCCCCCACCCTCTCCGCTGAGTTTCTTGCGTTTTTCCATCTGGGCGAGCAGCCAACTACGTGAAATCACAGCATGTGCTTTCAGCAGTTCCACCGATGCGTTGGCACTCATCTCGCTTGAGATGACACTGGCCAAGTATTGCTCCACGGGCAAGCAATTGATGGCATAGATTTTATCAGCCTCCACCACCAGTTTAAGCATTCCAAGGAAAGTTTGCCGTTGCTGTCGCTCCCAGTGGAATCCCACGCCGATGGTCACATCGCTCAAGGTGAACGATGCATCAGTGCTTCGTGGCACGAAAGCCAGTTCACGATATTCATTGTCGTTCCACACGATGCTTCCCTCTCTGAATTCCACCACTTGTGGTCCGTCGATAGTCTCACCCTTCGCCATATAGGGTTTGTTGAGCGAGAATTCCAGACGGCTGCCACTGACGATACCCACGGCGACTTCCGGCTCACGGCCTAATGCCACAGATTTCGCTTTGGGCGTGTTACCAACAGTCAACGCCTCAGTCACCGTCTTCATATCCTTGTCGCTGATAGTTACCTCTTTCAAGATTGCCACGGCTTTATCAGCAGTGAGGGCATCGAAATCCTCTTTTCGGGGTGTGATAATCATTCCCGACATATCGAGTGCCCCAGGACTCACAATCATCTGACTCTCGTCCTTGGCCGTATAGCATTTCGGGCGATGTCGTCTGCGGGGGAACACCACGGCTATGTAGTCCTCGTTCTGTCGCCATGCCACGACATTTATCATCGGTTCCTCCCCTTTTTCACTCTGCGTATCAGTCACCTGCTCACGCAATGCGGCATACAGTTTTCTGAACAGCTGTTCGCCACCGTCCTTACTACGGCTACGGATAGCAAAAGCATGGCAGGGATAGTCGCCTACCACATAAAGTCCGTTGCCCTCATTGATGGTAATGACAGGTTGCAGGTTTCTTGCCAGTCTCGACCAGTCCTTGATTAGCGGGAGCATTTCCTTACTTCCCGCCTGTAGATGTTGGTGGTCGGGAGCAGAGGCCCCACACTTGGGTCCATTATAAAATACCATCAACTGCGGATAACTTGCCAGCAAACGATATATTTCATAGAAGATATCGTTGATCAACTGTGGTTGGTGTTTTCTCGATGGGATAGTATAGTGTGTCCCTAAAATGGGGAAGGGATTGACCAGGATATCAATTTTATTGTCAAACGGCTTGATAATCTGCTCAGCCGGACGGTTTTTCTCACACAGGAAGCATGGTCTCTCAGCAATAGTCTTGGAGTCGATTTTTGCACCTGTCGATACCATCCGTGCCGGATTCCACTGCACCACCATTTCCATGGTCATCGCATCCGACACCAATTGACGTGTCTGTACATCGTGTAGCTCACGGTATCTCTGTCGTGCATCCGGCCATCTTTCCATCTGGCGGTTGAAAAACCGCTCAAGGGAATCTTCCTCTGCGCCATTGTCCGCTGGCGACTTCTGACGCGCCAGGATTTCAAGTGTTCTCAACCTGTCTTTATAGAGGTTATTGGCATTCACACGCTCGATACTCAGAGCGGCATCGCTATTTCCACCCCACCTACGGCAAAGATATAGTTCGTCGTAGATTCTTCCTATGCGATATGTGCGACTGAACGCTAATCCTAAGGCATAGTCCTCACCATAACTGGTGTTGGGGAATTGTATCTGTCTGACCAATGGTGTGAAGAAAGCCCTTGGGGCACCCAGTCCGTTGATACGCAAGGCATTGTTGCATCCGTTGTCATCTGTCCACTCCCGATGGTCTATGAGTCCGGGCGGCAGTGTATTGAGGTTGAAGTCGCACATACGGTATGCACCGATGACCATTGCTGCCTGCTGACTATAGAATGCATCTACTATCTGCTGCAGTGTTGTCGGCGAGGAATAGAGGTCGTCGCTGTCGAGTTGTACGGCGAAGCGTCCACACTGGTCGGCATTCACAGCCACATTCCAGCATCCGCCGATTCCCAAATCATCTCGTTGTGGGATGATATGCACCAAGCGGGTGTCGTCGTATGCCTCCAATAGTTCTGTGGTTCCATCGGTGGAATGGTTGTCCACCACAATGACATTATATTTAAATGTTGTCTTTTGTCCGAGAGCTGAATCTACAGCGTCGCGGATGGTTTTCACACGATTGAAAACTGGTATCACCACCGAAGCTTCAAAGTCAAATTCTTGTTCGTCGAACCTTAGTTTCTGATATTTTTTCGTATCTACCAATGCTCCGATTTTAGCGAGATGATGTGTCGCGGCTTGCTCCATCTCTATCTGCACCTCACGATTGCGAGGATTCACATAGTCGAATTGTTTCTCGCCACTTGCCCTCAGGTCTAATTCCTGCTCTGTATAGAGAAACTCATTGAGATGTAAAATCTTACTATTCCTGCTAATATACAATCGCAAGTCATAAAGTCCGGCATATTGATATTCCCTGATAGACTCTTGCCTACAGTATGCCTTGACAACATCGGTGCGGAATAGCAGCAACGACCCGAAATCGAAATCATCGCGCACACTGCCCAACTGATAGTCTATCACCGGATGCTTCACCAGTCGGCCATCCTCCCATGAATAGTGGTCGGCATACACCATGGCGGCATCAGCATCCTGAGACACTCGCAGCAGACGGTCGGTGGCATAGAGCCCCATCTTCACCATGGTAGTCTTGGTAACCAATATGATATATTCTGCCATGGCATTTTCGGCCAACAACTGTATGGTGGCACTGGATTGCAAGCGGTCAACTTCCAATAAAGTACAATCCGAGGGGCATTGCTCAACTTTCACACCCTTTCCTATCATCAGGAAAATATGGCGGATAGTCTTGTCTGTTCTCAACTGACCTACCGTTGCTTCAATCTGGCTGAGGTCATCACAAGGTATAAAACAGTCTATTTTCAAGCGTTTCATTTAGTCACATTTTATTCGAAAAGAAAATAATCTCTTGATTTCGACATTCAGATGATGCAAAGGTACAAAATAATACCAAAACGGCAAAAAATAAGAGGGAGAAACGTCGTACGACGCCCTCCCCCATTATTCACTATGTGTATATGAGGAAATTAGCCCTGCTGAACAGTAGGGGTTTGTCGGATGAAACGTTTCAGAACGGCTATGAATTGATTTTTATTGATTTTGACTCAAGTTTCGCAAGTTCTTGGTAGAAAGCCAAGAAAATTTCGTACCTTTGCATATTCAAAAGGATTATCAACAATGACGATGACAGAAAGCCCACAAAAACCACTGCTTGGAATGACCCAGAACGAGTTGGTCGAAATTGCCCACAATATGGGAATGACAGCTTTTACAGGCCGTCAGATAGCCGACTGGCTCTATCATCGTCATGTGTCGTCTATCGACGAGATGACCAATCTGTCGAAGGTCAACCGCGCAAAATTGGCTGAGCTCTATACCATTGGAGTGATGCCGGCAGTTGATTGTCAGCGGTCGAAGGATGGCACAGTGAAATACCTCTTCCCCACCCTTTCGGGAAAGACGGTCGAGAGTGTCTATATCCCCGATGGCGACCGTGCCACGCTCTGCGTATCATGTCAGGTGGGATGCAAGATGAACTGTCTCTTCTGTCAGACAGGCAAGCAAGGTTTTGAGGGCAATCTCACCACCGCCGATATCCTCAACCAAGTCTATGCCCTACCCGAGCGCGACACACTCACCAACATCGTCTTCATGGGACAGGGTGAACCTATGGACAATCTCGACAATGTGCTCCGTTCCACCGAGATACTCACCGCGCCCTGGGGCTACGCATGGAGTCCGCGACGTATCACCGTGAGCAGTGTGGGCATCAAGAACAAACTACGCCGCTTCCTCGACGAGAGCGAATGCCATGTGGCCATCAGCCTCCATAACCCTTTCCATGAGCAGCGCCAACAACTGATGCCTGCCGAACGAGCCATGCCTATCAGTGAAGTGGTGGAATTGCTGCGTAAATACGACTTCACACACCAGCGGCGACTGTCATTCGAATACATCGTCTTCAGAGGTGTCAACGACAGTATGACGCATGCCCGCGAACTACTACGACTACTCCACGGCCTCGACTGCCGTATCAACCTCATCCGTTTCCATCACATCCCCGACACCGACCTCCATGGCTGTGATGAAGACCGTATGCAATCCTTCCGCGACTACCTTACCTCACACGGCATCTTCACCACTATACGTGCCAGTCGGGGCGAAGACATCTTCGCCGCCTGCGGACTGCTAAATACAGCAAGGAATAGGAGTATTCAGAGGTAAGAAGTGAGAGGTGCTCTCAGAGGTGAGGGGTGAGAGGTGCTCTCAGAGGTGAGGGGTGAGAGGTAAGAGGTAAGAGATTACCCATCCCTATTCATCCCAAAACATCCCAATTCATCCCAAAACATCCCAAAACTCAAAAACTCAAAAACTCAAAAACTCAAAAACTTATAAACTTTAAACTCATCAGCTCATCATATCACTCCCCTCGCCCTTCGGAGAGGGACTGGGGATGAGGCTTTTAAATACTTACATTAACTCAACTTTCGCAAGCTCCAGTTTCGTCTGGTATATGTATGGCTAACGACATATTTGAGCAAATCTCACCTCATAACCTCATAACCTAAAGACCTCATAACCTAGAAGTTGAGGACTTACGAAACTTCAATTACATTAATATTATATATAGCACTATGGAAGAAAAGAAAATACGAGTCGCCATCACCCACGGCGACACCAACGGTATAGGATACGAGACTATATTTAAAACATTCTCCGACCCGACGATGCTTGAATTGTGTATCCCCATCATCTATGGTTCACCCAAAATTGCCGCCTACCATCGCAAAAGCCTCGGCATTCAGGCCAATTTTACCATCATCAGCAAAGCCGAAGACGCTCAGGAAAACAAAGTGAATATGCTCACCACCTTCGACGAAGAAGTGAAAGTCGATCTAGGCACGCCAACAAAGCAATCGGCACAGGCCGCCAGCAAAGCCTTGCTTCGTGCCATGACCGATTTCGACCGTGGACTCTATGATGTATTGGTGACTGCTCCCGTCAACCCCGAAGAAAGCTTGGGCGACACCGACGCTTTTGTAAGTCAGACACAATTCATTGAGGGCAATTCCTCCTCTGAAGGCAATGCCCTACACATCTATGTAAATGAAGGTTTCCGCATCGCATCAGCAACAGACGATATGCCCTTAGCCGAAGCACTTCAGGCATTGAACAAAGAATTGATTGTTGACCGTGCCAAAACCTTCATCGAAAGTCTGCGCCGCGACTTCCGTCTGTCCAATCCCCGCCTTGCCCTGCTGCAAGTCAACCCGAAAGCCTCCGAAGAAGAAGATACTATCCTCAAGCCTGCTATCGAAGAACTTCACGAAGCAAGCCTTGGCGTCTATGGACCATACGTCGCCGACGAATATTTCAGTCAAGGGTTCTACAGACAGTTCGACGGTACACTGGCTATTCACTACGACCAGGCGATGACCCCCTTCCGACTGCTCTCCCAAGAAGACAGCATAAGCATCCTCACCGGTTTGCCCATCATCGCCACGGCACCTTTCAGCGGTCCAGGTTTCGATATGGCAGGCAAAGGTGTTGCCGATGAAAACGACCTCCGGCAAGCCATCTACTTGGCCATCGACACCTATCGCAACCGCATCAACTACGATGAGCCGCTGGCCAACCCTCTCAAAAAACTCTACCATGAAAAACGTGATGAGAGCGAGAAGGTTCGCTTTGCCATTCCCAAGAAACACGAGCAGATGCAATGAAGAAAAAATATCAGAACGGCTTCCTGATTTTCGGTTTGGTGGTCCTTGTCATCATGGTATGGCAACTGGACTTCAAGGAGGTGTGGCAGGGCATCTGCCATGCTGGCTACTGGTTTTTGGCCGTTATAGCCCTATGGCTCTTCCTCTATATCTTCAACACTACCACCTGGTATATCATCATCCGCAGCGGACTGACCAAAGAAGAAGCCAAAAGCGTGAACTTCTGGTGGTTGTATAAGATTACCGTGTCGGGATTTGCGCTCAACTATGCCACACCAGGAGGACTGATGGGTGGCGAGCCCTACCGCATCATGTCGCTAAGTCCCAAGATTGGCACCGAGCGGGCATCGTCGTCGGTCATCCTCTTTGCCATGACACATATCTTCAGCCATTTCTGGTTCTGGCTCATCTCCATCATCCTATACCTGATATTCCATGTGTTGCTGGTCGAGGGGCATCCACTAAGTGCCGGCATGGCGATTATGTTGGGGGCAGCCACCATTTTCTGCTTGCTCGGACTGTGGTTTTTCATCGTGGGCTACCGCAAAGGTCTTGCTGTGCGCGCCATGAATCTCTTAGGACATATTCCCTTTGTGAAAAAATGGGCCAAACGCTTCATCGAAGGGCATAAAGAGCAACTCGACAAAATCGACCACCAGATAGCTGAACTCAACGACCAAAATCCTAAGCACTTCATCAGTGCCGTGCTATCAGAACTGTCGTGCCGCATCTGCTCCGCCTTGGAGATTTATTTTGTGTTGCGCGTCATCAACCCTTCAGCCAATTATATCGACTGCATCCTTATCTTAGCGTTCACATCACTTTTCGCCAACCTGCTTTTCTTTATCCCCTTGCAGTTGGGCGGTCGTGAGGGTGGTTTCCTTATGTCGGCCAAGGGATTGGCACTCACTGCCAGCGACGGTGTGTTTGTGGCCCTCATTATCCGATTGCGCGAATTGGTCTGGACGGCCATTGGTCTTGCACTTATCAAAATGGAGCGGACCGACAAGGAGAAACTTGAATAGACTGACAAGGAGAAAACATGAGAAAATGGATGCTTTGCTTCGTGTCGGCCCTCATGCCACTTATTTCGTTTGCCCAAAAAGATAACTTTGGCACCCAATTCTCGGTAGAGGGCACCACAAAGGTAAACAATCACATGAATGTCGGCCTTACCCTTGAGGCACGCACACGTGACGGTTTAGGCGACGTGGAACGACTATCTGCAGGCATCGACATCGACTACAAAATTCTCCCCTGGCTCAAGGCATCATGCGGCTATACATTCATCTACGACCACAACCGCCGCATTTCACATTATAAGGAGAACGACCGTGATGTTTTGAAAGGACTTGCCGAGGTAGGCGACCCCAAAAACCGCAGAATATACTGGGGTGTACGCCACCGCACACATCTCTCACTCACCGCGACCTGGAAAATCAGCCATCTCAAACTTTCGCTACGTGAACGATGGCAATATACCTACCGGCCAGAGCAAATAGTGGAAGGTCGCTACAATTACTGCTACGATAAAAGCGACGACGCTGTTCACCTCTATCCCTCGAAAACAAAAAATGTATTAAGAAGCCGGCTCTCAGCCGACTACAAAATCAAGCATTTTGCTGGCACCCCACATCTCTCTGCAGAAATCTACAACGATTGGGAACTTAGCAAGATACGCTGTTCGGCAGGAATGGAATGGAAACTGCAAAAAGGACATACACTCGATACATACTATCGCTACCAGCATCGCAACAATGGCAAGGCCGACACCCACACCATCTGCCTTGAATACAAAATGAAATTCTAAATGCTGCACATAGCCCCCACCCCTTGTCGTTTCAGGCATCACACCCTCGCCATCTATGCCATTTATCTATTGTTGGCCACGCTGTTGGTCTGCTGCGAGGATGATCCTTATGAAATCAGTGCCGATGAACTACCTCACACAGGCATGGCAAGGTTTACTATCACCACTCCCAACAACACCGAGATAGAGAGAAGCTGGATCAGCCCCACACAGTTTTCCATCACCGAGACGGCAGACCAGGCCGACACCATCGGCGAAATGAAAATCAAAGGCCGAGGCAATTCCACATGGATTCTTCCCAAACGACCATATACCATCCAAACATCTGGCCCATGCTGCCTCATGGGTATGGACAGTGGAAATAGTTGGGCATTATTAGCCAACTACCATGACCAGACACTGCTGCGCAACGAGGTAGCTCTGTATATGAGCCGGGAAATGAGCATGATGGACTTCACTCCCGACAGCCGGTTTGCCAACTTGGTGATAAACGGTTCCTATCTAGGCATCTACCAAGTCAGCACACTACCTGAATCCTGCATCGACAACTATGGCACCGATGGCATCTTATTGGAATTTGATGCAAAAGCACGCTATCACGATATCACATTCCACACCACACGAAACGCCCACCCTATCAACATACATTATCCAGAGGTGAACGAGGGCGACGACACCTGGCACGAAATCAGCCAATGGCTTCAAACGGCTGAGGACGCACTTTTTGCAGAAAACTTCACCGACAGTATTTATGGCTATAGAAAATACTTTGATGTAACTTCTTTTGTGGAATGGTATCTCATCAACGAAATAGCGAAGAACAGCGACGCCATCTTCTATACCAGCTGTTTCATGCATGGTCATAAAGGCGGCAAAATTCTCATGGGCCCTGTATGGGACTTCGACATGGCATTTGGCAACTATCAGTATGAAAACAAAAAGGTCATCAACGACCCTGAGGGATTTTACATCAAAAACACGCCATGGTATCAACGGCTGTTTCAAGACCCTGCCTTTGTGGACATCGTAAAACAACGTTTCAACGACTACTTCTCCCATCGTGAAATGATATACCATCACATCGACATGATGAGCAGCTACCTAAGCCAAAACATCGTACTGGAAAACAGACGATGGGGACAACTCTGTGACTATTCGTCTTCATCCACAAAAGTTGAAACACAGTACGCCAAAGAAGCCGAGGAACTCAAGTCATGGATTGAGCAGCGTATGCAATGGCTCAAACAAAGCCTTGACATGCTATAGGTTTTTCACAACCTTCCCTTATCCTAAGGCATTTTCACAACCTCCCCGCCCCCCTCCTTATCCTAAGGCGGGGTACCTACCCCCCCCCGTCCCCCTCCCGACATCGGGATGGGGCTCAACCGCTCCGCCTGTCGCTCTTTCACTAAGGTACCCGACCATTCAAAAGGTCGGGGTGATTGTTTACGCAACACAGTTGCGATTGTTTATGTTCGCTCCGCTCACTTGGTGACGACCATTCTACTCTCCACCTTGTTGCGTTTCTCCACCTTGTTGAGACCAATCTGCTCTCCATTTGACTACACCCTCTTGTGTTAGCTTGTGTCCGCCAGGCACTCCCCTCCCATTACCAGGGGAGGGGTGCCCGCAGGGCGGGGTGGGGTTTTTCACAACCTCCCTGCGATATCGATGGTCACCCACCGTGGAGCCCGAACAGAGAGCAGTAGTGGTAATCTCTCACCTCTCACCTCCCACCTCTTACCCCTGAGATTCCTCTCACCCCTCACCTCTTACCACTAATAACTTGTGCTAGATTTGATAGATTTCTCGCCGACAGGCGACTCCTTCTCAATGTTTTATTCTACGGACTCAAAGGACTTATAGGACGAAGACACTTACGTGTCTATTGTCTAATTCCTCCTCTTACTCCTTTCCTCCGTAGATATTAAATCTTATCTTATTCTGTCACCCCTTCGGGGGTCCTAATGTCTATTTATTACTTCCATTCCCAGGGGCTTTCACCCCCGTCTGTGGTCTTTCAGTCTTTGTCAGACATTTTGCGGCATTAACACAAAAAATCCCAAATACTTGATGAGAAGTATTTGGGATTTTTGGTGTGCCCGGGGGGACTCGAACCCCCGACATTCAGAACCACAATCTGACGCTCTAACCAACTGAACTACGGGCACCATGCTGCCGCTTTTGTTTGAAAGCGGTTGCAAAGGTAAGTGATTTATTTTAAATCACCAAATTTTCAGGTTGTTTTTTTCAAAACAGTTATTCGCCACCCTCTGTTGTAGTCTTTCCTGCAGGTGGTGTGACAGGAGTCTCGGCAGCGTTGGCAGCAGGAGCAGCCTTGCCTTGCTCTTGTGCAGGAGCAGGAACACCGAAGTTAGGAGTGCTTGCTGGAGCAGACTGTTCTGTTTCTGCAGCACTTTTCGTAACTCCACCATCAGGTTTCACAGCGGCACAGAAAATGCTGAGCACTACCATAGCGATAGCCAGTCCCCATGTAGCTTTTTCAATGAAATCAGTGGTTTTGCGAACGCCTAATACCTGATTTGAGGATGAGAAATTGGATGACAGACCGCCACCCTTGGATTCTTGAATCAATACGATGCCAATCATCAGCAATGATGCAATGACAATGAGAATTACAAATAGTAGATACATTTTATTATTATTTATTGTTTATTTTCTTGTTTCGCTTTGTCGGCATTTTTTATCAATTTCTCCAAAAAACGAATTTGGTCTGCAAAGTAAACACTTTTTTTTGGATAATTCAAATTTATACGCTTAATAATTTCCAAAGCCTTGGAATATCGCCCTTGTTTGATGTAAATTCGTGCCAAAGTCTCGGTAAAATAGCTCTCTTCGCCTGTTTTTGCACTTTCATCTGTTAATTGTGGCACATATTCCGGTTCTTCCTGCAACTGAATACGTTGTTCATCTTTTTCGATGAAATTGTCGATGAGGTTTTGTCCTCTCATTTCAGGTGTTGCCCCTGTGGTTTGATTATCTTCAGCAGAATCCTGCTCGAGCAGGTAGGCGGCATAATCGACAGTGGCATCAGCGGCTGTGGGTCGTCGCCCTCTTTCCTTGCGCCCATGCTCTTGATCGGGCACGTTGCTGAGGAATTGGTCAATCAGTGACAGTGTGCGGTCTCCCTCGGCAACATTCGCAGTGTCGTTATCACGATTGGCACGCAGTTGATAGTGCGAGGCTTCCACCAGGTTGAAGAGCACCTTACGGTCTGTGATATAGATAGCCGCCCGTCGCAATTCATCGTCGAACGACGACTCATGCAGCAGGTATAGGTTCTGAAGCATCAGCAGTCGTGCTGTCTGATAGTACGGGTATCGGGCAGTGAGTGAACGGAGATCATAGAGGGTCTCTTTGTTCATTGCCTCTGGATGCTTGATGAGGTATGTCAGGTCCATGTTGAGTGGTTTACCAGTTGGCCACTGTGGCGTTGAATATTTGGTCTGTGATTTCTTTCACCATCTGTGTCACCAGTTCCTCTTGTACGGTGTTGAGCGACTGTGTTGACTCGTATGAGGTGGTAGAGGTGAATTGTTTCTCGAAGTCCTGGTTGTGATCCACATTGTTGGTGAATCTCACGTTGACGGTCATCGACAACTCTGTCTGTGCGGAGTAACCCTCGCTGGAGACACTCTTGTTGCGCTGGTTGTATTGCGTGATTTCACCCTCGATTTTCAGGTCACCGTTGCGTTTCACCTGCGTGAGGCGTGTGTGGTTGGCAAAGATATCTTTCAGTTCGTTGTTGAAGATATTTTGCATCGGGCCCCATACATAGCTGGAACGGATGGGGAAATCAGCGATGGTGATGGTCTTCGTCTTACTATAGTCGATGCTTGCGCCATTGAAACTATAGGAGACGCTACATGATGTGACAAGCAAAAGTAATGCCACAGTCATGATAGAGATGCTAATTTTTCGCCAGGCCATAGAGATTGATTTTTCGATAGAGTGTACGGTCGGAGATTCCAAGTTCCTGTGCCGTTTTTTTGCGGTTGCCATGGTTACGCTCCAGCGCCTTGATGATATTTCGTCGCTCCTGCTCGTTGAGGTTTAGGCTTTCCTGCTCGAAGTCCGTATCTGAGATTTCCTCTGCCACGGCATCCTCGGCGGCAGGTATCGACTCTATTCGCTCGGGGTGGGTTGCCTCCAGATTGTTGACATATTGTTGGCTCAATGCCTGACCTTGCGAAGTGATGCTGTTGGTCTCATCGATTTGCTTCCGCAGGCCATTGAGTTCGCGGCGCAGGTCTGATACATTCTGCCGCAAGTCGAAGAGCACTTTGAAGAGAGCTTCTCGTTCTTTCTCGTATGAGTGGTTGTCTGTGGCAGTGGCGATAGGTGCTGGCAATGTAGAATTGTCGTCATCGGGGATAAACCGGCTGATGGTTTCCAGGTCGATTTCACGTTTCTCGCTCAGCACTGACATCTGCTCAGTGATATTCTTCAGCTGGCGCACATTGCCGGGCCATTTGTATTTGAGCATCTTCTGCTGGGCATCCTCATTGAGGGTGATACGCGGCAGGCGGTACTTCTCGGCTATCTGCATGGCAAAGAGACGGAAGAGCAGCAGGATGTCGTTGCCGCGGTCGCGGAGTGGCGGCATCTGAATGGGGATGGTGTTGAGTCGGTAGTAGAGATCCTCACGGAAGCGCCCCTCGCTGATGGCCTTACGGATGTTGACATTGGTTGCTGCCACTACTCGCACGTCGGTCTTCATGATTTTCTGTCCACCCACACGGATGTATTCACCGGTCTCCAGCACACGTAGCAGGCGCGCCTGGGTGGCCAGTGGCAGCTCCCCCACTTCATCGAGGAAGATGGTGCCTTTGTCGGCAATGCCGAAGTATCCTTTTCCCTCACTGATGGCATCGGTGAACGCTCCTTTCTCATGTCCGAAGAGTTCACTGTCGATAGTTCCCTCGGGAATGGCTCCACAGTTAACGGCGAAATAGTTCTGACCTTTACGGGTGGAATAGTCGTGAATCATGCGTGGGATTATTTCCTTTCCCACACCACTTTCGCCCACGATAAGCACCGACAGGTCGGTACGTGCTACTTGCAGGGCAATGTCGATGGCGCGGTTGAGCGCATCGCAGTTGCCCACGATATTGTAGCGGTTTTTAATGTTTTGCAGGTCGTTTGTTTTCATTGGGTGACAAAATTACATATTTTATTTGATAAAACTGCAATTTTGGCAGAATTTTTGGGATTATTAGCAATTGAGAAGATTGGTGACGAATAGCACGAATTCACGCGAATGGTGTTGTTCTCCATAAATGACCATGATTTTTCAGGAATTAAAGACGATGCTGCTCGCATCGAATCACACCCCACCCACACCTACGCTCTCTTTCTGGGAGCCCCACCCCGCCCTACGGGCACCCCTCCCCTAGTAATGGGAGGGGAGTGCCTGGCGGACACAAGCTAATTTTTAGTTAGGAGTTTTATTTAGTTAGGAGTTAGAAGTTAGGAGTTAGGAGTGTCTAATGTCCGTAGAATACATTGAGAAGGAGTCGCCTGTCGACAGATAGTCATTATTAGTGCATTATTCGTGAAAATCGAATAATCCGAATAATTCGAATATTCCGAATTTTCCGAATTTTCCGAATTTTCCGAATAATCCGTGGTTATCACCAGTTCACAGTTAATATTCGTGGTATTGGTGAAATTCGTGGTTGTCATCAGTTGGCAGATGGTTAATATTCGTGGTATTGGTGGAATTCGTGGTTATCATCAGTTATCAGTTGGCAGATGGTTAATATTCGTGGTATTGGTGGAATTCGTGGTTGTCATCAGTTGGCAGATGGTTATTTTTCGTGGTTGTGATTGGTTAGGCACTGCCAGCGCTGGATTAATTTTCGGGAGAAGTTTTTGGGTTTGGGGGCGAGACGGCCTTGGTGGTTGGCGATGAAGTCATCGACGGCATCAAGGATGCGGCGGCAGTTGTGACCATCACGGAACGCCTCATGGTATGCCGTCAACCGATCGATGGCCTCCATCAGTTCTGGTGGCCGTGTGAGAGCCTTTTCGAGAGCACCCACCACCTTGTCGGGTTCTATTATATTAATAAGGTGGTCGCCTGGCTGTGAATTGCGGTAGGTGACCACAGGTTTTTGCAACATCATATATTCGAGGATGATACTCGACGAGTCGCACAGCATGGCATCAGTGGAAAGCATATCCTCCACGGTGACAGACGATTTGAAGGTGATATTATCATGTTCGTCTGCCAATCGGTGATAACGTTCAAGTAATTCTGGGTCATTCAGTTTAGGATGGAGCGTCAGCAGCCAGTCCCAGTCTTTCTCCTTTGCGATTTTCTCTATCACATCGGGCATCACGTATGCCGAGGTAAGACTTTGGGTGAACGTCGAACCATAGAGGATGGTAGGACGGTGCGAACTGTCGATGCTGTCTCGTCCAGTCGGATTTGCAATCCGACCGTCTCCCCCACTCCGCAGTGGGAAAAAGTCGTCCATTTTCGCCCAGCCCGTTTTATAAACCTTGAAATAAGGATGCTTTTCGCTCAACGCCTTAAAAGGCAGGTAGGCGGAGTCGCCCGCCGTGCATAGCATATCAAACCACCCCCGTAGACGGAAATGGTTATCGACCTCATAATTGCGCTTGTTGATGGGATAGCCATGAAAAACTTTTACCTTGATGCCCGGCAGGAAATAATAGATGAAATTCCCCGGTGCAAAGATGGCCGTGGGCGCATAGTCGATAGCCTCGCGCAACGAGCCCACCCGCTTCTCATCAGGATCCAGCCGGTCGGGACACGTGGGCAACAACAGCCACGCCACCTCATCCCCCCGCCGCCGTATCTCACGTTGCAACGGCCGCAGGATGGAATAAGCGTATGATAGTTCAGCAAAAAAGAGGAAGCGCATTGATATATATAGTTGACAAGTAAACGAGTTGACAAGTTGACAAGGTATTAGTTTTGTAGGGACATACACGGGGTATGTTCCTACAAACTGCAAACATACTAAAAATATCTCTCATATTATTATTTTATTCCATTATTTTGCTCTGATTTCGAATTATTGATATACTTTTGCAAAAATATTTATAAATAATACACCTTGACAATGAAGAAAATCCTATTGTTTGCAGCCCTGTTGCTCACAGGGAGTATGACATTCGCACAGTCACTCACATCGGGCATCGACCCACAGAACTTGGACACCAGCGTGCGCCCTGGCGACGATTTCTATCACTATGCCGCCGGCGGCTGGCTCAAGAACAATCCTCTCGACGATGAGCATACCGACAACGGTGCATTCACCGACCTGTATGAAAAGAGTCAGAAAGACATACAGGATTTGATACTCCAGTATGCCAACAGTCCACAGCAGAAAGGAACTTTAGGACAGAAAATCGGTTCGCTCTATAATCTGATGATGGACAGCGTGCGACTCAATCGTGAGGGATGGCAACCAATCAAGCCGACACTTGATCGCATTGCCGCCATCCGCGACCGCCGCGAATACCAACTTGTCACCGCACAAATCGACCGCATGGGCGAGAACACCATGATGTTTGGCATCGGCGTAGGTGCCGACATGCGCAATGCCGACATGAACATCGTGGGCATCAGCCAAGGTGGACTGGGCTTGGGCACCCGTGACTACTATCTGAACGACGACGAACAAACCACCCGCGTGCGTGAGGCATACAAGACAATGATTAAAAACCTCTACACGATGGTGGGCAACGATGAGGCCACTGCCGAGAAGAAAATGAAGGCCGTCATGGACATCGAAACGCGTATCGCAAAAGCCAGCTATAGCCAGGTTCAACTGCGCGACATCGACGCCAACTACCACAAAATGACCTACAACCAACTGGTGACCGACTTCCCTGGTATCGACTGGGGCAACATCTTCCTCTCCACAGGATTTCCACCATTCGACGCTGTAGATGTAGGACAGCCAGAACCCATCCACGAGGTGGAGAAAATCCTTGCCGAGACATCACTCGATGACCTGAAGGCTTACGCAGAAATCAAGGTCATCAGCGGCGCTGCAAGCCAACTGAGCGATAACTTCCGCGCCGAGGCTTTCAAACTCAGAACTGTCATGAGCGGTGTACAGCAAGACCGTCCCCGCTGGAAACGTGCTGTATCGCTGGTCAGCGGCGTGTTGGGCGAGGCCGTGGGCAAACTCTACGTCGAGAAACATTTCCCCGAGAGCAGCAAACAACGTATGCTCGAACTGGTATCGAATCTCCAGAAGGCACTCTCACAGCGCATTGACGAGGCAACATGGATGAGTCCTGAAACCAAGGTGCAGGCACAAGATAAACTGAACAACTTCATCGTGAAAATCGGCTATCCCGACAAATGGAAAGACTATAGCGGATTGCAAGTGGATGACAACCTCTCACTCTATGAAAACCTCGGACAGATTTCTGCTTTCCTCCTCCAAGACGAGCTGAACCGCAAAGTCAACAAACCCGTTGACAAGAGCGAATGGCTGATGACACCGCAGACCGTCAACGCTTATTACAATCCCACCACCAACGAGATTTGCTTCCCCGCTGCCATCCTCCAGCCACCATTCTTCGACCCCAATGCTGACGATGCTGCCAACTATGGTGCCATCGGTGGTGTCATCGGTCATGAAATGAGCCACGGCTTCGATGACCAGGGTTCGCAGTTTGACAAAACTGGCAACCAAAAGAACTGGTGGACGGAACAAGACAAGAAAAACTACGAGGCACGTACCAAACTGCTTGAGGATTATTTCGACAAAGTGGAAATCGTCTCAGGCAAAACCATCAACGGCAAACAGACACTCGGTGAGAACATCGGCGACAACGGCGGTATCAACATTGCCTTCCGGGCCCTACAAAACGCCATGCAAAAGAATCCTTTAGGTGTGAAAGACGGCTTTACTTCCGAGCAGCGTTTCTTCCTTTCTTGGGCTCGTGTGTGGGCTTCCAACATGCGACCAGAATATATGGAAATGCTCATCACCGTGGATGTTCACTCTCCCAACATCGCCCGCGTCAATGCTGCCCTGCCGCATATCGATGCCTGGTATGATGCTTTCAAGGTGAAAAAAGGCAACAAACTCTTCCTCCCGAAGAAGAAAAGAGCACATATTTGGTGATAATTAGTTAGGAGTTAGAAGTTAGGAGTATCTTATAACTTGTCAACCATATTAGGGGTGAGAGGTAAGAGATTACCAAGCTATTATCACGAAATCCGTAGGGACATACCCCGTGTATGTCCGCGAGCAAGATCTATTTTTATCACGAATTAGAGAATTATAGAATTTATTTGGCAATTCTTAAATTCTCTAATTTGTGATTTTATAGAGGGGAGAGGTTTATTTAGTCAGGAGTTTTTAGTTTCTGCTCTCGAAAGGGATGGCAGAGGTGACGGCAAAACCGTCACATGCGGAGAAACTACCCCTCCAGCTGCTATGGTATTGACCCTTTAACCAATTTTCAATCTTCAATCTTCAATCCTCAATCTTCAATCCTCAATCTTCAATCCTCAATCTTCAATTTTCAATAGTAATGTCCCTTTAACTACCCTTTAACTACCCTTTAACTCCCTTTTAACTACCCTTTAACTACTCTTCAATTTTCAACAACCTATCCGTGATTGGATGGAGGAACGTTATTTCGGCGGCATGCAGATGCAGGCGGTCGGCGGGATGACCATAAAGGGTGTCGCCAAGGATGGGACAGTTGAGACCCTGGGGATGGGCGCAATGCACGCGTAGTTGGTGTGTCCTACCCGTGAGAGGATGCAACCGAACGATGGTTCTACCATGCTCATCCTCACCGACAAGTTCATACTCCGTCACTGCCCGCTTGCCATGCTTAGGGTCCACCACTTGTCGGGGACGATCGTCGAAGTCAGGCCGCAGCGGTAATGAGATGGTGCCTTTTTGGGGGATAACATCCGCCACCCGACCATCAAGCACCGCAAAATACGTCTTCTGCACTTCACGACGCAAAAATTGCTCTTGCAACAGGCGGTGCACCTCCTTGGTCTTTGCCACCACCATCAACCCCGATGTGGCCATGTCCAACCGATGGACAATCATCGGACCCTCAGCCTCTGGACAGTGCTCACGAGCGAACGACCAAACCGAAGTTGCCTCCACCTTCCCCGGTACGGAGAGCATCCCCGCCGGTTTGTTCACCACCATGAGCCACTCATCCTCATACACGATGTCGGGCGTGGCATCGAGGGGTTTCTCTTGATGGATAGGTTCCACATCAATACCTTGCAACATGAAGGTCAGGATGGGCAGGCATTTTCCCCGACAGGCAGGATAATACGTCAGATGTCTTCTCACTTCCCCCACTGGCGACTGCCCCCACCAAAACTCAGCGATGCTCACAGGCCGCAAATGGTGCGTATAGGCATACTGCAATAAGCGTGGGGCACAACATTCCCCTGCCCCTGCCGGTGGCAGACCATCGGTATATTCCTCAAAGATGTTTAGGAGATTGCGCTGCTCACCCTTGGCATTCATCATCACAAATTGCTGGAAGAGCCATCGTTGGAGGGCATCCGAGCGCTGATGCCTTTCACGGCGGAGTGTGTTGACCTTTTCATGCAATGCTTTCAACAGTTGTTCGCACTCCCCCACCCTCTCAGTATGTCGCTTTCTCAGTCGGCGCAGTTCGGCTTTCATAAACTGACTCTCACGAATCAACGCTTCTTCATCAACATCTGCGGAAGTCTGTCGCATGGCATCTCGACGACGTTTGGCGGCATCCATTTCTGCTTTATATGCCGTAATTTCTGTGTCCATCGCCTCACGGGCATCTGTCAAAGCCTTTTCTGCCGCTTTCAGCTGCTGCGACTGTTCGATGGCCATCACCTGGTGGTTGATGTCGCTGATGCGAGTCTCCTCTTGTTTGAAATAGCCATCGGGCTGCAGGTAGTCGAAAACTGCCGGCACGAAATAGTCCCAGTCGGCACGCCCACAGAGCAGTCCTGAGTATGCTGCCAGGAAACCTGTCTGTCGCTCGGCATTCTCCACCACCAAGACACCGAACATTTTTCCTTTTTCCGCCTCCTCAATCCAGTCGGCATGTGTCAGTATCTCCTTCTGCAACTCATTGGCAGCCAATTCGCAACATGAAGACACCACATACCCCATCGGATGGTTCATCCGATGGGGTAATGACATTTGGGTATGTAGCAAGTGGAATCTCATAGGCTCGGCAAATTTAGAGATTTTTCCTGAATTAGCCAGCCTATTTGATGATTTTCTTTTCTGACATACACGGGGTGTGTCCTTACAGAGTTTACTTCACCACCACCTTGTGGGTGGTTCCGTCGCTCATTCTCACCACATTCACGCCACGCTGCAGATGATTGAGGCGGCGGCCGTCGGTGTCGTAGTAACCCTCGATAGTGGGGCTGGTGGCATTGGTGTTGCGGACACCCGTCCAAAGGTCATAGTGGAAGTTCACTACACGGCTCTCCGGCTGGTCGCCCTTCACAGCCTGTGCACGGATGGTAACAGGTGGGTTGAGCACGATTGGCTCGGTGTATTGTCGGCGTGTGCCGTTCTCGTCGCAAGGACATGAGCCATCGGTGGTGTACCAAATGGTGGCACCCTCGGTATCGCACCACAGTTCGAGCAGGTCGCCGGGCAGCACACCCGTTCCGCTGATGCGCGATGCCATCGGTGTAGCCACGGGGATGGCGTTCGGGTCGAGCACAACGACGGTGGCATCAGTCTTCACCTTCTCGTCCTCCTCCATAGCGAGACTGATACAGCCGGAACCGCCACTGAGTCCGTGGATGGTGAGCGTAGCAACACCCTTCTCGTCGAAGGTGGCAGTCTCAGAGACGGTAGCCATGAAGTCGTGTTGGAAGGTAGCCACAACGCGTTTACCTACTGCTGCCGAGGCGGGATAGGCCACCACGCGGAACTGTCTCACGCCGCCCTTGGGTACTTCGAGAATCGAATCTGTAGCAATCTGACGCACACGGCTTGTCACCACAAACTCCTGCTGGAAGTCGTTGGCCATCTGCACACCGGCATAGCTCTCTACCTCGCGGCGCACGGTGAGCGTCACCTTGTCGCCGGCTTTCAGACCCTCGTCGGGGTGTACCAGTATGCGTGAGACATATGATGCATCACCCTCCCAGTTTTTCGAGGTGTTCAGCGGCCAGGGATTTGAGTGCAACAGCTTGCCGTCGCGTGTCAGCCAGATATGGGCGCCATGGAGTGTCTCCGGACGCATATACTTGCTGAACTCCACTTCGATGCCATCCTCGTAGGCGATGGCTTTCTTCACTGTAGGTTGTGCAAGTTGGCGGATGCCGATGTTCACGTCGAGTTGTGGTGGCGGCACGGGCAGCCACTCGCTGAAGGCTGTCTCATAGCCATTCTTCTCAATCTTCACTTGCCACAGTCCCTGCGGCACATCCCAGTTGTAACGACCCTCGGCGTTGGTCATCTGCGGGTTCACCTGACCATAGTTCTCGGCATCCCACAGGATGGGTCCACGGTGGACGTCGCCATAGACATCCTCGATGTCACCTTCATAGAAGATGGAAGCGGTGGCACCCTGCACGCGGTTGTCGGTCACTGCCTCATAGACGAAGCCCGACGGGTCGTGTACCACACTTAGGTTGTATCTCTTCAGTGCTTCTATGCGCTTTTTCCAGTAGGGATGCTCCGGGTCGAAGTCGGGCTTCTCGCGGTCGCACTCCAAGAGGAAGATTTCCTGCTCCCAGTTATTGATACGCTGTTTGTAGTCCTTGGCATACGTCTCCATCAAGAGGGTTTTGACAATAACGAGTCCACAGCCGATAACAGACATAACAAGCGAAGTGCCTCCCGACCCAACTGCGGCAAGTAGTCCTGTATTTGTATCCACCAAGGCGACAGCATCCAAAGCCACGACAGCGGTATAAAGTATTCCTGTCCCTACACCGTAACCAACAATGTCTTTGCGGATACGTTCTGCATTGGCGGCATCATCCTCACAGGGATTGGGCACCTCATTGTGAATTTTAATGACTCCCTGTAACTTCTCAACAGCCTCGGCAATATCACAGATGATGGCAGCCCATGCCAAGGCTTTCTCCACCACTTTTACAGTACATGAGACAAATGTCATGGCTTTGGCCAATGGACCGTCGCCTTTGGTGAATGCGGCGAGGGCGGTGCTGACATTGGGACCTTCATCCTTCAAAGTATTCGACCAATTTTGTAGTCCTTCCCAGAATGCTTTGTTGCCTGTGACACGTGCGAGTTCTCTCTTTGCCTCATCCACCATTCTTCCCTCATTTTTGGCTTGTTCGTAGATTCTAATGGCATTCTCACACATGACGATGTTTTCCTCGATTTTCATGCCCTTAATCATGGCCATGCATGAATTCTGAATCAGTTCGATCACCCATTTCACCTTGTCGAAGTTGTTATTGATGTCCGACAGATTCTTCAATAAGTCATCGAAAGTGTAGCCATTCCACCCATTAGCCATGGTTGGCATTTCAGCAGTCAGGTCACAGGTGACCTTCATATCGTTGGCAAAATCGACGATAATCAGTTTCACATCGTCACTATAGAGATAGACATTCTTGCCGTCGGTAGTGGGTATCTCATCGTAGCCCTCTTCCATCAGTGCTGCGCCTGAGAGCCCGGTGGCATGTTCTATGGTGATGCCGTCCATCTGCAGGTCATACATATTGGCACTGAGGAAGCCCTCACGGTCGAAGGAGAAGTTCTCGGCCAATTCATGCACCTTGGCGATGAACTGCTCGTCGGTGAGGTTTTGCCACTCTGGCAAAATTTCCATGTCGGGGTCGATGCCGAAAATTTCGTTGAACTCTGCGAAGAGTTGGTTAAGCCGTTCCGGGTCGGTTTCTTCAGTAAACTGGTCGAAATAACTGTCAATCAAATCCAAGGTCTCTTGGAGCGAACTCTGCATATTGGGCAGCATATTGTTCACGATACTCAAGAGTTCGCTATCTACCTTGTACTTCATGTTTTTCAGATGGATATCCACCGCCACTGCCACGGGGGTGGTTCCACCGTACATCTCCGTCGCAATGTCGGCTGTATGGGAAGTCCACATCCCAAGACTGCCGTCGTATGTGGCCGGCAGCAGGACGATATCTCCACTTTCTAACTTCGCAATGAGGTTGACACTCTCGATGCGTGTGGTGTCGGTGGTGTTGAGTTTGGTGTGGAATGTCCAGTTGTAAGTCTGATACATGTGCAGTCGCAGCGTAAGTGTCTCCTGCTTTCTTTCCGAAGAGGTGAAGTCGAAGTCGATGTATCTCCCGTCGATGACATAGGGTGAACTACAGAACATATAGACGTGCTCTGCAAAGATGGCATCGGGATCGTAGGACAGTTCGCGTGCCTGGGTGTAGGCGATGGCTCCAGAAGTTGTCTCGAAGCGTGCCCGTACGGAGAAGTGCGCCAGTACAGGCGTGTTCTCCGGCAACATACAATCGACATTCCAGAAGCCATCCGTGTTGGCCATGGCATGTCCAATCTCGATGTCATCGGCGAATACGGTGACAAGGCTCAGTGCCGGGGCATATCCATTGATGGGAACACGCAGTTCGGCCACCTCCTCGGGTACGCTGATATCTACGCCGCTGACATGCAGGTAGGCGGTGCCAAGTGGCTGTCGCACCTGCTGTCCGTCGATGGTGAGCAGCATCCATGCCGTGGGTTGCAAGTCGCCCTCGCCGAGTGTCTGCACGGCGAAGCGTGTGGTCTCGCCCAATTCTGCAATAGCGATGGGGATGGTGATGCGGTTGTCCTGCTGGGTGAACTGCACCACGCGCTGCCCGGTCATGGCCGAGCCTGGCACGATGGCGGTGATGGAGGGTAGGTCAACCACCAATTGTGCGGCCGTCACGCGCCCTTCATACTCTGGTTTGAGCGTGATGTTAGCACGCAGGGAGAAGTTGCTGCCTAATCCCACCTCGCTCTTGTTGGCGTAGAAGACGGTGTTTTGGATGTCGGTGTAGTAGAATCTTGTCTCGTCGAGGACGGGCACGGTCGGGAAGGTCACCTTCTTGATAATGCCGCTCTTCACCGATGCCTTCTGTTTCACATAGTCGGTGCCCTCAGTAAGTCCTATTTCAGTATAATGTGTCAGTCGGCTCATGCGCCCGAGCAGAGAAGTGGAGGTCATCATCGTGACGGTGTAGTCGCCGTCGGGCATGTCTTCGACGGTGATGTCGGCGTTGCTCATGGCGTAGGTGGCATAGAGTTCGCCATTGGCATCATAGATGTTGGTGGTCACCGCCACGTTGTCGGTCTGCTCCATCTTCAGTGAGAGTCCTCCCCATGCGGTCAATGGCAGTGTGGCATTGCCATTGCCCTCACTGTCGAGTGTCATGGTAGTCTCCACAGCCTTGAAGGCATTCTTGCGACTCGTAGCGGTCAGGCGCAGGTGGTCGCTGGCGCTGGCACCCTCGACAAGCACAATCTGCGGGTACTGCACGGAGATGTTTTCCAATGTCTGGCCGGTGGTGAGGTTATACACCTGCACATCCACGTTGTCCATGTCGTTGTAGGTTGGCAGCACATTGCCTACCTCGCCTTCCATCACGCTCTCGGTGAAAGGCATCTCGTAGTGCACCACCGGGCCGGTGATTTCCCTGAGCTCGACGTGGGTAGCCTGTGGGTCGGCGAGTGGCAGGGTGGTGTTGCCGCGCCAGGTGATATAGCGCGGGTTGCTCACGGTGAGCACACCGGCTCCCTGCACGGCCTCAAGACTGAAATTGCCGCTGCCGTCGGTCACGGTGGTGTAGGTGCGGCATACGTCGTCGTTGATAGGCAGGGTGAAGGTCACATAGGCTCCGCCGATGCGCCGCCCGCTGTCGTCGGTCACCTGCCCATCGACCACGGTCAGTGTTGGACGTTGCAGGTTGACGGTCACCTGGTCGGCGACGTTGCCCACGGTGAACGTGGTGTGCAGAGGTTGGAAGAAGGTGGATGCGAGACTCGACGAGATGGACACATCGTAGCCCACGGTGGTACCGGCGGGCTGCCATTTGAGTGTCTTGTCGGTGCCGAGTTGCGAGCCTTCGGCGGTAGTCCAGGTGATGCCACACTGTTCGGTCACGTCGCGTCCGTCGGCCTTCACTGTGAGGGTGAGATTGTGGAGCGGTGTCACTTGGTCGAAGCCAGTTGCCACATAACGCTGGAAGGTGAAGACGCTGTCGGCGGTGGCGATTTTCACATCTTGCGTAGTCAGCAAGTCGATGCTATACTGACTACCGCGTGGCAGGTTGCGGAAGGTGTAGTCGCTGCGGTCATCGACGATGTATCGCTGTATCTCGCCCGAGGCATTGCGCAGGACAATCGACATATCTTCATAGCGGCCATCCGGATAGTCGGAGGGCAGATAGACGGTGAGGTCGGTAATCTGACTATCGTCGATGGGACGTATATCGAAGAAGCGGCTCCAGTAGGGATGTTCCTTGTAGAGTTCCACCGAGGCGGCCGGCACGTAGAGTGTCATCGTGAGCGGCAGTGGGTCGAGGGTGTCGTCATCGACTTTTGGCGGTGTGGTGGAGAAGAGGGTGAGTGCTTTGAGTTTCTCCAAATTAAGGAAGACCTCATTGCCCACAAAACCGGTGATGCACGATGGCAGGATGAGGTGCTGTAGCGACGACACGTCGCCAGAGTTGTATGTCTTGAAGAGGTAAGCGACTGTTCCCTCACCACTTGGTGTGCCGTCCTTGAATGGGATGGGCACTTGCTGGTAATCTATCCACACCTTTCCGGGACTTCCCCAGTCCCATGTTCGGCTCAGGTCGATACGCTCCAGGTTGTAGGTAGGCAGCGAGGAAGTAAAGAGCCAACAGATTTGTTCGGAAGCGTTGCTCCACCCCTCGGGTGTCATGTCACACGCCATGACGACGCTCTTGACATCGGCGGCAGTGAAATGTTTGTGCTCCATCAGGGCCTTCATGGCATCGATAACAGACGACAGATAATTATTATTGGTTTCGTCGTAGGTGACGAGGTTGGTGATGGTCACCTCGCCCGTGGCGGCATCCCAGCCGTTGCTCGCGGGTATGTGCGGTAGGTCGGTATTGCCCTCATGGTCGGGGTTGTCGGGACGGAACTCGCCATAGAAATAGAGCGTCACGTCGTGGTCGGGCATGATGTAGAGTAGATAGTAATAGTAGTTTTCAAACTGATAGCCATTGACATCGTTATACATCTCGCCATACATGCCGTCACCCTCATAGACGACGGCACCGTCGGCCTCCACGCGGCGTGGCCTCCAACCCGTCTTACTCTCCACGACGATGCCTATGGAGTCGCCTCCGGTAACGTAGAAATAGCGGTCGTCGCTTTGGACGGTAGTGGTGTTTTTCGACAGGTATTGGCAGTTGAACTTCATGTTGTCGCCGCAGTTGGTGACAAAGTTCAGGCAGTGTGTGCCGTCACCCGGGTCGTTGGGGAGTGATGGCTCGTAATACAGCCACACCTCCACTTCCACGTCGGCATCGGGCATGGTGTAAGTCACCTCATAGAAAAAGTCGTCGTAGTAGCCGAACTTATTTTTTCCTTTATACTCCACGACGGAGCCACCAAGTTCCTGGCCGTTGGCTTTCCATTTCTCGACGTTCCACTGTCCGCCGAAGGCATGGCTCAGCACAATCTGCTTGCCGGCGGGCACCGTGAGTTGCTGGTTGTCGCCAACACTGAAACCGCCGAGAATATTGCCGTGTGTGCCGTCGGCATTCGCCTCATACACAAGCAGGCTCTGTACGTTGTTGTTGGAGGCAAGGATGGCCTCGCGCACATTATCGGGCATCACCTTGCAGGTGATGGTATGATTTTGCTGGGCGGCTGCTGTCAGCGCAAACAGCAGCAGAACTAACAGGGCTGTATATCTTATCGTATTATTCATATGATTGCTGTTTTTTTAATGATAGTGACTATAGGTTTTATAGATACTATAGATAGTATAGATGCTATAGATACTATAGGCAGAACAGTTACTAAAAATACTATCTGATGACTACCTTCTTTCCATTCTGGATGTAGATACCCTTGGTGGGCGTACCCGTGACGGGGCGGCCCTGAAGGTCGTAGAGGATGCTGGCGGGACGACGGAGAGTGAAGTCGCCGATGTGGGTCAGTCCTTCAAATGAGAGGGTGAAGCGAGCGTCGTGGCGGCCAGCCGTGACATGGAAGGTATAGTCGCCCTCGTCGAGACGGGTCACCCTTCCGGTGTCGTTGTCGGTGAGGGTGATGCCGCGGCTGTTGGTCTTGCCGAGCGAGAGGGTGTAGTCACCCTCAATAGCGATGTCGAGACCCATGGTGATGCTGCCCTGTGGCATGGGTCGCTCGTTGATGGCGAAGCGTCGCCCACCGTCGATGGTGCAGAGCAGTGAGGCATCGGTGACTGGTATCTGTGTAGCGTCGCAGGTAGGCTCGAAGTCGGTGCTGGCCTCCTCGTTGAGCACCACACGGGTGCGGTCGTACTGGTCGCAGCCTGTCAGCAGGATGTCAAAAAGATGGCGCACTGGCTCGTCGGTATCACTCAGGCGTGGTGCCTTGGCTGGTCGGCGGTCCTTAAAGTCTTGATAGCCGTGGTAGCGCCCGCTGCCCGGTAAATGTATCTCATGTTGTGTGTTGGTATATTGCACGAAGAAGCCTTGGAAAGGTTGCAACAGGAAGTCATCGTCGTCGCGGGTGAAGACGAAGTAGTGGTAACTTGTCTGATTCCCTAACGTCTGTGTTCCCCAGACAATGTAGGGTGTGGCGATGTCGCTCTCGCTCATGTCGTAGAAGGCGGGGTAGGCATTGCCCACAAGGTTCCACCCTCGGTCTTCAGACCGTGCCGAGGGATAGTCCTTGAGGGTGATGGTGCGCGAAGTGGCAAAGATGCCGTTGCGGCGGTCGTTCTCCACGGCAGGCATTTTAAGCATGTGCTTCTCAGATTGGTAGGGCACAAAGGCACTGAGGATAAAGCCCTCGCCGGCGGGGATTATCTCGCCGTTGCCCACATTTTTCCAGTTAGTGATCTCACCGTGGTTGGAATTTTGTACCACGCCGTTGGCGGCACGCCTTGCCCCGTCGTAACGGCGCGCGGTGGCGACACAGTATCGGAAGTCGCCGGTGATGTCGCTGGGCCGTATGTCGTAGGGCAAACACAGCATGGGCCAATAAAATATTTCTGTCTGATTGGTATAATAGTAGGTGACCACGTGGTCGGCTGTCATGGGCGAATTGGAAATGAGTGTGGGCATAAACTCAGAATTTCTGTAGGTGTTCAGCGCATAAGATGTGTTGCGTATAAGATGCTCGTATTTGCTGAGGTTCATGTTCCGCGTACCCTCCACCTCGATACTGGATTGATAGTCATCGCCCGTATTGATATAGTAACCCGGATCGTAGTTGAGGAAGGCGTAGAGCGCAGGCTTGTTGTGCGGTTTGGTGTTGTCATCAAACTGCACCAGTCCCCGGTATGCCCACAGTTCCTGTGGGTCCTCCTGCATGGGCAGTATATGGGGTATTGTCCGATAGCCGGGCGAACTCTTATAGCGGTTGACCGCCGCCTTGGGTACGTACCAGGTGTAGTTGTCGGTGGTGTCGCGCACGCCACCGGTATAACTGATTCCTGGTGGACAAAGGGCCTTCGAGGTGACAGTCTCAAGCGTCTTGGGGCTGCCCCGTGAAATGGTGACGCTGGTGATAGTGGGCGGCAGGATGAGGTGCTTGTAACTGACGGTGTTGGTATAGTGGTAGAAATAATAGACGGTATAGGTAGCCCCTTGGTAGGTGACATGGGCAGGAATCTCTAACGTCTCGGCTGTAGTGGTCACATCCTGCACACTGGCGAGACCACGTTTGTCAAGTTGGTATGTGATGCCGTCGATGGTGACCCTACCCTCCTGGTAGGTCACCTCGTCGCCACCGCCGTCTGCGCGGTTGATATGGAAGCGGCCATTGTGACTGCCAGCGGTGGCATGGAAGGTGTAAGGCTCGGTCATCGGCTGTGTATCACCTGTCTCAAGGTCGATGAGGAGGAGTCCGCTGAGGTCACGACCGTCGAAAGCGAGGGTGTAGTCGCCCTCGGTGGCAAGATAGAGGTCGAGGGCGAGATGCTCACCGTCGGAAAGTGGCTGCTCACTGATGGCATAGCGGGTGCCGTCGTGACCTGTAAGCCATAACTGTGTCTGTTCCTCGTCGATGGCGGGGAATTTCACGGCATCGCTCATCGGCTCGTAGTCGGCCTGTGCCTCGCTGCTGATGACGAGGCGGGTGCGATCCTGCTCCTCGTCACCCTGTGTGAGGAGGATGTTAACCACCCGTCGGTCGGCGGCCACGGCATGGCGCGGGGCATTGTTCTGCTGCTTGAAATCGTCGTAGTCTTCACAACTGAGAAAACGTCCCTCCTTATATAATTTAAGGTGGTCGTGCCCCCAAGGCTTCTGGACGAAGAATCCCTCGAAGGGACGGAGCACATAGTCGTCGTCGATGGGACTATAGGTTTTGTAGCGACCGTTTTCATAGACAGTGAAAGGCCCGGTGAGGTCGAAATACTTAGTGGCGAAGTGGCAGGGATAGGGGTTGCCCACGAAGTTCCAGCCACGGTCGCACTCGTAGTCGGCGGCATAGTCGCGCAGGGGAATGATGGCATCGTCGGTATTGAAGATGGCAGTGCGCTGGTCAGAGGGGGCGGTATAGCGGATGGAGGCCTGCGGCGTGGCGACACGGTTCCATCCCACCGCCACAATGAATCCCTCACCAGCATGAAGGGTGCTGTCGGCAGTCTGTCGCACCCACACATCGTCGAAACGGGCATCGGCACGCATCTGGCCGGAGTATTTCATGATGCTATACTGCAGGTCCTTGCCCTCAATCACGAGGTCGCTCAGACGTACATCGAAAGGCAGCGAAGTGAAAGCCCAGATGATATTGGAACTATTATAATGCCACTGAACGTAGCGGTGGGTGATGCTCACATCGGTGGCGGTGACAGGCGACATGGTCAAGAGCGAAGGCCATGCGGCATCCATCGAATTGGAATACCCATAGTGACTGATAATGTTTGTCAGTCCACTGCCGTATGCGTGTCCCAGGATGTTGAGTTCGTGGTTGTAGTTGCCCAAAGCACAGGAGCCTTCGCCTCTGAGGGTGACATGGGCGGCATAGTTTTGGGTATAATTGGAGCCAGTCCAACTATATATGCTATCCATCCCCACACCGAGTGTCAGGTTGGGTTTGTTCTGCGGGAAGGGGAAGGGCACGTAGCGGTCAACTACACGGATATCCTTGACAGGCTCCGTGGCAGTCTCCGAGATGTTGGTGAAATAGTTCCAGCCGTCGGAGACTCTGTAGTTGCTGCTGGGAGGCGTGTAGAGGGTGGCCACCGACTCCATCCACTCATACCCCAAGAAAGTGCCATAGAGATAAGGCGGCGTAGGGGCTAAACAAGTGATGGAGTGTAGATTGTCGCAATAACAGAAAGGTTGGCTCATGGCCAACAGTGTGGAGGGCAGGGTGACCTGCTTCAGACTGTCGCAGTTGTAGAAAGCGGCATTTCCGATAGTGAGCAGTCCATCGTGGAAGGTGACATTACGCAAGTTGGAGTTGGAGAACGCATTGCTTTGGATATGCACCACCGAGGCGGGAATATCGATGCTCTCCACCTTCTTGCAGTAGGAGATGAGGTTCGACGGCACCACACGGAGGTTTTGCGGCAGGATGATGGTGCTCAGCGATTCTTTCCGGCCGAAGGTACCATCATAGAGTCCCTCCAAGAACTCGCAGTCGAGACCTCCGAGGTCGATTTTTTGCACATTTGGGAAGTCGTTTTGCAACAACGACAAGTCGTTCGAATTGGCCTTCCCGGAAAGGATGGTCAGGCTCCGCACGTCATCGAAACTATTCACCTGCTTCAGCACGGTGACTCCAAGCCGTCCAGGCAGGAGTTTGTCGATGACCACGTCTTGCGCCCACAGCACTGTGGCCGCGAAGCACAGAAATAAGGTTAATAGGAATTTTTTCATATGAAATATGATTGGTTTTTATTTTTCTGATGGATTGCGACGGCAAAACCGTCGCCTACGGAGAGAATAGTAGGACTATTAATGGGGGAATGAGTATTGTCCCTTGAACAATCCTCAGTAAATAGAATGAATCACAGGACTATGGGGGAATGAGTATTGTCCCTTTAACTACTTTTTAACTACTTTTTAACTACCCTTTAACTACCTTTTAACTACCTTTCAATTACCCCTTAAATACCCTTTTTCTCCGTACAAATATAAAAAAAAACAATGACCTTGCCATCGCAAAAAATTAGTTTTTGATGAACGAAGGTCTGGGAGTGATGAACGGGGCGTTTTTTTGGATGAACGAAATTATTTTTTTGAGCGCCTTTCCGCCCTATTGCACAAATCATAGAAAAAACGTAATTTTGCGGTGGAATGAAAAAGAAAGAAAAGCTTTTGAATGAAATTTGAATTAAAAGAATCTATTCGGACATACACAGGGTATGTCCTTACGATGAAAAGGATGCTGATTGCCCTATGTCTGATGGTGTGGGGGAGCACTGCAGGCATGGCTCAGGATGTGACAAGCAGCCTGAGTTTTCGGCGGTTTACTACACTCGACGGCCTGCCACAAATGCAGACAGAGCGGGTGTGGCAAGACAGCCGCGGATATATCTGGATAGGCACACTCTCAGGATTCGCTCGCTACGATGGCGAAGTGCTCGTTCCCTTTCTGAAAGGACGTCGCGAGAACATCGTCTCCTTTGCCGAGGTGGATGGAGGTGTGCGCGCACTGAATTTCCGCCGCCAGTGGCTCGTGGATGGCGACAAAGCGGAGATGCGACAGATTGACTCGGAGTGGCACTGGCTGCTCAACAATTTCAACACCGTGGACCTGCCTAATGGCATCACTATCCTGGAGGATGACTACGAGAAAAACCGGCGACTCTGCCGAATAGAAAAAGACCATTTCACGACAATTATATCGGACACGATACTCGACAAGATGACACCCGACCGCAAACTCTATATGGACGGCTCTACCATCTATCTACCTACGGACGAAGGACTGTTCGTGTCAGACCAGCAACAATTTCGGTTGCTTTCGACGAAACCCGATATCTTTACACTCCATCGACTCGACAAGACACTCTACGCCTTTGCTGCCGACGGTATCTATGTCGTGGATGGTAAAGGTCTAACATTGCTAACGGCCTATTCGTTTGAGGCACCCGACTATGGACTGTCTGTGTGTCACGACCGACGAGGCCGACTGGTCATTGCCGACAGCCATACCTTATATATATATGATGACAAACAGGTGAGCATCGCCGCCGACGGCTTCAACCTCATCAAACACCTCTTCATCGACCGCTGGGGACGTACATGGCTTGCCACCTACCAAGGGCTGTACTGCTATTTTATGATGGACTTCACCAACCAACGTCTCAGCGACACCAACGACATTGTCCGCACAATGGCTATCGATGGCGAGGGACGCTTTGTGGCTGGCACCCTCAATGGCAAAGTGCTAATAGACGGTGAAGTGGCCAATGAGAGGGAGGGTGACTTCTACGTTCCAAGCAGTGCCGTGGTGGACGGTGTGGTTTATCTCGCGGGAAAAGACGATATCCATCGCATCGAGAACGGCCATCTCACAACACTCAATCTACCCTATGAACGGTATCAGTTTGTTGCGGAGGCTTTCGGCCAGGTGGTCTTCGGTACACGACAGGAAGTAATGGCCTACAACCCCGCAACCAACAGTGTAGATACCCTGAGCAGTGACATTCTCCATCCCTGGTGCGCTACCGCCGACACTCAAGGCAGCCTGTGGGTTGGAGCGAGCACCGGACTCTATCACCTCATACGAAAGTCGTCATCGTCATGGACTACCCAGAAAATCGACTACCCACAAAAATTGACTATTACCACCATGGAATGCGATACCCATGGCCATATCTTCTTTGCCTCGGGCGACTCGCTGTTCTTCGTACAAAAAGGCGAGGTAAAGGAACTCAACAGCGTGATGCCCCAACTCTGTGGCCATGAGATTCGCTCGCTACACATCTCCCCCAAAGGTTTTCTGTTGGTGGCAGTCATCGATGGTCTCTTCATAGCCCGCATCGACAAAGACTGCGCCATCAGCGACATCCATTTCTTCGACCACCTGAATGGATTCACCAATGTGGAACCGCAAAAAAGTCCCATGGTGGAGAGTGCCGACGGCACAGTGTGGCTGATGGGACTGGAAGAGACGACCTCTTTCCTCCCTACGCACCTAATGAACTATCGCCAGGAGGATATGTTTGTGGCTCCACCCAAACACTGGTGGCAACGATGGTGGGTGTGGGCCATCGCCATTCTATTGCTGTCTGTTGCTGTATGGCTATTGGCTCGTAGGCACGAGCGCAAACGCAACCGCCGGGCAATGCTTGCCTTGCAGCGTGAAAAGATGCAGAAAGAACTGCAAATCAATGCTATCCGCCTAAAGTCCATCCCTCATTTCAACTCCAACGTCATCTCGGGAATAGAATACTTCGTGATGAATCACTCTGTTGAGGAGGCATCCTATTACTTGGGACTGTACTCAAAATTCACCAACAGCACGCTGATAGACATCGACCGGCCTGCACGCAGTGTGGAAGAAGAGGTGGATTATGTGAAAAATTATCTCAAATTAGAGAAAATGCGGTATGGCGACAAACTCTCCTACACCATCCACGTGGACAAGGAGGTGCCTCCACAGACGCTGCTTCCCAATATGCTTCTCCACACCTATTGCCAGAATGCCATCAAGCATGGTATTTCGCCGAAAGATGGTCCTGGCAACGTGACGATAGAAATCAGCAAAAAGACCATTGACGACCTGCAGTGCATAGTGGTGAAAGTAAGCGACGACGGCATCGGCCGCAAGGCTGCCGCCACGCTGAGCACCGACTCCACCAAAAAGGGTCTCACCATCCTGATGGATCAAGTGGCGCTGCACAACCAAACCAACCCCCACCCCATCCACCAGCATGTCACCGACCTCACCGATGCCGAGGGCAACCCCGCCGGCACATGCTATGAGATGCAAATACCCGTGGGGTATAAATACGATTAAAGGGGTGAGAGGTAAGAGGATTTAGGGGTGAGAGGATTTAGGGGTGAGAGGATTTAGGGGTGAGAGGTAAGAGGTAAGAGGTAAGAGATTACCACTGCCGATCTCGCCAATGCGCCCCATAAAGCCAATGCGCCCCGTCGTTTCGAAAGCAGCAAATCATATCTCTTACCTCTCACCTCTTACCTCTTACCTCTAAAACACCTCTCACCTCTTACCTCTAAAACACCTCTCACCTCTAAAAGACCTCTAACCCCCAAAAACCAAACAGCCATGCCCATCAAAGCCATTGTCGTAGAAGATGAACGCCTGCCACGTCTAGCACTGCTCCAAAAGCTTGAGGATTTCCGCCCCATGGTGGAAGTGGTGGATAGCTGCGATGACTTCAACAAAGCATTGAGCAGCATCCTGCGCCACCGACCACAACTGCTATTCCTCGACATCCAATTACAGGGGCAGAATGCACCACAACTATTAGACGAACTGCAAAAGAGCATTCCCCTACCCCACATCATTTTCACCACGGCATACAACGACCGCGAATACCTCATGAAGGCCATCAAACTGCAAGCGGTGGATTATCTGTTGAAACCCATCGACCGCAATGAACTGGCCATCGCCATCAGCAAAATCGTCAATCTACACCAACAGGAGACAGCGACACCGACATCCAATGCCGACACAGAGCGAAAACTCTTCAAGACGGCCAATGGCCATCTGTTTATCTCGCCCGACGACATTCTCTATATCTGTGCCGACGGTAATTACGCTGTGGTAACCACCACCACCGACGAGGTAATGGTGACCGAAAGTCTCATCGTCATTGAAAGCCGCCTCAAAAGCGATGTTTTTATCCGTGCCGACCGTAAAAGCATCATCAACAAACGACATATCTACAGAATCAACACCAAGAAAAACACCTGCATCTTCCGTTCCACCGATGGAACGGAAAAAGAATTATCCCTCTCACAACGTGGCATCCGCCTGCTACTCAGCGAGATGACGTGAGGGTGATGCCCATTAAACCGATAACGACATCACAAGAAAGGGTGCGGAGGGTGATGCTATGCAAACGCTTGCGAGGATTGAGGGGCATTTTTAACAATTGTGCTGCCCCACAATCAATAATGCGCGGTTCGGCGCTATCGGGATTGTCGGTAGGACGTTTAAAGGGGCTATAACCCTCCGTCGGCTGCGTATTGTCGATGGAGAGCGCCTGGGTGAGGTCTCTCGACACGATGCCGCTGCCCAAATGGACACGATAGGGCCGAGGTTGTATAGCATCAAAAGCCAGTCCGTCGATATAATAATCCTGCTCAATGGGACACCAGTTGGTGGGATTTTCCAGATGCAGCACACTGGTCGAACCATCTGTATAGCGCACGGTGACAATACCATTGTCGATACGGCTCTGCATATTGTTGGTGCTGCCAGCCAACAACAGGCAAGCATAGTCGGCCTTCCCTTTCAAGGGGATGGTGACACTGTCGGGATAATTGTCCCACAACGAGGTATAGATGATGTTGTGACCCTCGGCGGGGGTAAGGAACGTCACGCCGATGCCCGTGTCGAAGACTCCGTTGACCACCTTACTTCTCAGTCCATCGTCCTCGATATGGGCGGTGCGCTGTGGCTGACACCACTGTCCGATACCCTGTTTGGGTATTTCGAGCGTGGTGTAGGGCGACCGTGGCGAGAGGTATTCATTGCGGAAGATATCATCAACATTGGCATTGAACACCTTGCTGAGATCGACCATCCGCTGTTTCTTGCCAATGATGAAGTCGGCAAGTCCAGCTTGGTCGATATCGACATAAGGTTCGGTAAAAAACTCCTCGGTCTTATTTGTGGCCGTCTGATATTGCGCCAAATTCAAACTGAAAGTCTGCTCCCGTTCCTGCGTTCCCTGAACATCGACGAAATGTCCATCGCCAGTGGGAATACGGAGGATGAGCGTGAGAGGTTGCCGGAAATTCTGTGTGATATCGTAGGTGATGACATCGCCGTTGCGACGGAAATGGTAGGCAAGATAAGGTGTCTGCACTGTTGTCTCATCCCATTCCGCTGGGAGGGTGTATTGCACCACGCACCGCCCGAAAAGTGCGTCGGGACGGATGCCAAGCAGTCCGTTGACGATGGCACGTGCCGAAATGCCGATGCAGTCGCCAAAGTCGCGGTAGGCCTCATTGCGAGCCTTGTCGTAGTGGCTGATTTGTCCGAAATTACCTGGACAGGCAGCAAGGAACATGCCATCGAGGATATCGCTTTTCAACAGCCTGTACCCCTCGTCGTTGCGACCAGCGATGAAATAAGCCAGCGCCATGTTCATCACTTCCTCGTGCGCCACATTGTTGGTGCTCCAGTCGTATGGCAGCCAGTCGGTAGTGCTGATGGTTGCGTATGGAACGTCGTCGAGAACGGTAAGTTGTCCGCCTTCCTCCCACTCTATGGGTATGCGGGGGAAATGATGGGTGGAATAGCCTGTGGCACGCCAAGCCTGCAAAGGTGTGCAAGCATCACAGTCGATGGGGGTATAGACAGACCACACAGCAGGACTCTCATGCAACCGCTTTAAGCCCATAAAATCCTGGAATTCAGCCCAATGTCCTTTTTTGTCCATCCATAGTCGGCGATTCATCGCCCGTAGGATGTCCTGTGCCTCCTGCTGATAGGGAGTGGGGTCTTCGCCGATAATCTCAGCGATTCGCGCTGCCAAGCGATTGCCACGGTAGTTGTATGCCGAGGAGTGTGTCACGGCACCGCTGTTGTACCATAGGGCATCGCTTGCCCAAATGCAGCAGTAAGCATCGTAGAGGTGGTCGCCATCGGGGTCGAAATTGCGTTTCTCCCATGCCAAGTGGCTTTTGATGATAGGCCACATCTGCCGCATATACAAGGTGTCGGCATAGTAGGAGAAATGCCAGAGCAGCTCATCGATATAGTTGAGGTTCATATCGTAGTGGCTCATCTTGTCGGGCTTGCCGGGGAGTTTGCAGATATAGCCATTGCTATACATCTGTGTTCCCCATTTCTCTGCTGCCCGTGCTAAATTTTGGGCGCTGTCTTGAGTGGGGTGTGCAAACACCGGCGGCACGTCGGTCACCATGCTGCGGGCATAGGCGTTGAAATGCGAGCGGGCACGGTCTTCCCATCCTAATACGTCGGCCACATAGGCGGCCCTCCATCCAGCCAGAGGTGTACGCCATCCACAGCAGCCATGCAACCATGTCTCGCCGTCCCACAGTCCATCGGCAGCAGCGGCAAGGTTGGCACCAAGGGTATTGATAAAGGGGTCAGGGGTGGTGATGCGCAGTGAGGAGACGACATTCTGTCGCAACTGCTCCTGCTCGGCAAAATGTTGTGCACCAAGGGTATCCAACATCAACTGTCTGTCGGGTGTGAGCAGGATATAGATATCGCTGTCGCAGGTGAGCGTGAGGGTTTGCAGGGGTGTGCTACCCTCGGCAGCCTCAAAACTGGTGCGAGGCTCTAAGCCATAGTCGCCGTCGCGGGTCATCTTGCTCTTGACCACTGGGCGCAAGGTGGCTCGCAGCGTGGGAACTTGCGGGAAGTCGTGGAATGAAAGGTGCCAGATGGCTCCCTCGGTGTCGTAGCATGCCAAAGTAGCCATTTCGAGTGTTGCCTCGCCCCAGTGATCATCACCGAGGGTATAGTCGCGCCGTCCTCCTGAGTAGCGCGACTGGCAGAAAGTGGTCTTATCTAATGGGGTTTGTTGGCCATTGACGGTCATTTCGAAGGTTATGTTGATGCTCTTATCACGGTCGTAGGTGGCAAAGGCTGGGCGGTCGCTGGTCTCCAACCGAAAACGGGTATGACTGCCATAGAGCGCACGGGTGTAGCGGTTTTCGCCATTTACACACACGATGTCGTCGCCCTCGGGATAATAATTCATACGCCGCTGATCCTGCGCCATGATTGGTGGACAGAGGGTGGGCAGCATGAGGAGGGTAGCGAACACGAATAATCGCAAATTTGTTGCGTGAACATGAATTGCCATGAATGAACCTTCAATTTTTACGGACATACACAGGTATGCCCCTACGATAAACTTTCGACCACAAAGGTACATAAAAAAAGTAAAACGACCACAAATTATCAGAATTAGGTTGGGAAAACGATCACGAAACCACGAATAACTCGAATTTGCACGAATAATTGGATGGGCACGGGTTAGTTGGACAACCACGGATTTCACGAAGATTCATTTTGTCACTCGTCATATCACTCCCCTCGCCCTTCGGAGAGGGGTTGGGGATGAGGACTTACAATCCGTAGCCAAACTGTTAAAAAAAATAAAAAAATATAAGTCTCATCAAATGGTTTACACTTTTTTTATTATTTTTGCAAATTGTGAATATTATGTCACTTTATGAACTAAAACCTTATAAGTAAACTAAATAAATCTTCTGTTTTGCCACACAAGGTGGGACTTATTTACGACTATCAACCTGGTATAAAATAAATATAGAAATTATGAAATATAGACTATTTATTTTGGAATCTTTAAAGATATGCGCGTTATTTGCTCTGATGGCCTTTGTTCATGTTGGCGAATTGAAAGCGCAAACACATGCAGATGCAACCAGTCAGGAATGGAAGGGTATTGATGTGAATACGGTTATCGGAAACAGCGCTTACCCCGATGACAACACATTAGCAAGTGGCTATCCTTTTCTTTTGTATAATGTGGGAACCGGCTGCTTTATCATGCAGGGTGGCGACTGGGCTATGGAAGGTCGTCTGTTCTTTTCCGACTTCGGTCGCCAGATGTATCTGTATTCCAATGGCCGCATCAATCCTGGAATCACCGAGAGTGCAACTGCTACTAAGAACAGTTTCTGTGCCAGACCTCCTGAACCGACTGGAAGAAACTGGACAAATATTATAGAAAGCAACCTTACCACCTTGATGGATGGTGACACCACATGGGGAAATTATCCAATGACTTGGCATTTTGAGCGAGTTGAAGAAGCGTCGAATACAGAGACTTACACCTATTATATGTATCAAACTTCTAAAAGTCTATATAAGATAAATGCTCCTAGTGCTTCTACTGGCTCTGCATACCATAACAAATATTATGATGGCAAGAATTTTTATCTTGGAGCCGCTTGGGGAGAATGTCACAACACCATAAATGGCAAGGGTGACGGGCAGTTTGTATATATGGATGATGACCGTTCTTGCTGGACAACAGTTGATGTACGGGGAAACACCAATAAACTACAGTTGGAAAATGGTGACGAAATAGAAATACAAAAACTCTATCAGTGGCGCGTAATATCGCTCGACGAGTTTATAGAGGAGTTGAACGATAACGGAATAGGACTTAATCCCAGTATCTCGTCGCTGATAAAAGACCGCGATTTCACCCGTAATGCCAACGACTTTTTCGACCAAAAAGACAGTAATGGGAATGTCACCGCCGTATATTGGGCTGTCGATACGCTGAGCGACTATACCTATGGGACAGGTACAGAACGTTATACCTACACATGGGGTGATTACCAGAAGGACCAATCCTTGAAAACTAACAACCAACAGTATATATCTAATCGTATTGTGAAAACAGAAACATGGGACTCGCCTGTCAGGTTGAAAGAAGTTTTTGACAAGTGGACTTCTACAAGCGATAATGATCAGGCTGCTGGAAAGAAGAATGCCAAATATGGTTTTATGATCTTTGAAGGCGTCGGCACCGTCACGACCAACTTCGTAGCCCCCAAGCCAGGATGGTATGAGATAGAGTGTGCAGGTTTCATAATGAGCGAACAGAACAACCACGATGCCTATCTGTTTGCCCGAGTGATTCCCGACGACAAAATCAATGAACCGGAAAGCACATTTACGATTCCAAGTGAGGATGAACCTACCTATGGCAAGGTGACTCTGGGGAAACAGCCTTACGATAAATATAAGAAAAATAACTACGAGAATTGCCTGGAAGTGGGCATGGAACTGCTCAGAAACAGAGATGATCACAGACAGAAGGTGTGGGTGCTGGTTTCGGAAGAAGATTTTTCTAATAATAAAAAGACCATCCGCCTGGGATTCAGGAAAGATGCGGCTACTCAGAGCGAGTTCAAGAAGAAGGATGGAAACAAATATGCATACTATGACACCGACTGGGTGTGTGTGGATGACATCCGCGCCTCGTATATGGGTATAGGCCCCGTGTTCTTCTATGAGGACGAAGAGGATTTGAGATACTTGAGTCATGATGATGCCGACACAGCGCGTTTTAAGCCAAACGAATATGCTCCGGCAGTCAAGAGCGGCAGATATGGTGGTTCTGCCAACCTGCAGCGCAAGTTTACGAAGGGCGAGTGGAACACCTTCTCGTTCCCGCTGCCCCTTACTGGTGAGCAGGTACGCAATGCTTTCGGAGACGATTGCGAACTGCTCGTATTGCACAGCATCGGCAACCTGTCGAGCAATGACTGCATCATCGATTTCCAGACAGTCAACCTGCTGACACTCGACCCCGTCGTCACAGCAGGCAACCTCTACATGCTAAAGCCTACAAAGGAGCCTATCTTTGGTGAAACCCCGCGTGGCCAAATGGCTTACTATTATGACCTCGGCAGGATATTCTTCTCTACCAGGGGAGAAAATGAAGATCCTGATTATAATTATCCTATCATGAACCTGAATGTATGGAATGGAGAACAACCTGTAGACTCCTATCAGGGCACGAACGATGGATGCGGATATGTGACCTATGTCCAGACACCCGGCTTCAGTTCATTCCGCGTCGATAGTAATGGTGAAAAAACCGTTGATGCACCCGACAACAGTTATGCCCCGAAGGGCTCGTATGCCATGAGTGGTGGCAAGATGTATGAACTGAGCCGTGACACCCGTATCAAGGGATTCCGTGGATGGGTAGTAACACTCACGCACAGCATCTTCGACGACGCAGCAAGTTCTGCTGTGGGAGCAAGAATCGGTATCGACGGTGTCATTGACGGTGACGATACAAACGGTATCGACCAAAACACCATCATGCCCGTGAATACAAATGCTATCACTGCTATCTATGACTTGTCTGGGCGCAAGGTTGGCACATCGATAGACAGCCTGCCCAAGGGCATCTATATCGTAAATGGAAAGAAAATGTTGGTGAAATGAAAGGAGACGTAATATGAAAAAGAAAATATATTTGCAACCTGATATAGAAGTCACTGGCATACAGCCGTTTCAGTTGATGGCTGGAACTGAGGGATGGGCGAAAGACGGCAATCCTCCTACCAAAGTCGAAAAAGAACCAGAGGTGGGTGAAACCGGAACACCAGGTTTATGGGATGATGATGGTTTCCTCGACCTGGATTAACACCTGACAAGATACCATAAAGCGTAGGGACATACCCTGTGTATGTCCCTACGCTTTTTTTAGATTTGTTTGCGAACGCAAATAATAATCTGAAGTTTCGCAAGTCCTCAACTTCTAGGTTATGAGGTCTTTAGGTTATGAGGTGAGATTTGCCCAAATATGTCGTTATCCATACATATATCACCTTA
>OMXV01000036.1 GCA_900315075.1 uncultured Prevotellaceae bacterium | reverse complement strand
GAGCTCTCTTTTAGCAGTCCATCCCAATAATTCCTGTTCCTTGGCTTTTAGGCGTTGGAACTCCATGACAAGGTAAAGGCGGAACTCAACGGAAATCCATGATGCAAACTCGAAGGCTATATCAGTTTGGGCAAAAGTTCCTCCATAGCGTCCCGCTTGCGAAACAATCCCAATAGCATTGGTGGCTTCAATCCAACGAGTAGGCGAAAGCGTGAAAGCATTCAAACCAGCCTCTTTTCTAAACCCCTCGAATTCGAGGGGGTTAAAATTTGGGTTGTGAAGAGTCTCCCATATACCAAGAAATTCCACGGTATTGCGGTTACGCATCCAGTTCGCTATAACTCCGTTGGGGTCTGTGGCGTTTTTCTGCCTGGCGATGTCTGTGATGCTAATGTAATCTATACCATCTTTTGACATAGTCTTGATAGCTACATCTTTAACGATAATCTCATTCTTCTTTGCCATAGGATAGATAGTCTCTAATATAAATTATGTGTGCAAAGGTAGCATAAAATCATGAGACAAAAGAACAAAAGGCGAAAATCCCTCAAAAGTTTTGTTATCTCGCATATTCTATGTACCGTTGCCCCCGACAAAGAGCCATTGAAACAGGCTGGTGGCTCTGAGTCGGGAGTTCATTGACAAGCAAATCACTGCAGAATGAGGAAATGAGAACCGTTGCCAGTTCGTAACCCAGATTTTTCTCAATCCTCCGAACTGCCTTTATTTACAAAAGGTTTGTGATTTTATCCAAAGTTACAAAATAATGCTGACCCTACAAAGGATTTTACCTTTATTAGTATAATTTGGGAGTTTCAAGATTAATCAAGATAATCGGAGAAATCCGAATTCATATAATTCTCTATTCTCTAAGCTCAAATCTATTAGTAACTGTATACAAGTATCTTACAACAAATCGACAACCAAATTAAGTCATAATCATGACCATAATATGCGTTAGGAAAATATGATGAAGTGTCGGTTCCTATCTTACGACTTGGGTGAATTCGGGCTTAGCGTCAGCTGCCTTAGCTACAGTGACATAGATGGTGGATGTTGATTCCTCACCGTTAAAGCCACGGCTTTTAACGATGAATTTATAGTCAGTGCTGTCGTCCGTCTGTCGCTTACCAACTGTTGATGGTGTACCAAGTGGGAACTGATAATCAGAGCAAGCTGCATCGAAAATAGTCTTTTCCGCTTCGGTCACAGGCAGTTGCTCAGAATATTCTGGTAGTTTTGCAACTTTACCTTTCTTATAACCGTTTTCTTTCAGGAACCTGTCAAGTTCTTTTGCTGCTACAGCCACACGAACCGTTCGTACTCCATAACCCTCCTTAATAATAGCTTTTGGAAGTACTTTCTTAAGTGCTTCAGAAGAGGTATTCAGTCCCCCACTACCGAAAGTGCAGAAAGGAACAATAGTCTTACCCTCAAAATCATTTTCTTTTACAAGAGTGGCAATAGGCATGGCGTATGTACCAAACCAGATAGGATAGCCGAGGAAAATGATGTCGTAGTCAGCAATTTTATTCTTTAGCGGTTTGATGGCAGGTGTTTCGCCATTCTGCATCTCACGCTGTCCGCGTTGGATGGTTTCCTGGAAGTTACCAGAATAGGGTTCAACAGCCTCGATACACTCGATATCGGCATTTAGTTGTTTTTGAAGTTCTTCGGCTACAGCTTTGGTAGTACCTGTCTCAGAATAATAGAGAACGAGTTTTTTCTGTGCGTAACTTGAAGCAATTAATACCATAAAAGCGAATAACAAGATAAGTTTTTTCATAATTGATAAATTTGGTCTATTTGAGTGCAAAAATAACTATTTTTTTAGAAAAACCATCCTTTACTATCATTTTAATTTAATGATGTCGCTCCAACGGGTGGTAGGATTCTTACTTCTGAAATCATGTTTGATAGCATTGGCGAAGACATCGGCCTTGCCTTTTCCATCCCTTTGAGTATATTGCTGAGCCCCAAGCACAATGGTTTCCGAACCATTGACACGGTTAATGCGATCGATGACATGGTCGAGTCGCCTCATTTTCTCGAACTGCTCTGCATTGATATCGAACAAGTCTTGCTGAATAGGACTTTTTGGACCAATTCCCATCACAATGACACCGGCTTTCTTATAATGATAGCCCTGGATATAGATGCTTTTGAGCACATCGGTAGCAGCCTGTACAATGGTGGTGGTGGAACTTGTAGGAGTGATAAGTCTTTTCTCCTGAAAGTTCCAATATTGTTGCAGGTCTTCGCGAAAAGGATTGGTGTGGATAAACACAGCAACAATGGTAGTGACAGTATCCTGACGTCTGAGTTTTTCGGCACAACGTGCAGCATAATTAGCCACATGTGTCCGTAGGATTGTAAAGTCTGTTATCATTCCATTGAAACTTCGGCTTGTGCAGATGCTTTTTTTCTTAGCCATTTCCTCATTGGGAACACAGTCCTTCCCGTTTAGTTCAGCCCATGTGCGGTAAATGACGATATTGTTGAAGGCCGTCCTCACCCAGTCTCTGTGTCGCATAGCAAAATCGTACGCCGATTTCACCCCCATCGATTGCAGTTTGGTAGCATATCTCCTTCCTATTCCCCAAACCTCCTCAATGGGATAAAGTTTTAGTGCCTTGATTCTTTTTTCCTCAGTGTCGATCAAGCAGCAATGGTGATATCCCTGGTATTTCTTAGCGAAATGGCTTGCCATTTTTGCCAATGTCTTGGTGGGTGCAAGTCCGATACTGACAGGCATTCCGACATACTGTTTGATTTTCTTATGAAGATTCTCACCCCACAATTTCAGATTTTGTTCTTCCATCCCATGAAGATAGACAAAGCACTCATCAATGGAATAGCGGAAATAGGCAGGAGCTTCCTGGCGAATGATGTCCACAACACGCGCTGTGAGTTCACCATAAAGTTCATAATTGGACGAAAACACGGCAATCTTTTGATTTGGGAAAAGCTGTTCCAACTGATAATAGGGTATGCCAGCTTTTATACCTATCTTCTTTGCCTCATTCGACCGTGCCACCACACATCCGTCATTGTTTGACAATACGACAACAGCTTTGTCTTTCAGGTCTGGCCGAAAGACGCGTTCACACGAAACATAACAATTGTCGCAGTCAATAATACCGTACATACCAGGAACTTTTATAATATAAATGCAAAGGTAGTTTATTTCAATCATATTATCAAACTGTTTTTTTACTTTTGCTCATCATAGCAGAGGAAAAGGTAAAATTCATTGGGTTTAGGTATTGCATAATCCTATAAAAAGGTTTACCTTTGCACAAAGAAAAGACCATCAAATATGAACACACTCATCATAGGCCTACTTATCCCACTCTTGGGCACCATGCTCGGCTCGTCGTTTGTCTTTCTAATGAAAGGCGATATGTCAGAACGCTTGCAAAAATCTCTGCTTGGTTTTGCATCAGGTGTGATGGTAGCTGCATCGGTTTGGTCACTACTGATACCAGCGATAGAGATGGTTTCTGACAATGGGCGATGGGCTGTGCTTCCTGCAGCTGTGGGATTTTTGTTGGGTATGGGATTCCTGCTATTAATCGATGAATTGACCCCCCACCTGCACCTTGGCACAGACAAGCCTGAAGGTCTGCATTCCCACCTTTCACGCACGGCTATGCTGGCACTGGCAGTTACCATCCACAATTTGCCTGAGGGCATGGCCGTGGGTGTAGTCTTTGCTGGGGCTGAGGACGGTGTCACAGGTATCTCCATCGCTTCAGCATTGGCTGTATCTGTGGGTATCGCCATCCAGAACATTCCAGAGGGCGCCATCATCTCCATGCCCATGCGCGCTTCAGGCAACTCTCGCTGGCGATCGTTTATGATAGGCTCGCTGAGTGGCATTGTCGAACCCATTGGAGCATTGGCCGTCATTCTATTGGCATCACTACTCTTGCCCGCCCTACCCTATATGTTGGCATTTGCTGCTGGCGCTATGCTCTATGTTGTCATAGAAGAACTGATACCCGAGGCATCAGGCGGTCAGCACAGCAATCTGAGTACCATTGGCTTCGCACTTGGTTTTGTACTGATGATGGTGCTCGACGTGGTCATGGGATAATAAGGATGAAATCATTCGTTTAATAATTAAGATATTTTGAATTCCTAAGATAAAAAATAATAAAGATGACAATACAAGAAGCTATTAAAGCCCGGCATAGTGTGAGGGCATATAAAAAACAACCTTTGACCGACGATGTAGTCAAGGCGATAGAAGAAAAGATTATCGAAATTAACCGAGAGGGTCGGCTTCACGCACAGATGATACAAAATGAGCCAAAAGCTTTCCAAGGTACACTTGCCAAATATGGCAAATTTCGTAATGTGACCAATTATATTGTGATGGCCGGGCAAAAGGCAGACGACCTTGATGAACGTGTCGGTTACTATGGTGAGCAGCTTGTGTTATTGGCTCAGATGCTTGGGCTGAATACCTGCTGGGTGGGGTTGAGCTATAAAAAAGTGCCAGAAACCTATGTCCTCAATGAAGGTGAAACCATAAAAGCCTACATATCCATCGGTTATGGTGAAACGCAGGGAGTCGGTCACAAGATAAAGAAAATTGAACAAGTAAGCAACGCCAGTGCCATCACCCCAGAATGGTTCAAGAAAGGAGTTGAAGCAGCATTGCTTGCTCCAACAGCCGTCAACCAACAAAAATTCTCATTTGAATATGTTGGTATGGAAAACAATCGACATCAGGTACACGCCAAAAGAGGTTTCTCTATCATTGGATATACCCAAATGGATTTGGGCATCGCCAAATATCATTTTGAAGTCGGTGCTGGAAAAGAAGAATTTGAATGGGTGTAACCCAATGCATATACCACATAACTAAATAAATATAGATGATGAATATAAAGATAATAGTGCTTATGGCAGCAATAGCAACTATAGTTCTGGCAGGTTGTAACAGCAAAGGGGAAGAGCCACAGACTAATAATTCCGCAGATGATGTAAAGACAGCACTTGCCGACAGTGGACGCATCAACCTAAACAATCTTCAGTGGACAAGAGAGCCTGCAAGTTTCGAGATAAAGGCTGACACCATCACTATCACCACTGCCCCGCATACCGACTTATGGCAGCGCACATACTACCATTTTCAGAACGACAATGCACCTGTGCTTCAAATGAAAACCCGTGAAAAGTTCTTCAGTTTTGTAGTGAAAACCGACTTCACACAGAGCCATCACCGTTTTGATCAGTGTGGTATAGTAATGTACCTCGATAGTGCGAATTGGTTGAAAGGTTCGGTAGAGTTCGAAAATGATGAGTTCCAGCATCTTGGCAGTGTTGTGACCAATAACGGTTATTCCGACTGGGCAACTACAGCCATTCCTGCAGATGTAAAAACTATGTGGTATCGCTTCTCACGCCGCGAGGATGACTTCTGCATAGAGTGTTCCACCAATGGTGTAGATTTTAGTCAAATGCGCATCTGCCACATGCCAGCAGCAGCCGAAGAAATCAGTTTCGGCATCTATGCGTGCTCACCTGAAGAATCCTCCTTTACAGCAATTTTCTCAGACATGAAAATCACCGAATGTGCATGGAAAGCCCACGACGGCCAGCAACCGGACTAATCAAACTGATACATTGTAGAGTACATTAGCATATTTCTCAACCAATTTTACTACACAACATGAAAAAAGAATAACGTGTTTCATTGCCAGTGCCCATTTATGCTTCTATTTCCCTATGAACTCACTGGGTGTGAGACCTGTTATTCTTTTGAAAAGGCGGGTGAAATGATGAGGATAATCAAAACCTAAAAGACGTGAGGTCTCACTGATGTTGTGTTCGTTCATCAGCAGGCTCTTTGCCTGATTGATGACATAGTTGTGTATATAGCCTATTGCCGTGCCACCTGTGGCCTTATGGATGATATCGCCGAAGTAACGTGGTGAATAAGCCAGTTCAGAGGCACAATAGGCAACTGTGGGCAAACCATTTGAAAGTTGCTGATTCTCGCGGAAATACTTTTGAAGCAGGTCATGAAACCGCTTCAACAAATCATTACTGCCCTTATCTTCCTCGGAGAGCTGACGCTGGTAGATGCGGTTACAATACTCAAGTATCAAGCGCAAGTAACCAAGCAAAATGCCCCTGAGCGATGGAGAATCGTCGTTTCCAATTAGCTCTTGTCGCATTTGGGCGACCAACTGCGTGATACAGAGCCACTCGTTAGGCTCCATCCGAAGCGAGCCGTCAAAGAAATAAGAAAAAAATTGATAACGGTCTATCTGTCTTTCCAATTCAGAACCATGAAGCAGTTCTGGCGACCATAAAAGCACCCAGCCACTCAAAGAGATGCGCTCACCATTGTCTTCTAATCCACCAATCTGTCCCGGCTCTACAGCAATAATCGAGGCATCACTTACCTGCAGTGTCTTCATGCCGTATGAGAGTATCTTTGGAAATTGCCTTTGGATAAAGAGCCCATACACTCCATAGTTGTTCAGACTATGGCGAAAAGGCTTCAACTCATCATAGTGGATGATGCTGACCAACGAATGCAGCAGGGGGGCATCCACAAATCGGGCATAGTCATTGGGACTTTCAACTTTCAATATCTTTTTCATACCATTTTTATCACATAAGGATATTAGCACCGCAAAGATATGAAAAACACAATAAAAAACGATAAAAATGGTAGAATTTTTATACTATTTGCCTATTTTCTGCGAAATTGGTATTTTTTCAGCCAATTTATGTAATACATCTTTTTAATAATACTTGTAATTTTGCATTCGAAAATCATACAAAGATGCATGCGTTAAGCAAACGAGATCAAATTGGTTCACATTTCGTAGCATCATCGTTACAAAGAAACTTTAAAATGATAAGAATATGTTAGGCAACTTTACATTCCACAATCCCACGAAACTGCATTTCGGTGAGGATGCATTGAATAAACTGAGTGAAGAACTGAAAAATTACGGTTCACGGGTAATGCTCTGCTACGGCGGAGGCAGTATCAAACGCAACGGCATTTATGACCTTGTCATGGCCGAACTTAAGAAGGCAGGCTGCGAAGTGGTGGAATTGGCAGGTGTGATGCCCAATCCCACCATTGAGAAGGTGCTTGAGGGGGCCCATCTGGCTCGTCGCGAAGAGGTGGACTTCATCCTCGGCGTAGGTGGTGGTTCAACCATCGACTATTGTAAGGCAGTGGCCGGATGCGCCCACTATGATGGTGACCCTTGGGAATATTACTTCAAGAACTGGCAACCCATGACGTGCCGTTGGATTCCCGTAGGTTGTGTACTGACGATGGCAGGTACTGGCTCTGAGATGGATAGTTGTTCTGTCATCTCCAGCCATACAGAAAACCGCAAGATGTTCTACAACTTCCGCAACCCAGACTTCTCCATTCTAAATCCACGTTTCACTTTCACCGTCCCAAAGTATCAGATGGTAGCCGGCATCTACGACATCATGAGCCACATTTTAGAGCAGTATCTCTCTGGAACAGATGACAACACCAGCGACTACATTGCCGAAGGGTTGATGCGCTCACTCATTGTCAGTTCGCGCAAGGCTCTTGTGAATCCTGAGGACTACGAAGCTCGTTCAAACATCATGTGGACAGCCACATGGGCGCTGAACACCCTCATTGACCGCGGCAAGGCCACCGACTGGATGGTTCACATGTTAGGACAAGCAGTTGCCGCCTTTACCGATGCCACCCACGGTCACACGCTCGCTGCAGTCAGCGGAGCCTATTATCGTCTGCTCATCAGCAAGTCGCCCGATGCCGTGATGAAATTCAAACGCCTTGCCATGAATGTATGGAACATATCTGCTACAGATAAGACCGACGAGCAGATTGCCATGGAGGGTTTGGAGACAATGGAACAATGGATGCGCGAACTTGGCTTGGCCATGAACATCACCGAATGCGGTGCCAAGTCTGAACTCATCGAGGGTATGGCCGATGCCTGCCCTATCTGTCAGGGTGGTTATCACATCCTCAATCGTGACGAAGTAGTACAGGTATTAAAAGACAGTCTATAGTATGAAGCAGATTCTTTTGTTCATAACAGCAATGCTGCTTTGTTGCTGTTCTTCAGACAGTGAAGTGATGGCAGAAGTGCCCACCAATACAGGCAAGACATTAATAGCTTACTATAGCTACACAGGAAATTGCCGCGAGATAGTGAACACTCTGACCAGTCAAATTCAGGCCGATGTGCTGGAAATTCAGCCAGCAGAAAAGGGATTGAAGTATGAGGCCAACGGCTATGCTTTGGGCACTCAGTTGTTGAATGCCATCAATGCCAATCCCAACGACGCCAGCAGTTACCCAGCCATCGACCCGGTAACGACATCGCTCAGCGAATATCAGAACATTATCATTGTCACGCCACTTTGGTGGAGTCAGATGGCAGCTATCATGCAGACATACCTGTTCAATTATGGCTCTCAGATGGCGGGTAAAAATATTGGGCTGATTGTTTCGAGTGCCAGCAGCGGCATCAGTGGCGTAGTTGCCGATGCCAAACGACTCATACCAGAAGCCGTGTGGATGGGCGATGCATTATGGATTCACAATTCGAATCGTAGCAATGCTACATCGCTGATTGAAAACTGGCTCACAAAACTTAATTTCGCCAACTCACAAACTTCTATGGACAAAATGTATATCACTATCGACGGACAGACACAAAGCGTAACTTTGGTGGAAAATGCCGCCACGCAGAAATTGGTGGAGAGGTTACAGCAAGCACCTGTCACCGTATCGCTCAACAGCAGTGGAGGATTTGAAATATGGGGAGGGTTAGGCTTTTCATTGCCTACAAGCGACCAACAGACGACCGCACTACCTGGTGATGTTATTCTCTATAATGGTAGCAACATCTGTCTGTTTTACGGTACAAACTCATGGAGCTACACTCGTCTTGGAAAGATTGACGATTTGTCGGAGAGCAAACTGAGAACATTTTTGAAGGCTGGCGAAAGTAATATCAGCGTCACACTGTCGCTCACATCAGATGCAACTGCTATCCGACAGGCACAAAGCATAATTAATAAAGATGGCGATTATTACTCACTTAATGGCCAAAGAATATTGAAACCTTCGCATGGCATATATATCAAAAATGGGAAAAAAGTTATCTTATGAAGAAAACCATATTAGCCGTAGTTCTGATGGGCACAATGCTCGTAGGCTGCACGAACAAAGAAAAAACTAAAACTGAAGAGAATATGACTACATTGAATCTGACACACGAGTGGGACAAGACATTCCCTAAGAGTGACAAAGTTGACCACAAAAAGGTCACTTTTAAGAATCGCTATGGTATTGAACTGGCAGCGGATATGTACACGCCAAAAGGGGCGTCAGGAAAGTTGGCTGCCATCGCTGTCTCTGGTCCTTTTGGTGCTGTGAAGGAGCAATCGAGTGGACTCTATGCCCAACACATGGCTGAGCGTGGATTCCTGACCATTGCCTTCGACCCATCATTCACAGGAGAAAGTGGTGGGGAGCCTCGTCGCATGGCCTCGCCAGACATCAACACCGAGGACTTCCTAGCTGCCGTGGATTTCCTCTCTGTGCAAGAGAATGTCGATTCAGAACGCATTGGCATCATCGGCATTTGCGGTTTTGGTGGTATGGCTGTAAATGCTGCAGCAATCGACCCTCGCATCAAAGCCACTATTGCCTCGACAATGTATGATATGAGTAAGGTGAACGTGGAAGGTTACTTCAAAAGCGAAGACACAAAAGAGCAACGCATGGAAAAACGCAAGGCTATTGCTGCTCAGCGTACTGAAGATTTCAAAACTGGCACTTACAAACGCGCAGGTGGTGTCGTTGACCCACTACCAGAAGATGCCCCATGGTTCGTAAAGGATTATTACGATTATTATAAAACCAAGCGCGGCTATCATGAGCGTAGCGGCAATTCAAACGACGGCTGGAACGTCATCGGCTGCCAGTCTTTTATGAATCAACCACTATTGGCATGGGCGCACGAGATTGTGAATCCTGTTCTCCTCATTCATGGCGAAAAAGCCCACTCACGCTATTTCTCTGAGTATGCCTTTGAGAAGATGACAGGCAAGAAAATCGAGGGCATCAGTTCTATGGAGGGGAACAAAGAACTACTCATCATCCCTGGAGCCACCCACGTTGACCTTTATGATGACAAAGCAGGTGTGATTCCCTACGACAAGATGGAAGCCTTTTTCAAAGAGAATCTCCATTAATTAAAATGCTTATGAAGCGCTTTAAGGTAACAGTTTTTTCTATAGTATTAGCTACATCCGCTTTTGCACAAGGTGTGATTGATGTGCATAGTCACATCATTACACCTGAGTTTATTTCTACTCTTGAAAAAGAAGGGCGATTGATGGACGAAGGATTTCCATTGCCAAAATACGATGTAGAAGCACATCTAAAGTGGATGGATGAAGCAGGCATAGAAACATCCGTTCTGACACTTGCGGCCCCTCAACCGACTTCAGTCAGTGTGGTGAGGCAGACGAATGAGGCGGCTGCTCGCATCAAGAAGGAACACCCTGACAGGTTTATGTTTTGTGCATCACTACCTCTGCCTGATGTGGATGCAGCTATCCGTGAGGCGAAGTATGCACTCGACACATTAAAAGCTGACGGTATCAAATTGGCAACCAATGTCGGTGGCCAGTATCTTGGTGCACCAGAACTGGATCCACTTTTCGCTATGCTCAACGAACGTGGGACTGTGGTGATCCTACACCCCCACCGTCCTGACCCCGTGAATCGTGAAGTGATGGCACAGACACCGCTCGCCATGCAGGAATATCTTTCAGAGACCACCCGTGCCGTAGCGAATATGATCAGCCGCAATGTGTTGGCACGCTACTCCAATGTCAAAGTGGTGGTTCCTCATTGTGGAGCTTATTTGCCATTGGCTGTGCCAAGAATGAAATCGCTGACACCCGTAATGCAAGCCAACAAGATGGTAGGTGAAATAGACTGGGAAGCAAACCTTGCCTCCCTCTACTACGACCTTGCAGGTGCACACTCACCCGAAGTCATCCGCATGATGCTCACTATCACCACCCCCGACCACTTACTCTATGGTTCCGACTATCCCTATGTCGCATCGAAAGTGTTGACACAGAGCATTGCAAGAATGAAACAATACCTTACAACGGAACCCGATCTCGTGCCGTTCCGTGAAATGATACTGTGGGAAAATGCCAAGTGGCTGTTTAATCAAACTAGCGAGAAACCATCGGCAAAGAATTCCGATGTTGGTACAATGATAGTCCGTATCGCAGAAATAGAAGTCTATCCACAATATTTAGAAGAATACTTAGCCTATGCCAACGAGGTTGACCGCCTCAGTGTGGAGCGAGAGCCAGATGTCGTTTGTTTGTTCCCCATGCAGGATGCCGAGGATTCCACACAGATACGCATCCTCGAAATCTACGCATCCGAAGACGCCTATCAAAACCACCTTAAGACCGAGCATTTCCAAAAATACAAACAAGGCACACTACACATGGTGAAAAGCCTGAAACTGCCTACGATGAAGCCTCTCGACCCTGAGACGATGAGACTCATTTTCAAGAAGAAATAATAAATGTTGAACACTATAAGGAAACATCTCTCTCATCTGCGCCGTATTGATGAAATGCAGACCATATATTTTAGGAAACAATCAAATATTTTCGATATACATTATAAGTTATGGATTATGTAAAACTTGGAAACTCAGACCTCGTCGTATCGCGCATCTGCCTTGGCTGCATGGGCTTCGGTGACCCTACTATTGGCCAGCACTCTTGGACTATTGGCGAGGAACCAACACGTAAGATTATCCGCCGTTCGCTTGACCTTGGCGTCAACTTCTTTGATACCGCTATAGCCTATCAGTTAGGCACTTCCGAACAATATGTAGGCAGGGCTTTGCACGATATGGCAAAGCGCGAGGACATGGTTGTAGCCACAAAATTCCTACCCCGCACAGACGAGGAAATCAAAAATGGCATCAGCGGCCAACAGCATGTTCTGAACTCCATAGACAGCAGCCTACAGCACTTAGGCATGGATTACGTTGACCTATATATCTATCACATCTGGGACTATAAAACGCCTGCCGAGGAAATTCTTGAAGGTATGAATGAAGCCGTACGAACTGGCAAAGCACGGTATATCGGTATAGCCAACGTCTATGCCTATCAACTTGCGAAAATGAACGCACTGGCCGAGAAACACGGCTGGGCACAATTCATCAGCATACAGAACCACTACAACCTCATTATGCGCGAAGAGGAGCGCGAGATGCAACCACTGTGCAGAGAGGATAACATCGCGCAAACGCCATACAGCGCACTGGCATCGGGTAAACTGGCCAAGCGTCCGGGTGAGACCTCTCTACGACAGGAGAAAGACACATTCATGCATTTCAAATACGACGCGACCGCCGAACAGGACAATCGCATCGTTGAACGCGTTGTAGAATTAGCCGACCATTATGGTGTTGAGATGACACAGATTTCACTGGCATGGTTGCTGACTAAGGTAGAATCCCCCATCGTAGGAGCTACAAAACTCCACCACATTGAGGGAGCCGTGAAATCGCTTGATATTCATCTGGCCGACGATGATATTCACTATTTAGAGGAACCATACACACCCCATAACCTTTCTGGTGTGATGGCAGTGAATAAACCCACAATGAGCGAAGACCCTGTCTGGGTGACTGCAAGCAAGAACAAGTAATACAATTATGAATATGAAAAGAACAACAATCATGCTGGTGACACTTTTAATGATGTCGCTGCAAATAAATGGACAAAATATGGCACTTACAACTAAACAACAAGCTCTCGTGACAATAGCAGCCAACGAGGCCAAGGGAAATATCGAGGAACTGAAAATTGCCCTCAACGAGGGATTCGAACAAGGACTAACCATCAGTGAGGCTAAGGAGGCACTATCGCAACTCTATGCTTACACAGGATTTCCACGTTCACTGAACGCATTAGGTGCTTTGCAACAAGTCATCAAGGAGCGTTCGGATGCCGGAAAGCAGACAGAGGCTGGACGCGAGTCAGACCCTCTGCCCAAAGACTACGATGCGCTCAAACAAGGTACTAAAGTTCAGACACAGCTTGTGGGTGGGCAACCATTCACCTACACATTCGCTCCCCAGACCGACTATTATCTAAAAGCACACCTTTTTGGGGATATCTTTGCCCGCAACAACATGACATTTGCCGACCGTGAAGTAGTGACGGTCAGTGCCATATCTGCCCTACCCGGCTGCGAGCCACAACTGCGTGCCCATGTATCAGGTGCAAGAAACATGGGTGTGAGCGATGAAGCACTCAAGGAAATTCCGACCCTATTAGAAACTAAGATTGGAGCAGCTGAAGCCGAACGTCTCCGTGGTGCTCTGGCAGCTGTCTTTGGCGACAACTATAGTCCTGTACAAACAGTGGATTTCTCCGTATGGCCCAAGGGTGCCCCAAACACTGCATACGCGCAATATTTCGTTGGCAACAGCTATCTGGCGCCAATGGAAGGCGGTGTAGCCAACGTCACCTTTGAACCTCGCTGCCGTAACAACTGGCATATCCACCACAAACAAGTGCAAGTATTAATCTGCGTCGCTGGCCGTGGATGGTATCAAGAATGGGGCAAAGAGGCGATTGAAATGACACCTGGCACCATCATCCCCATTCCCGCTGAAGCAAAGCACTGGCATGGCGCAGCCAAAGACTCATGGTTCCAGCATCTGACATATCATAAAGATGTGCAAGAAGGAGCTTCGAATGAATGGTTAGAGCCTGTATCAGACGAAATCTACAATAAACTGAAATAACTTTAAGAAAGAATAAGTAGGTAATCAAAATTATCTGCGACTATCATCATAGTAGGTGTTCAAGAACTTTTTTGAGCACCTACTTTTCTTTTATTATTCATTAATCACACATTACAACCTATGTTGTGATTGACATCTAAATCGGTGGTTTATGAGCTTGGAACAAAAAGTTATACGAAAAAAACATAGAGATTTACTATATACCATTTTTTTTGACTATCTTTGTGGCATAATTTAGGATATCGATATAACTAATAACAAATAATCATTAACTATCATTTATGAAAAAAATCTTTACTACCCTGTTTGTTGTGCTCTATACCATGATGTCATGGGCACAAGGCAGCACAGCACTCGACCAGTTAAAAGCCGATCCACGAAAGGCTTATGGTACCGACTATCCCTACTCTTTTAACACGGCTGCGCTGACCAAGGCACCAAAAGGATATAAACCCTTCTACATCAGTCACTATGGCCGACATGGTTCCCGCTACTATTGGAACGCATTCTTATACAGGGAATTAGACAGTCTATTGACAACGGCCCATAAAAAGCATCAACTGACGAATGAGGGCGAGGCCTTCTACAGGAAATTCATGGAAGCCAAGGATGAACTGACCAATGGCGTCAGCGAATTGAGTCAGTTGGGTTGGGAACAACACCAGGGTATTGCCCGCACGATGTATAACAACTTCCCTGAAGTGTTTAAAAAAGGCGGAAATGTACTTGCCATCTCCTCGCTCTCAGGTCGCTGCGTCCTCAGTATGTCGGCCTTTTGCCAAGAATTGGTACAGTGTAATCCAAAGATAGAAATTCGTGAAGAATCTGCACGTCATACTCTCGATGGTGTAGTACCGACAGACAAGCAAAATCCTGTGAAGCACAACTACCCAAAAGACCTCAAGCCACGCTATGAAGCTAACAAAGACAAGTTTCAAGGCCATAGCACGCTACGCGAGACAATTATTCCCCGTGTCTTTACCAGCACCGAAGGACTCCCTGGCAACTTAAACCATATTGGCAGCAATCTCATCAATCTCTATACATCTCTGCCTAATATCGGCCATGAGGGGATGATGGGCAATATCATTACCGATGAAGAAATCATGAAAGATTGGGAGGAGACGAATCTTGGTTCCTATTCATGGGTTTTCGGCCCCCAATATGAGACAATTCCCATTCTACAGGACATCCTCAACAAGGCAGAGGCCGTGATTAATGGCAAAAGCGACCATATCTCCGACCTACGTTTTGGACATGACACCTGCCTTGGTCCACTTACCGTCTTGATGGGCATCAATGGAGCCGACCAAGACCCTGAAGACCCCTATCAGGTGAAAAACATCTATCAAAACTGGGAGACCTGCAAAGCCTCTAATCTCCAACTGATTTTCTATCGCAACAAGAAGCATCCAAATGATATACTTGTGAAATGTCTTCTCAACGGTTCAGAAGCCACCCTCCCATTACCAGCAGACAAATTCCCCTACTATAAATGGTCTGACTTCAAACGCTTCTACACAGCCCGCATCAGCAGCGTTGCAAATTAGCAATACTACAAGAACCATCATCTTGCAATTATGTGACGCTGTATATTAATAGATGTTGGCCCGATGGAATATACACTATTAACGGCAAAAAGGTGGTTGTGAGAAACTGAACAGATTAATTTTACTGAAAAAAAAGTCCGGTTCGCTGAATAAATTTAGCAAACCGGCTTTTTTTCTCGTATCTTTGCACCATCAATTCAATGAATATCAACATAAAAAGCAATCATATGAGAAAGAAATTAGCCATACTAAGTATGCTGACAACACTTAGCGGCAGTCTGAAAGCTACAGACTATACCTATTTGGTTTTCACCCTAATTGACGGAACCACTCAAAGCATCGCTGCCACAAACCTTAACTTGACATTCAACGATGGTAACCTGACAGCAAGAAGCGAAACAAGTACACTCGTCATCCCTCTTGTCAATCTGCAAAAGATGGAATTCTCAAATGATGGTTCGACAGGAATCAACGCGACAAATGAATCATTACAGAATCAGCCGTTGACGATTGACAAAGCCACAGACATCTACGACTTACAAGGACGTCGTGTGACCAAAGACCAGATGCGCAAAGGTGTATATATCATCAAGAAAGGAAACAAGAGCCAGAAAATAACAATCAAATAAAATGAAACAATTATTATCACTCCTCATAACCCTCATGCTGACAATATCAGCCGAGGCACAAACGCTAAATGTGAAGACTGGAAGCGTGACCTACCTGTTCCCTTCCTCTCAGACAGGTGATATGACCTATAACGATGGCACCACACTGACCATCATGGGCAAGACTTTTACGCTCAACGATATCGATGCGATGACCGTTGACAATTCGGAAGTGACAGACAACACTGTCAATGTGATTTATGACGGCACATCAGCATCAGTGGTTATCAGTGGCAATGTAGCTCAATATCTCACCCCCACTGTCGATGGAGCTCATGTATCCATTGCTCAAAGCGATGACTTAGATACAGAAATCACATATAAACTGAATGGTGCTTCAAATGATGGCGAGTTTTACATGTCGGGGTCTTACAAGGCTACCATCGAATTGAATGGTCTGTCGCTGACCAACACGACACCCGTTTATAGTGGAGCAGCTATCCACATCCAAAACGGCAAGCGTATCAAAGTGAAAGTGGCCACAGGTACAGTCAATTCTCTCGCTGATGCTACCAACGGCACACAAAAGGGATGTCTCTATATCAAAGGACACGCAGAGTTTGCCCAAAAAGGAACACTCAATATCATAGGCAATGTAAAGCACGGTATCAAAACTGGTGAATATCTCACCCTTAAAAATTCAAATATCAATATTACATCGGCTGTTGGCGATGGTATCAATTGTACAGAGTACTTTTTGATGGAAAGTGGTACGATAGGCATTGATGGTGTAGGTGATGACGGCATCCAATGCGACATCGATGGTGAAGCCTCTACTGGTCAGACTTCAGACCATGAAGAAGAGGACAGCGGAAACATTTACATCCAAGGAGGCTCCATCAACATGAACATAACCGCTAATGCCGCCAAAGGTATCAACAGCGAGGGAACCTTGGACATCAGCGACGGCGATATCACCATTGCCACTTCAGGAGGTGGAGTGTGGGATAGCGACAACAAAAAGACAAAGGCATCTGCATGCCTTGGATCAGACGGCAACATCGTGGTCAGTGGTGGAACATTCAACCTTACAAGCACGGGAGCTGGCGGTAAAGGTATCAATTGCGACGGAACATTTACTGCCACGGGAGGCACACTAACAATCAAGACTTCTGGCAATGCCGTTGTCGCATCGTCGAATGGCACACTATCTACAATATCCTCATCGCAACAACTCGACAGATACAGTAGCAACTATAAATCATCGCCCAAAGGCATTAAAGTTGACGGAGCAATCAACATCAGCGACGCAGCCGTCATAAGTGTCACCACTACCGGTGCTGGTGGTGAGGGTATAGAAAGCAAAAATTCCATACATATCACTGGTGGTCAAGTGAGTGTCGATGCCAAGGATGATGCCATCAACTCTTCATACGCCACAACAGCTTCAGGCTCTGGCGACCTGACCATCGAAGGTGGTTATGTATATGCCCGCTCCACTGACAACGACGGTATAGATGCCAATGGGAACTGCTATATTAAAGGTGGTTTGATATATGCCATTGGCGCATCGCAACCAGAGGTTGCCATCGATGCAAACAGTGAACAGCAGAAGAAGCTCTATGTCACAGGTGGAGTCATCGTAGCTATTGGTGGACTCGAAAGAGGTTCCAGTCTCACTCAGTCGTGTTACTCCACATCCTCATGGTCGAAAAACTCCTGGTATGCCATGACCTACAACGACGATACTTTTGTCTTTAAGACTCCATCGAGCGGTGGTAGCACCATGGTTGTCTCAGCTGCGACAAAACCCACATTAAAATCGAGTGTCACCGATGTCAACGGCACCAGCATCTTCAATGGCGTTGGCTATATTGATGCCACATTCAGTGGAGGTTCGACCATCACGCTCTCTTCCTACACTGGCGGAGGAGGAGGTCCCGGTGGCGGCGGTGGTCCTGGTGGCGGTGGCGGTTGGCCTTGGTAATGTCCAAACTCCTAAACTCCTAAACATCTCTTTGATGAAAAATCAATCACGACAAGAAAACATTATATACTTAGTAGTGTGGGGCATCCTCTTTGCCGCCCCACTACTAAGTCTTTATATTCGTACGGTCAACGACACGAACATTATGTTCGACTGGTCTGAAGTGTTCATTGTGTGGCGGAAATTTGCAGTCTATTTGGTGTTGTTCTTGATTCACAACTTCCTATTAGCCCCTTTGCTTGTTCATCAACATCGACGTGTGCTATACTTTTCCATCGTAACAACGGTTATGGCAGCATTCATCACCTACCAATGTGTCACCCGTCCCGACATAAGAAAAGATGAGTCTATGAGGCACATACCCCCGCCAATGGAGCAACCGAATCAACCTCCACCATCAATTGACAATCAACCTCCACCATTATTCGACAATCAGCGTCCACCGGAATTCGACAACCATCATCCACACAAATTGCATCGCGAGATGCCCCCACCTGTTTTGTGGGAGCGCGACATTATGTCTATTGTTGTACTTATCCTTATGTTTGGGGCTAATTTGGGTATGAAATTGTATTTCCGCAGCCGTAAGGATCAAAAGAAACTGTTGGAATTGGAGAAAAAGAGTCTGGAACATCAATTAGAATATCTAAGATACCAGATCAATCCCCACTTCTTCATGAACACGCTTAATAACATTCATGCATTAGTAGATATTGACCCAGCCAAAGCACAAGAAACAATTCTGGAACTCTCGAAGATGATGCGTTTTGTGCTATACGAAGGCGATAAGCAAGGAGTTTCACTCACTCGGGAGTTTGAGTTTATACGCACCTACATCAAGCTCATGCGACTACGCTATTCCGACAAGGTAAAAATTACAATAGACCTTCCGACTGAGGCTCCCGACAAGAACATCCCTCCACTAATGCTCATTTCGTTTGTAGAGAATGCCTTCAAACATGGCATTAGCTATCAACACGAATCGTTTATCGACGTAAAAGTGGAAATTGAACAAGAACGCTTACACTTTCTATGCAGTAACTCAAAAGCCGACAAGCCCAACAAGGAAAAAGGTGGCGTGGGCCTTACCAATGTCAAACAACGTTTAAACTTATTATATGACAATAGATATACACTAAACATACAAGACACTCAAAACGTATATATCGTCGAACTAATACTCCCTTTATCATGATTAGATGCCTTGCAATTGACGACGAGCCTCTGGCTCTACAACAAATAGTTTCCTATATCAACAAAGTGCCTTACCTTGAACTCGCAGCTCAATGCCAAAGTGCCCTTGAGGCAAGACAATTCTTGGAGAATGACACCGCAGATGCAATCTTCTGCGATATCAATATGCCCGACCTCAACGGAATGGATTTCGTGAAGTCGCTAACAGTTGCCCCCCTCATCGTTTTTACCACCGCCTATTCTGAATACGCAGTTGAAGGATTCAAAGTGAATGCTGTCGATTATCTGCTAAAGCCCTTTGGTATGCAAGACTTCCAGCGTGCTGCGATGAGGCTGAAGGAACGATTAAAGATAGATGATGAAGAAAAGAAAGAGATAAAAGACAACACTTCCACTTCCGACGACACCCTCTTTCTCAAAACAGATTATCGTATTGTCAAAGTAAGCATACGAGACATTCGGTATGTAGAGGCTATGAGTGAATACCTGAAAGTATGGCTTGAAGGTGTGTCTAAGCCCATCATCACCCTGCTGTCAATGAAGAAGATGGAAGAACGATTGCCCAACTATTTTATGCGTATCCACCGTTCATATATCATCAATCTTACCAAAATACAAGAGGTAAATAAAAACCGTGTTATTATGGATGCAGATACTTTCTTGCCTATTGGCGACTTGTATAAAGAGGCATTTCAAGCATATTTAGACACGAAATTCCTTGGAAGATAACAAACGCACTGCAGATGCGTTACCAAAAATCAGAATGAAAGTTTTGCGAGTCGTTGGCGAAGTTGTTCGGCCTGTGACTTGCGTATAGCAAGTGTGATGCTACAAGTATTGTCGAAAGACTGTGAGACAATTTTAGGCGAAAGTTCCTTAACAATTCTCATCACATCGTTCATCATTGGATATGAGAAATCATAGGTAATCGTCTCAAGCACTTGCTGTGAAACGACTTGTGAATGTGCCAGAGCGTCTGCTGCCGCTGTGCGATAAGCCACAATCAATCCACCAGTACCTAAATTCACCCCACCATAGTATCTGATGACAACCACGAGTACATCGGTGAGATTAAGGCTGTTGATTTGTCCGAGGATAGGTTTCCCGGCAGTACTACTTGGTTCTCCGTCATCGTTGGCCCTAAATTCCTTTCTTTCGGCCCCTAACATATAGGCATAGCATACATGGCGGGCATCATAGTACTTACTGCGGTATTGAGCTATGATTTCCTTAATTTGTTCTATCGATGTGACATGATGAGCGTAGGCGAGGAATTTACTTCGCTTCTCTGTGTAATATCCCTCGCCCACTTCATCGGATAATGTATAGAAAGTATCTTCTGTCATGAAAGTTTATGGATGACAAGTCCCGACCTTAGTTTTGGTTCAAACCATGTAGCTTTTGGCGGCATGATATTGCCTGTATCAGCAATATCCATAATCTGTTTCATGGACACAGGATATAGTGCCAAAGCAATTCTCATCTCACCACTATCGACACGACGTTTCAGCTCGCCAAGTCCACGTAATCCGCCCACGAAGTCGATGCGTTTGTCGCTTCTGAGGTCGGTGATTCCCAACACCTTATCAAGAATCAATCGGCTTGAGATATCCACATCAAGTACACCGATAGGGTCGCTATTGTCGTATGTTCCAGGGAGAGCCCTCAGTCTATACCAGTGTTCATCGAGATATAGTGAGAACTCATGCAATTGTTTGGGTTTATATATATCTGTTCCCATGTCCTCGATATCGAAATCCTCTCTTAGTTTTTTGACAAACTCTGCAGAAGTAAGACCATTGAGGTCTTTGATTACCCTATTATAATCGAGCACCGTCAGTTGAGAAGCCTGGAAGCAGACAGCCATGAAATAGTTGTACTCCTCATTGCCTTTGTGATTGGGATTTTGCTTTTGTTTTTCAGCTCCCACAAGCGCAGCGGCTGCCGAACGATGATGACCGTCGGCAATATACAGTCGAGGCATCTTGGCAAACTCACGAGTAATGACACCGATATCGTCTTTGTCGGAAATCACCCAGAAGCGATGACGGAATCCATCAATCGGGGCGATAAAGTCATAGACAGGTTCCGTGTCGGCATACCTGCTAATGACTCTGTCGAGAACATCGTTGTCAGGGTATGCAAAAAACACAGGCTCAATATTTGCATTGTTGACCCTCACATGCTTCATACGGTCTTCCTCCTTGTCGCGCCGTGTTAATTCGTGTTTTCTTATAACTCCATTTAGATAGTCATCAACGTATGCACCTACCACCAATCCGTATTGGGTCTTTTCGTTCATGGTCTGCGCATAGATATAATAACACTCCTGTTCGTCTTGAACAAGCCAGCCCTTTTCTTGGAATTTCTTGAAATTCTCAGCAGCTTTTTCATACACCCGTGGGTCGTATTCACTGGTGCCTGGTTCAAAATCGATTTCAGGCTTGATGATATGGTATAAACTCATCTCATTGTCGCCAGCCTCCTCACGCGCTTCCTCTGAACTGAGTACATCGTAAGGTCTTGACTCCACTTTTTCTACAAATTCTTTTGGAGGGCGAATACCCTTGAAAGGTTTTATGGTTGCCATAATGTTAATTTGAGGTTATGAGGTTGTAAGGTTATAAGGTTGTAACGAAATGTCGTAATAACGATTTAACAAAATAGCATAATAACGGCATGTCGTAATAATGAATGAAAAAAATACTATGATAAAGGTAGAGACGCCATAGGCATGACGTCTCTACCTTTATCTACATAATTATTTATTCACCTGGAAGCGAGTGCATCCTTCGGCGAAGTAAGCATTAATTTGCTTTGCTGCGGCGATACCTGCATTGATATTTGCCTCGGCCGTCTGAGCTCCCATCTTCTTAGGAGTGCTGAAATAGCGTCCTTCGAATTTGGCGAACTCCTCATCGGCATCAGGCTTGATATCGGTGACGAATTTCAGGTCTTCACGCTCGGCCATCAACTTGATAAGCTCTTGCTCGTCGATAACCTCCTTACGTGCGGTATTGACCAGAATACCTCCTTTTCGGAGTTGATTTACCACCTGATAATTGATGCTCTGCTTGGTCTCTGGTGTTGCAGGAATATGCAGCGAGACGATATCGCATGTCTGGAATAATTCATCTTGACTTGCCACTGCATGCACACCATCTTTCTCTATTACCTCAGCTGGGCAATAGGCATCGTAAGCATATATATCCATTCCGAAACCTTTGGCAATGCGAGCCACATTACGTCCCACATTTCCAAATGCGAGCAGACCGAGACGTTTACCCATGAGTTCTGTACCAGCCTTACCATTGTAGAAATTACGAACGGCAAAAACGAGCAGGCCAAAGACAAGTTCAGCCACTGCATTAGCATTTTGTCCTGGAGTATTCTCCACGACGATGCCTTTCTCTTTGGCATACGCTGTATCGATAGAATCGTATCCAGCACCAGCACGTACTACGATTTTCAGATTTTTAGCAGCATCGAGCACATCGGGTGTAATCTTGTCTGAGCGTACAATCATTGCATCGGCATCAGCAACAGCCTCAAGAAGTTGTGCCTTATCAGTATATTTTTCAAGCATTACCAATTGGTGTCCAGCTGCTTCCACTTCCTTTTTGATTCCCTCCACAGCCACGGCAGCAAATGGTTTCTCTGTTGCAACAAGTATTTTCATTGTTTTGTCGTTTGAATAGTTGAAAAATGGAAAATTAATGCTGAGCCTCAAAATCCTTCATACACTTCACAAGCGCATTGACACCCTCTATAGTCTGAGCATTGTAGCAGCTTGCACGGAATCCACCCACTGAGCGGTGTCCCTTAATACCGACCATACCCTGGGCAGTTGCAAATTCGAAGAATGGCTTCTCGAGTTCTGCATACTCATCGTTCATCACGAAGCAGATATTCATGAGTGAGCGGTCTTCCTCAACCACTGTTCCACGGAACAGTTTATTGCGGTCGATTTCAGAATAGACGATTTCAGCCCTTTGCTTGGCGAGTTTGTCCATAGCCTCGAGACCACCCTGAGCCTTGATCCATCTGAGATTTTCGAGTGCACAATAAATGGGCACCACAGGAGGAGTATTAAACATAGAGCCCTTATCGACATGTGTGCGATAGTCGAGCATGGTAGGAATCTGACGTGGAGCTTTTCCAAGTTTGTCGTCTTTGACGATAATCACGGTCACACCAGCCATAGCCATATTTTTCTGTGCACCGGCATAGATACAGTCGTATTTGGAGACATCTACCGGACGGCTGAAGATATCAGATGACATATCAGCAATGAGTCTCACGTTGACGTCAAGGTCTTTGCGAATCTCAGTACCATAGATTGTATTGTTGGTGGTAATATGCAGATAGTCAACGTCATCTGGGCATGTCCATCCCTTTGGAATGAAAGTATAGTTAGCGTCGGCAGATGATGCCACCTCTACCACTTCTCCAAAGAGTTTAGCCTCTTTCATGGCCTTCTTTGCCCATGTACCAGTGTTGAGGTAAGCAGCCTTTTTGATGAGGAAATTGTAGGGTACCATACAGAATTCGAGTGAGGCACCACCACCAAGGAAGATTACAGAATATCCTTCTGGAATATTCATCAATTCTTTGATTAGGGCAACTGCTTCATCGACTACTGGTTGGAAATCCTTTGCTCTGTGGCTAATTTCAGCCAAAGAGAGTCCACTACCATTGAAGTCTAAAATTTGCGCGGCTGTTTTTTCGATGACTTCTCTTGGAAGAATCGATGGTCCGGCATTGAAATTGTACTTCTTCATGTTTAAAAATTGGGTTTAAAAATACGACAAATATCGTTGTTTACAAAATCGCATGCAAAATTAATCAAATTAAATTGAATAACCAATTATTCAAGGTCTAAAAACACATAGTGTTTTGGATTTTTATGAAAACACCTTTCGAGCGTAACAGCCCAGCTATATACTATATATCATTCTAACTGAAGTTTCCCACCCTCACAAATTACTCTACATTCTTTATGTAAGGATTATGAGATGTTAACTGGCAAATGACATGGTGATTATTCTACGGAGGAAAGGAGTAAGGCAGAGTGGTTACATGGAGGACGGAGGATAGGTAATCACTCAGTTATTATGTATGAAGATTGTAATGAAACTGCCGAGACACTCAACAAAAGAGGGGGGAGTAAGATAAATACAAGAATCTCGATTGTTATTTAGAAATAATTGTTTATTTTTGTAGGCAAATTGAGACGACGATGGAAACAGGAAGGAAATACCCCGTTGGCATACAGACGTTTTCGGAGATGATCCGATGCGGATATGTGTATGTGGATAAGACAGATTTGGTATGGCAGATGACCCACTATGCCAAATATATTTTTCTAAGTCGCCCACGCAGATTCGGTAAATCGCTGCTCACATCAACCCTGCACTCCTATTTTAGTGGCGAAAAAGAATTGTTTGAGGGCTTGAAGATAATGACTTTAGAACAAGAGTGGATGCAATTTCCCGTTCTGCATTTTGATTTAAGTGGTGCCAAGCACATGCCAGCCCAAGGTGTGAGAGACGAACTTAGCAGACTGTTGGATAAAATGGAAGAGGATTTTGGCACAAATCCTAAAGAAAAGACCCCAGGCATGAGATTGGCAGGTTTGATAGAGCGAGCATACGAGCAGACTGGCCGTCAGGTGGTGGTCATTATTGACGAATACGATGCCCCCTTGCTTGATGTATTGCATGAGGATGAGCGGCTTATAGAGATGCGCGAGGTGATGCAGGAGTTCTACCAGCGTCTGAAGATGATGGAACCTAAAATCAAATTTTGCTTTATCACCGGCATTACGAAATTCTCACAGCTGAGCATTTTCTCCACCATCAACAACCTGACAAATATCACGATGGATGCAAGGTTTGCTGCCATCTGCGGTATCACGGAACAGGAGCTGCTGACCACCCTTCAAGAGGACATCCAGTCGCTGGCCGAAGAATATGGCGTGACATACGAGGCAATGCGACAGAAACTAAAACTACAATATGACGGATACCGCTTCTCAGAGGCTCCTGTAGAAATCTACAATCCCTACAGCTTGATGAAAGCGTTTCAGCAGAGCAAGGTAAGTAACTACTGGTTTGAGAGCGGTACTCCTACGTTCCTCATCCACCAATTGAAACATTTCCATACAGACATTATGTCGCTGGATCATCTGGAGGTACCTTCAACTGCTTTCGACCAGCCTACAGAGGCGATGACGAATGCACTGCCATTGCTATACCAAAGTGGTTATCTCACCATCAAGGGATATGACCGCGAAACCGAGGCTTACACATTGGCTCTTCCCAACCAAGAAGTGCGTGTTGGTTATGTAAGGGGATTGCTGCCCACTTACATAGGACTTGACGACGCAAATGTTCAGATGGGCTTTGCCATGAAATTCTGGCGTGCGCTCAAAAATGGAGACATTCATCAGGCCATGCGTGAGATGCAGTCGTATCTGGCAGGTATTCCATACGTGGAAGGCTTCAAACTGAAGTTAAAAGATGTAACAAATTCAGAAGGTTTTTATGAATACACGATGTATCTTATCTTCTCTATGCTTAATGTCTATACCAAGACTCAAATCAAGTGCGCCGGTGGACGTGTAGATATGGTGGTATGGATGCCCGATGCTATCTACGTATTTGAACTGAAAGTAGGAGAAAGTGCTCAGGCAGCCTTAAGGCAGATTGATGAAAAAGGCTATGCCATTCCTTACCAAACCGATGGTCGTCGCATTGTGAAAATAGGCATCAGCATGAATGCTGAGACACGTACTGTCAAGGAGTGGATGATATGTGAATGAAAATCACCTGACAGGTTCCACAATAGTTTTGATTCCCTTGATTTTTTCACCTTTGGTCATCCTTATCACCTGGGATAATTTATCGAAAGCCACGGCAGCGTAAGCATATCTATCTTTGAGATCGACACGACCGATGTCGCTCATCTGCAATCCACCTTTTTTACAGAGAAACCCCACGATGTCGCCTTTGCTGATTTTATCAGCCTTTCCCTTCCCGATATAGACAGTTGCCATGCGTGGATGAGGTGGTGAGGATAATTGTTCTGGAATCACATGTTCCTCAGTATCAGCTTCGATATAGTCAGGGAGTGTCTCTTCTGGCGCAAGGATGAAAAAGGTTTGTCCTTTTGCCTGCCACCGGGCAGTTCGCCCTACCCTATGGATATATTCATCACTCCCTAATGGGAGATGATAATGGATGATGTTGTCGATATCAGGAATATCCAAGCCTCTGGAAGCCAAGTCGGTAGCCACTAAGATATAGGACGATCCATTGCTGAACTTGAAAATGGCATCCTCGCGTAGCTTTTGTTCCATTCCTCCATGTAGGGCACTGGTGACAAAACCTTCATTGCGCAAGAACAGGTCTGTCCGTTCCACACTATCCCTATAATTAAGAAACACGATACTACTCTGATTCTGCAATTCGCATAAGAGCCTTTTGAGTGTACTTAGTTTGTCCTTCTCCGGACTTTGCACTGTAAAGACTTTTACACGTTCAGGCACCTGTTCCTCCTCATTTAGAAAATTCACCCTGACGCCATGTCGCAGATTGACAAAATGAGGGATGGAATCAGCATCTGTGGCCGAGAGCAGCACACGTTGTCTTACATGAATAAGATTCTCGGTGAGTTTTCTCATCTCATCATGAAAACCCATGGCGAGGCATTTGTCAAACTCATCGATAACCAATATGATAATGTCGTCGGGCAGTATATTTCCCTTGTCGAGATGATCATTCATTCTTCCTGGCGTGGCAAAAACCACGTGTGGCAGTACTTTTCTCAAATTTCGGTGCTCATCCATTGTTGGTCTGCCACCATAAAGTGCCATTGCCCTGATGCCGCACCCCATGTTATTAACCACGTTGGCCGATTGTAGTGCGAGCTCACGTCCTGGCACGATGACCGTCATCTGCACCTTGGGCAATTGAGGATTGATTTTTTCAAGTGTCGGCAACAGGTAAGCGAGAGTTTTCCCACTTCCTGTAGGCGACAACACCACAACATCTTGCCAAGCCTTTGAAATGGCCTCGCCGGTGGCAATCTGCATGTCGTTCAGACTTGAAATATTAAGTTTTTGTAGGATTTTTTGTATATCCATTGTTATTTGGAGATAAGTTTGTCGATTTCCTCAAATTCTTTTCCCATATTGAGGTTCAGATAGATAGTATATAGTGGTGGCACCCATTTCGACTGTTGGTCGGGAGCCATTGCTCTATATTTTTCCATATATGGCCGGCTTTGCTCATAATAGGCATTTACCGTTTTGCGGTTTTTCCGTGTCCGTGGCAGTGTTTTCTCTAAGTTGAGCGCTTTATTATAGTAAGCTAATCCCATATTGCAATATGCTTCTGGCAGACTATCATTGAGTTGCATCAGACGCTGCGTTATGGCAATACACTGTTCGAAATCTCCTTCATTGAGCAAAGCTGTGCTTTTGGCGAAGAGGAATAGTTGGTTGATACTGTCAGACTCCAACGCTCCATTGATGATGACGTTGGCAGAGTCTGCCATCCCCTTGCTGTTATAATAGTCAATAATATGAGGGAAGAAGAATGGGTGTGCAGGATTTCTCTCGAAACCTTTTTTCAGTTGTTCCACATACTGTACAGTATCTTTTTGCATGATGAAGGTTTCGGCAAGATATTGTATTACGTTATCAAGACGTGCAGAATCTTTCTCTGCATATTCTCTATATTTTAGAACCTTGTCGGCGTTGCGCATTCTGTAGCCTGCATAGAGTGCCCAGAATCCCGCCTGTGGCATCATAGTGTCTCTTTGGGCATAGTTGTACTTCTCGAAGAGTGGCTGTCGTGCACAATCGAGGTACATATCATAATACTCATACGCTTTTGCATAATCGTTTTTTCTGAAGAAGAAACTTCCAGCATTGTAGAGATTCGGTCTGAACGTATTGAGGTATTCTGCGTTTTTATCACGGTATTTGATATTGATCTTTCCTTTTTTATCAGGCTTGGCATCTATACTATCAAGTCCTTCATGCACAAGGAACATTTTCCGTGCATTATTAAAAAGAGCTAATGTATCGTATTTTTGCTTGAGATATAGTTTTTCGTTTCCTTGTTCATATTGTTTCTTCAATGTCTCAGCCAGTGTAATCCAAATTTTGATGTTCTCCCTATGAAGCGAATCCTTCAACAAGTCTTCCATTAGTTTTTCAGCCTTGTCAAGGTTTTTCCCGCTTTTTATGTATGTTTGTGCTTGATTGATGGCTTTCTTTTGGGCCACTGCCGCAACATAAATGCCCATCAATAGAGTGAAAAATAAAAACAATCTTTTCATTTGAGGTTGAATGTGGGGTTATTAAGGTTATGAGGTCGCTTTGCTAGGTTGTGAGGTGATAATTGATTTTTTGAGGTTTTATAACCTAATAACCTTAAAACCTTAAAACCTAATAACCATAAAACCTAATAACCTTAAATATTTCCCGGCACTCAATATGAGTGCCGGGATAATAGGCGCTGGCCTACTTCATACTTTCGATTCTGTAGTTGCAAGTTTCGAGAAGGTAAGACCATCTTGACTGAGTCTGATCTGGGTCAGCAGCTTGTGCTCTTTCCAGATAACCTTTTGCCTCCTCATAGAGTGGACGTATTTGATCTTTTGCAGCCTGTGTTAATCCACCAGCCTTGCCAGACTGTCTGTCTTCTGCAGCACCACCCTTATCGAGCAGACATGCAGCAAGGAATGTGAGCACTACGGGATTCTCCTGCTGTTTGAGCGCATTTTTGAAAGATGTGATAGCCTCGTCGAAATTTTGAGCGTTCATAGCATTCTGTCCCTTCACAGCCCATGCAGTGTAGTTGTTGGGATCAGCAGCTAATTTATTTTCTACTGCAGTGTTCAACTCATTCACCATACCAAGACCTGTGTAAATGTTAAGGAGCATGCCAAATGTCAACTCATCAGCTGGATTCTCAGCATATTCTTGTTCCAAAACTTTCACATAATTAATAGAATCCTGTCTTGTTTGTAGTGTTGCCTGAATGGCAGCGTTTTTAATATTGACAGCATCCTGTGCCAGTTTCTCATCAGTCTTTGCGATATTAGCATACTTCTTCACATTATCATAGTCTTTGTTCTGATATGCGAACAGAGCAGCATAGTAAGCCATATTGGTGAGATTCTCGTCTGGAGTCTTTGCAACCTCCTCTTTGAAAAGTGGAGAGTCATGACTGTCAACATACATCGACAACAATTTGAATGCATTGGTATAGTCATGTTTATCCTGATAGAAGATACCACCATTAATAAGATGTGCACGGTGTCCAACTAATCTTTGAACGTTTTTTGCATGGAAAGCTGGCTTTACTTTACCTTTTGCATCTGGCATGACATCATATTTCTCACACTCCTCAGCTGCCTGGAATGCTTTTACGATAGAATTGTACATGGCAAGTGTGTCGTATTGCTCCACTTTTCCTTGTCCATACTGCTCAGCCATCTGATTGCTGGTAGCTACAGCCTGCTGCTTTGTGAAAGTATCCAAAGCGAGGTCCACAAGTTTATTGTAAGCTTTAGCCTTCTCAGCTGGGCTTGCCAACTGGCTCAGGCCACTTTTCAAAAGGCTCTCAGCCTCGGCGTATGTCTTGGCTTTGAGGATAGATTTGAGGGTGGGACTGTCACCCGCAAAAGCAGTTGTGGCAACTATTGCCATCAACGCCACAATCATTAGTTTTTTCATACGGTTAGAATTTTTTAGTTATAGTTGTTTGTTAATTATCGGGATTGCCGGTTGTTCCGGAAGAACCGGATTGTCCGGGGTTACCGGATTATCCTATTCAGTTTCGTTGTCTATTTCTTCATCCTCATCATACTCATCATATTCGTCATTGGGGGTATCGTCAACGATTTCTTCTACGTCTTCATCATCAACAACATCCTCTACGATATCATCTTCTGGAAGTTTCTCTATCTCATCTTCATTGGTGAGTTCTTCAACTTCTGAAGGATCGGCTTGTGTGTCACGTCGTATGCTGTCGCTCTTTTGTGCCCATTCCGAGCGGCTCATCTGCTCAACCTGGGCTTCCAATTCAGCACCCATCACCTTGCAAACACTTGCAATGACATCGTTTTTCTTGGTGAGATTGATAAGTCTGACACCCTGTGTGGCTCTGCCCATCACGCGGCACTCAGCCACAGACAGTCGTATGGCGATACCACTCTTGTTGATAATCATGAGGTCGTTTGCATCGGTGACATTCTTGATAGAGACAAGCCTGCCTGTCTTCTCTGTAATTTGCAGTGTCTTGACACCTCTCACGCCACGAGAAGTCTTACGATAATCTTCCACCTGCGAGCGTTTGCCATAACCTTTCTCACTGACTACCATGATGGTTTCTTTTTCAGCATCGTTAACCACAATCATGCCTACAACCTCATCGTCGCCGTCGTCAAGTTGCATACCTTTAACACCTGTTGCGACACGTCCCATCGCTCTGACTTTCGACTCTTCGAATCTCACTGCCCTACCATTTCGGTTAGCCAACACAAGTTCATTACGTCCATTGGTCAGTCTGATATCGACCACTTCATCACCTTCCAGGATGTTGATGGCATTGATACCCATTGCCCTTGGTCTGCTGTATGCCTTGAGGCATGTCTTCTTGACAATACCCTTCTTTGTGGCAAATACCACATAATGGTTGTTGAGGAAGTCCTCATCATCAAGTCCACGTAATCTCAGCAAAGCGTTGACGGAATCACCAGCCTCAATATTGAGCATATTCTGTATAGCTCTTCCCTTGGAGTCTTTGCCGCCTTCGGGTATCTCATAACACTTGAGCCAATAGCATCTTCCCTTCCTGGTGAATACGAGCATGGTGTTGTGCATAGTGGCTGGATAGATATATTCGGTGAAGTCTTGCTCGCGTGTACGCGTGCCCTTGCTTCCGACTCCGCCTCTTGCCTGACCACGGAACTCGCTCAGTGGTGTACGCTTAATATAGCCCATGTGGCTGACGGTGATGACCACCGGGTCATTGGGATAGAAGTCTTCGGGGTTGAACTCCTCCGATGAGTACTTGATTTCAGTACGGCGCTCGTCACCATATTTTTCCTTTACCTCCAAGAGGTCATCCTTCATCACTTTCTTGCAAAGTTCGGGATCGTCAAGGATTGACTGCAAGTATGCGATTTGCTTCTGCAATTCCTCATACTCTGCATGCAACTGCTCCATTCTGAGACCGGTGAGCTGTGAGAGACGCATGTCAACGATAGCCTTCGATTGTGGCTCGTCGAGATTGAATCGTTTTTCAAGTGCTGTCTGTGCTTCAGCAGGAGTCTGCGATGCCCGGATGATGTGCACCACCTCGTCGATGTTGTCGCATGCGATAATCAGACCTTCAAGAATGTGAGCTCTGTCTTGTGCTTTCTTGAGGTCAAACTTTGTGCGGCGTATAGTCACATCATGTCTGTGTTCAACAAAATATCCCACACATTCCTTGAGTGTGAGCAGTCGAGGTCTGCCCTTCACCAGTGCGATACAGTTGACTGAGAATGAGCTCTGTAAGGCAGTTAGCTTAAAGAGCTTATTGAGGATAACATTGGCATTGGCGTCTTTTTTGACATCGACTACGATTCTCATGCCCTGTCTTCCCGACTCGTCATTAACATTGGATATACCCTCAATTTTCCCTTCCTTCACGAGGTCGGCGATATACTCAATGAGCTGAGCCTTATTGACTCCGTATGGTATTTCCGTGACAACAATTTTGTCGTGTGACTCTGTGCTTTCAATTTCAGCCTTTGCACGCATGACGATACGTCCACGGCCTGTCTCGTAAGCCTCCTTTACTCCTTGGATGCCATAGATGTATGCCCCTGTTGGGAAATCGGGAGCCTTGATATATTGCATCAGTCCTTCTGTATCGATGTCAGGATTGTCGATGTATGCACAACATCCGTCAATCACTTCACCGAGATTGTGGGTAGGGATATTCGTAGCCATACCCACGGCGATACCGTTGCCGCCATTGACCAGCAGATTGGGCACCTTTGTAGGCATGACAGTAGGCTCTTTGAGAGAGTTGTCGAAGTTGTCGTCCATATCGACGGTATCCTTCTCAAGGTCGTCCATGATATGCTCACCCATTTTCGACAGTCTGCACTCGGTATAACGCATAGCAGCTGGTGAGTCGCCATCAACACTACCGAAGTTACCTTGTCCATCGACGAGTGTGTATCTCATGTTCCAGTTCTGGGCCATTCTCACAAGGGCTCCATAAACTGAAGAGTCGCCATGGGGATGGTATTTACCGAGCACCTCACCCACGACGCGTGCACATTTTTTGTATGGTTTGTCACTTGTATTATGAATATTGAGCATACCGTAGAGAATTCTGCGGTGTACTGGCTTGAATCCATCTCGCACGTCGGGCAATGCCCTTGCGACGATGACCGACATAGAATAGTCGATATAGGAGGTTTTCATTTCCTCCTCGATGTTGATTTTAATGATTCTGTCGTTGTCGAATGTCTGATTCTCGTCCATTTTTGTGTAACGTTAATAATGTCTTTTCACCCATAAAATCGCGTTAGAAGGTGTTTCTGGGCGTTCTGAGCGATTTTGGGCATTTTTCAAGGTGTAAAATTACGACTATTTTACGAGTAAAAAAAACAAATCCGCCAAAATCTGCTAAAAATTAAGCATTATTAGTAATAAACAAGATGCGGGCTACCTTCTGGTGCCCGCTTCTCTCATTGCTTTTCTATGGAATCTGCTAATAGCTTGTATCACATCAAACAATTTCCCTGGTTTTAATATTGTGAGGAATTTGTCGTGATAAGTGACTTGTAGTTCATCAATTTCTATGGCCAGTCTGTCTATTTCCTGTATGGCCGCCTTACATTTTTCGTCTGTGGCAGGCCTATTCCTCCTTAGCTCTCCCATTTTCGCATAAAGGGCCCTCTGTTTCTCGCTCATTTCGTGGTATAGAGGGAAGAACTTTCTGGCCTCTGCCTGTGTAAGGTGTGCCTCAGCAGTGACAAACTTCTCCAAATCGGCCTTGAATCTTGCTGGGTCAAACCTACCATGCGACTGGGCATTGGCCACATTCGTGAAAATCATGGCGAGCATGATGGCCATGAAGCATTTTATGAATTGTTTCATTTTACTCACCTGCGATATATGCGTATAGATCTGTATCATCATACATAATATAGTCGGCCACCTCTTCGATAGCAGGTTCTTCATTTTTTTGTGCTACCTGCACTTCTGTTGTCTGCTTCTGAACAGGCTGCTGACTGTCAGAGAATTTCAGGTATATGCCAATTCCAATGGCAGCGGCGAGCACAGATGCGGCTGCTGCATAGGGGAATAGCCTTCTAATGTTCTTTGCCTTCTTTGTTTGTATATGTTCATCTTCTGGTATCTGGCCCATCACTCTTTCCGTGAGCTTATCGAAATATCCTTCTGGCACGGAGAAAGGCATTGAGTGAGGCTCTTCATCAAAATACGTCATAGTTTTTAGGGTTTTACTATTAGACTGAATATGCTGCGAAAGGTTTAATTGAGATTAGTTTATTTTTATGTGGTTTTTATGTATTCATTGATGTTTCTCTAAATACTCAGAGACTTTTTTTGCCGCGATATGATAGGAAGCTTTCAATGCGCCCTCCGAGGTATCCATGATTTTACTCATCTCGCTATACTTCACATTATCATAATATCTAAGTGTGAAAACAGCTCTCTGCACCTCGGGCAGCGATGCAATAGCCTCTTGCAACATGGCCTGTGTGCGGTCGCCGTCGAAGTACTGGTCTGCAAGGAGTTTTTCTGCCAGTCCTTTGACGGAGTCAATATCGACGTTCGTAGCACGACGCCGTTTTCTAATCATGTCGAGTGATTCATTGACAGCAATTCTATAAAGCCATGTGGATATCTTGGAAAGGTTTCTGAAATCTGCGAGACTTGCCCACGCCTTGAGGAAGGTATTCTGCAACACATCGTCGGCATCTTCGTGTGTCAGTACTATCGCCCTGACTTTCCAATATAGCTGCTGCCCGTATTTTCTCACCACAGCTTCAAAAGCCATCCGCCTAAGTGCCGGGTCGGACAGTCCTTTCAAGATTTCCTCTTCAGAATTGAATGTAGTCTTGGCCATTGAAACGATGGTAAAAGAAATAGCTAAATGATAAAAACGCTTTGATTATTAGCAAAAAATAAGGAGGAGTTGGATTGATAAATACATCCACTCAACTCCCCCTTTATTTTGTACAAAAATATACCTAAAAATTATTTGATGGAGATTTTTCTCACCACCTTATCAACTTTTACGATGTAGCATCCCTTAGGCAAGTTCAATTCAATTCTCTTGTCTTGTCCTTCTACCTTGACACTCATCACCCTGACACCTGCCACATTATATATATGTAGTACCTGTCCGTTGGCCCCGGTGACATGCAGTATATTTTCATTGATAGAGATGGAAATCGGCTGGAAGTCAGCATCAATAATCTCTATCGAAGTCTCGGCCTTAGCAACTTGTGGTATTCCAATCAACAATGCGGCAGAGAAAAAAATGGTAAAAATTCTTTTCATCATAAGCATTCGCGTTATTATCAAATGCAAAAATAAGAAATAAAATTGATAGTTGGTGTAATAGTTTTGGAATTTATTGTATAATTAACATAATTTAATAATTACTCATCTTACATCCACAATCATTCCTTCTTTAGCGAGAATGGTATGCTTGAAGACGGCCTGTGCTTGTTGGAGTAGCGTCTGCTCATTAGTACTTGCGCTGAAATGGCCAAGTAGAAGCTTTTTAGCATGAGCCATTTTTGCTATAGTCGCCGCCTGCGAACCAGTGCAGTGATGGTATTTTGCCGCATTCTCAAATTTATCATCCGTATAGGTACTCTCATGGTAAAGTAAGTTTACTCCATCAATGAGTTGCGCCAGTTGGGGCATAAACTTCGTGTCAGAGCAATAGGCATAGGTCCTGGGAGGGTCTGCCGGTGTGACAAGGCGCTCGTTTGGAATGACCTCTCCTTCATCTGTAATCCAGTCTTGCCCGCACTTGATATTGTTAATTTGACTATATGGAATCTGGTAGAAATCTATCATCTCTCTGCGGATATGTGGCAAAGTCGGTTTTTCACTGAAGAGAAATCCGCAGCAGGGCACCCTGTGATTAAGGGGTATGGTAGTGACGGATAAACTTTTATCGTCATAAATGACCATCGACTTTGTGGTATCTACGGGGTGGAATGTCACATTAAACTCCAGTCCTGCCGCAAAGAAGTCAACAAGTTTGTCGAGTATCTCCTCCAATTCTGATGGTGCATATACATGCAGGGGGGCCGTACGCCCAGTCATTCCCATCGTGCAGATAAGTCCGATGAGCCCGAAGCAATGGTCGCCATGCAGATGTGAGAGAAAGACGGTATTAATCCTATTGTGGCTGATTTTGGCCTCCAAGAGCAATCTCTGCGCTCCTTCTGCACAATCAACCATGAAGAGTTTTCCTCTGATGTCCACCACCTGAGTAGAACAATAATGCCTCAAAGTGGGTGTGGCACTTCCGCAACCCAAGATATGCACCTTGAACGTTTCCATGTGGCGAAATGGTTATTCAGTTTGCCTTGTATTTTACATCCATCCTCTTAAAGCCATAGATACCATTCTTGTTCTCGAGTTTCAAGGAGTCAGGCCCGAGCATGTTAATATCAAAGGTATCTGGAGCGAGAATAAGCTGTCCGTTGTAGATTTTCCATGAGGTAAACGTCTTTGTCTCTGCTTTCTGATGTGATTCTATCACGCCTCCATCTTTGATTTCGAAGTCTTTGTCAAGACTGGTCCATCTGCCCATGAGCGACATGATATTAATCACCTTCTTAGCGACATCTTCCCCATATTCGTTTTCACTAATGACCGCCATTTTGTCGCCAACGAGTTTTCCGCCGAAGACATCCGCCTCATCCTGGATGATAAAGTTGAGGGTGTCGCCTTTGGCATCAACTATGTAGAGAACGTTCATGGTAGTGGCTTCACAACATCTTCCATATATTGTTGTGTCTTCCACTATGTTAGGCTGGTCCTCATTTGAGACTATTATGGGTTTGGCCTTGTTCGTCTTTGCATCGTCCTTACACCCAACAAAGAGGGCTGCGACAAAAACAAACGATAAGAGATATAAGATATGTTTCATATTTGAGTTTTTTTGAATTTTAGGAGGGATTGGGAGGATTGGGATGATTTGGGATAAATTGGGAGAATTGGATTATTCTGATTTGTCTGAATTCTCGGAATCAGCTGAGGGGGAATTGTTTTCCAAAGCTTTTGCCTCATTCCAGAGTTGATCCATTTCCTGGAGCGTCATTTCTGTGAGTGGTTTCCCCTGTTTGATGGAATGTTCTTCGATGTAGTTGAAACGACGGATGAACTTCTGATTGGTATGCTCGAGGGCATTGTCGGGGTTCAGATGGTAGAGTCTTGCTGCGTTGATGACGCTGAAAAGGAAATCACCCAGTTCCTCCGTGGATTTCTGTTTGTCCTCTTTTCTCAATTCAGCTTCAAGTTCTGCGAGTTCCTCTCTGACTTTCGCCCACACATCGCCGCGGTCTTCCCAGTCAAATCCCACGTTTCTGGCTTTATCCTGAATACGATATGCCTTGATAAGACTTGGCAATGCCTGGGGCACTCCTGAGAGCACGGTTTTATTACCATCTTTCTCACGTAATTTAATCTGTTCCCAATTTTGGAGCACCTGCTCCGCCGTGTCGGCTTTGACATCACCATAGATGTGCGGATGGCGGAAAATGAGCTTGTCAGCCTGCATATTACAAACATCAGCCACATCAAACTGCTGTTTTTCTTGTCCGATGAGCGCATAAAAGCAGACATGCATCAGCACATCGCCGAGTTCCTTGCAAATATTCTTTTCGTCATTGCGCATAAGCGCATCGCAGAGTTCGAAAGTCTCCTCCACGGTATTGGGTCTGAGACTCTCATTGGTCTGTTTCCTATCCCACGGACACTCTTTCCTCAATCTATCGAGCACGTCGAGCAGTCGTCCAAAAGCCTCTAATTTTTCTTCTCTTGTGTGCATATCATCACTATTTATGCCGCAAAGTTACAACTTTTTGGAGAAAAAGCGTGAGGTTTTCATACAGTTTTCTCATTTCCAATAGTTTTTTGAGCAAGAAAGACGTTGAAACATCCTATATATACGCCGGAATTATTGGGAAACCATGCCCATTCATTGCTTGCGCAAGGGAGCACATCTCCGCATCATATTCGGCACAGGACACATCTGCTACCCCCCCCTTTCACCCTCTCCGTGCTTCTATGAGAGGTTTGTCCCAGAATATCTTTCCGTTGACTTCTTTGGCCAAAGAATCTGCCTCTTCTTGTATTGTCTCCATCAACTGCTGCTCACGCTTTTTAGACCTCCGACCTTTTGCTTCGAACAGTACTTTGGAAAAATAGGCATCATAAGAAACGGCAAAATCATCCTCCGATGTGTGAGGGAAGAAACTCACCGCCACTTCATACTTGATTTGCCCCTCCTCTGATGTTGCAATCAGCAACACCGAAGCCGCACGGCGCTCAACACCGTTGAATGTACATTCAGCGGCAAAATATTGTTGATAAACATTCACTGTAGCCATATTCTCGAGTTTTTGTATTTGGTATAAAGGTTCTGCGGAAGCGAAAAATGAATTGTAATGCAAAAATAATGTACTTTTAGGAAACATGCAAATTATAAATTGAATTTTTAGGGGACACAATAACAAGGTTAATCTTTGAAAAGAAAAGTAAGTTTGACACAGCTTTTGAAGGAAAAGCCGTAGAAAATTTGTACTTTTGCAGCCAGATAAATCGGAATTT
>OMXV01000045.1 GCA_900315075.1 uncultured Prevotellaceae bacterium | reverse complement strand
GGTACTGCAATGCAATGCGGGAGAGTAGGTGACCGCCCTCTTTCAGTTGAAAGTCCGCCCCGGGGCTCCATGAGGAGACCCGGGGCGGCTTTTGGTTTTTTAGTTTTTTAGTTCTTGAGCATTTGAGTTTTTTGTGGCCTCGACTGAACCGCGGTATGCGGAGAAACGAATGGGGTAGAATGGTTAAATTGATAAATAGGATATTGTCCAAACTCCCAAACTCCTTATTTTCATTCTTCAATTTTCTATAAAAACTTTTGTTTTTACCTGGAAAAGTAATAACTTTGTTCCCCAAAATTGAAATTGTCTATTTTTATGGTAAAATGTAATCATTGTGGAAGAAATATCCCATACGACGCGAACCTGTGCCCATATTGTGGTAGGTCTATTAAGCAATTCCATCAAAAAGATACAACTGACGAAGAAAACCAAAACGAAGAACAGCCTGAAAAGCAAGAACAAGAGGTGGAGTATCAGATGCCTAAAGCCAAAAGTGATAAGAAGTTACTGTTTTTCATTCTCACTGTATTGGCTGTGTTGCTAATTGCTGGACTGATTTATCGATCGTCTTTAAATGATGATGATGAGCCTGAAACGAAAACAACTGTGGTAAAGGAAACCCCTTCCACTAAAACCGGCGACCAGTCGAAGATTACCTATAATCCTAATAAAAAACAATATGTGGTAGTCAATGGTGAAGGGGTGAGATTCAGATTTGGACCAAGTATGAATCATAAGTTCCTCACAAATGAAAAAGGTGCCCAGATATCTGTAAAAAAAGGTACACGATTACAATGTGTCGGCGAAACAGATAACTGGTTTCAGGTTATCTATAATGGTAAAAAATATTATATGTCGAAAGACTATACATATTTAGTGGAATAATATCTAATGTTGCCAACAAAAATAATATTATATGCTTTTGAATAAATTTTTTATACCGGCCGCAGCACTTGCCGTTGTTGTTGCTTTTGCAACAAATATGAACGACAAACCAGAGAAACCTTTTCCATATTCCGATAACGAGGTTAGGGAGTTTGTTGTGAATGACCATGGGAAAAAGGCTGTCAGAATAGCTCCTGATGTGACGCTCAATTTTCCAGAATTGATGAAAAACCGTAACAAGTGTTTCATCCTCATGTCAAAAAAAGACTATTATCTCTATGTCTATGAGCCACAAGGGACTGATACCGTGATGTTAGCAAGGTTTGACTGCTGCTTCGGTCTGAAAAAGGGTAACAAGCAAAAGCGAGGAGATATGAAGACACCTCATTGTACCTTTGATAATCCATTTACTATCTCACAGATTCAGGATGCTTCGTCTTGGACACATAATTTTGGTGATGGACGAGGAACGATCAAAGCTTACGGCAATTATTTTCTCAGATTAGTGACTCCGGGGCATAGTGGGATAGGCATACACGGGAGTACAAATAATGCCGAAAGTGTGCCGGGAAGGGCCAGTGAGGGGTGCATACGACTAAGAGATGCCGACATCATCACATTGGCAAAGACATACGCATTTAAAGGGATGAAGGTATATATTAAAGATGAACTGGCTGAAGATATGCCTTTCGAAATCCGTGCGATGAGGAAGCAAAACGTTCTGCGGTTACGACACCTTGACCCGCAATACACTCTGACAAATGACCAGATACAAAATGCAACTGTGCAAAATACAAATTATTCCCCACAAAACTTTTCTGCTGCAAACAGGAATATGACATTGGAGCAGTATCAGAATACAAATAAGTAAGTTAATAGTTGACAATTTATGTTGATGAGTTGATGAAGACTTACTCTGCAATGATCATGTTTATCTGTCAACCCATCTAATTGACACTTGAAACGTCAAAATAAAAGAAAATGGCATTAAATTATATCTGGATAGCACTTTTTGCAATCGGTTTCCTCGTTGGAGTCATCAAGATGATTATGGGCGACTTCGATGCGTTGCCTGAAATGATGGACTCTACGTTTGAGGCATCTAAAAATGGCTTCGAAATGTGTCTGGGACTCACAGGAACATTGGCATTGTGGATGGGAATCATGAAAATCGGTGAGGACAGCGGCCTTGTTAAAGGACTGGCAAAATTGCTCAGCCCTGTATTGACAAGACTTTTCCCTGAAGTGCCAAAAGGGCATCCTGCCCTCGGGTCAATCTTCATGAACATTTCTGCCAATTTGTTAGGATTGGACAATGCAGCTACACCGATGGGACTGAAAGCTATGCAGGAACTCCAATCTATCAATAAGCAAAAAGATACGGCAAGCAATGCCATGATCATGTTTCTGACCATCAATACGTCGGGACTTACCATTATACCTATTTCCATTATGGCATATCGAGCAAAGGCAGGAGCTGTGGATCCCACAGATGTCTTTATACCTTTGTTGCTCACCACGCTATTTTCCACATTCGTAGGTCTGATTATCTGTTCCATCTATCAGCGCATCAACCTTTTAAACAAATACATCATAGGACTTTTCGCTGTTGTAGGCGGACTGGTGGCAGCACTATTTATAGGGATGATGTATATGGATGAAGGCCAGGTGGAAACGTTCAGCCGAGTGCTTACAAGTGTTATCTTGCTCAGTGTCATCATCATCTTTATATTTTCTGGGGTATTCAAGAAAATCAATGTCTATAACTCCTTCATACAAGGAGCAAAGGGCGGATTTGGTGTTGCTATCAAGATTATACCCTATGTCATCGCCATTCTTGTGGCTGTAGGTGTCTTCAGAGCATCGGGTGGACTTTTAATGCTGCAGCATGGGGTGGAAAGCCTTGTGGAAGCGATGGGTTTCGACTCAGAATTTGTCGGAGCACTGCCTGTGGCATTGCTCAAACCTCTCAGTGGACCAGGAGCAAGAGGAATGATGCTTGACATTTTCGCGCACTCAGGCCCTGACTCATTCTTAGGACATCTGGCAAGTGTGTTGCAAGGATGCACCGACACCACTTTCTATATTCTTGCTGTGTATTTCGGAAGTGTGGGAATCAAGAAATATCGGTACTCTGTCATCTGTGGACTTACTGCCGACATCGCTGGTATGATTGCGGCCGTTTTCATCGCATATTTCTTCTTCGGATAATAAATTTACGTGCTGTCCGTTCTATATAGAAATTATACGCCTACGTAAAATGCAATGGACTGACAGAATACGACAGGTGAAAATCATACTTGTGGTCGCGGCTGTCGTGATAGCTGTGGCTTCATTGGTCATTTCACATTTCCTCGTGCGCGATCTTTATGGAGAAGAGCGCAACAAGATGGAGGTGTGGGCAGAGGCTATGCGCTCATTAAGCATGGCAGACGAAAACACCGACCTCAATTTAGTACTTAAGGTAATTGAGGAAAACAAGACCATTCCTGTCATTGTCATGGACCGCAATAATGAAGCCACTGAATTCAGAAATATTGAATTGAAGGGGAATAACTATGATGATAGCCTTGCCAATGCCACTAAGATGGGAAGAGAGATGATGGCATCGGGAAGGGTGGTGAAAATTAATCTGGCTTCTGACAACGCTGACGACGAAAATGAATTTATCAATGTGTGTTACGATGACTCTGTGATGCTTAAAAGACTCTCGTCATGGCCTTACATACAATTAGGCGTCGTCATGGTATTTGTAGTCATAGCCATATTCGCCCTACTCACTTCCAAAAGGGCAGAGCAAAACAAAGTATGGGTGGGACTGTCAAAAGAAACAGCACACCAACTCGGCACGCCCATCTCGAGTCTTATGGCATGGACGGAAATCCTCAAGGAAAACTACCCCGACGATGAATTGCTGCCGGAAATGGACAAAGATGTCCAACGGCTGCAATTGATTGCCGACAGATTTTCAAAAATAGGCTCCATGCCTGAGACGGTGCCAAGTAGTCTGACGGATATCATGAATCATGTGGTGGACTATATGAACCGTCGCACATCAGCAAAAGTCAATATGGTGCGTGATTTTCCCGAGGGGGATATCATTGTGAAAATCAATGCATCGCTTTTTGAATGGGTGATAGAAAATCTATGCAAAAATGCCGTCGATGCAATGGAAGGGGCAGGAACCATCACTCTATTCATGAGGGAAGTGGAGAATAGGGTCGTGGTAGAAGTTTCAGACACAGGAAAAGGAATTAGGAAGAAAGATATACGCAATGTGTTCACTCCTGGATTCACTACAAAAAAACGTGGCTGGGGACTCGGACTTTCCTTGGCTAAGAGAATCGTGGAGGAATATCATAAGGGAAAGATTTTCGTGAAAAATTCCGAAATAGGTAAAGGTACTACCTTTAGGATAGAATTGACCAAATGAGGTTATGGGGTTATAAGGTTATGAGGTTATGAGGTTATGGGGTTATAAGGTTATAACATTGAACCATACAAAACGGAATGTGCCTGAAAGTTAAGCCCAAAAACGTTTTTTTTCGGAAAAATTACGCTTTTCCAAATAAATTTACTAACTTTGCAGCCCAAATGGACAAAATGGAAATATTCAAGGTCAATCTCAAGGGAATGAAAGAGCAGACAGCAGCCTGTGATTTTATTCTTGATGATGAGTTTTTTCAGTCCATTGGCAGTGAAAACGTGAAAAAGGGTGCTCTGAGCGCACATCTTGATGTTGTCAAAGCCGCTGCGTCATACGAACTTACGTTTCATATCCAGGGCAATGTTGTGTTGCCGTGTGATGTGTGTTTGGAAGACATGCAATTACCTATCGATACACACAATTCTGTTGTGGTCAGATTGGGTGAGGAGTACGATGATGATGGCGATTTGATTACAATTCCACAGGATGATGGATTTGTAGATGTGGCAGGGCTGATACTTGAGTTTATCACACTTGCGATTCCTATCAGGCACGTACATATACCGGAAGAATGCAACCAGGAGATGCTCTCACGTCTAAGACAATTGTCACCTAATAACACGCAGACACAAAGCGAAAATACAGCTGACCCACGGTGGAGCGAATTGGAAAAATTAAAAACTATATTTAATAAAGATTAGAAAAAATGGCACATCCTAAAAGAAGACAGTCAAAGACTCGTACACTCAAGAGAAGAACTCATGACAAGGCTGTGGCACCAGCATTGGCAGTATGCCCCAATTGCGGTGCTTACTATGTTTACCACACTGTTTGTCCCACATGTGGATACTACAGAGGAAAGGTGGCTATAGTCAAGGAAACTGCTGAGTAATGGGTAAAATCAAAGCGATAATCACCGGCGTTGGCGGCTACGTTCCTGACTATATCCTCAATAATGAGGAGCTGGCAAGGATGGTAGACACCAACGACGAGTGGATTATGACACGTGTCGGTATCAAAGAGCGTAGAATCCTTACAGAGGAGGGACTGGGCACTTCGTATATGGCACGTAAGGCCGTAAAAATGCTCATCAATAAAACCGGTGTCAATCCCGACACCATCGACGCATTGATATTATCCACATCTACGGCCGATTATCAGTTTCCTTCCACTGCGTCAATTGTCTTGGGAAAGGTAGGGCTCAAAAATGCCTTCGCCTATGACTATTGGGGAGCGTGCTGCGGATTTCTCTATTCACTCGACACAGCAGCCTGCCTCATTGAAAGTGGAAGGTATAAAAAGATTATTGTTGTCGGTGCAGACAAAATGTCGTCAATGGTGGATTATACCGACAGGGCTACATGCCCATTGTTTGGAGATGGTGCCGCTGCCGTGTTGGTTGAAGCCTCCGAAGATGACGAAAATGGATACATAGATTCATATTTACGTACCGATGGAAAGGGACTACCTTTCCTGCATATGAAAGCAGGTGGTTCGGTATGTCCACCATCGCATTTTACTGTTGACCACCGTCTGCATTTCATTTATCAGGAAGGGCGGACAGTGTTCAGATATGCAGTGACAAGTATGAGCGACGACTGCGCACTAATTGCTGAGCGCAACGGCCTCGACAAGAACAATATCACATGGGTGATACCACACCAAGCCAATATGCGTATTATCGAGGCGGTGGCAAAACGTCTTGAACTACCTATGGAGCAGGTAATGGTCAATATTGAGCACTACGGAAATACCAGCGCTGCTACGATCCCATTGGCTTTGTGGGACAATGAAAGCCGGTTGAGACCAGGCGACAACATTATTCTCACGGCGTTTGGAGCAGGTTTCGTACATGGCGCCTCTTATTTGAGATGGGCATACGATGGCTCCACAGTCAACGCACCCAAGAAATAACAAAACGTATATAGACAAACGCATCCTACACAAGTAAAGATGCGTTTTTTTGTCGAAAATATAGATTTATCATTCATCAAGCTAATATGCACAAGGCAGGATTCGTAAATATCGTTGGAAATCCCAATGTCGGGAAAAGCACCCTGATGAACCAGTTGGTAGGGGAGCGTATCTCTATCGCCACCTTCAAGGCACAGACTACCAGACATCGTATCATGGGAATCGTCAATACCGATGATATGCAAATAGTTTTCTCTGATACTCCAGGAGTGCTAAAACCCAATTATAAACTTCAGGAGTCGATGCTTGCGTTCTCGGAATCGGCACTTGCCGATGCCGACATTCTACTATATGTCACCGACGTAGTGGAACAGCCGGAGAAAAACCAGGACTTCCTCGACAAGGTGGCAACACTCGACATACCTGTCTTGCTGCTTATCAATAAAATCGACCTCACCAATCAGGAAGGACTTGTCAAGGTGGTGGAAAAATGGCATCAACTACTGCCAAAGGCTGAAATACTACCCATCTCTGCTGCCAATAAATTTGGCACGGATATGCTACTTAAACGTATCAAGGAACTCCTTCCCGACAGTCCGCCATACTTCGATAAAGACCAACTCACCGACAAACCGGCACGATTCTTTGTCAGCGAGATTATCCGAGAGAAAATATTGCTCTACTACGATAAGGAAATACCATATTCTGTGGAAGTGGAGGTGCAGCAGTTCAAAGAGGAAGCCAAGCGTATCAACATCAGTGCTGTCATATATGTCGAGAGAGATTCTCAAAAAGGCATCATCATCGGGCATCAAGGTGTAGCTCTCAAAAAAGTGAGTACAGAGGCGAGAAAGACGTTGGAGAAATTCTTCGGAAAACATATCTATCTCGACACCTTCGTCAAAGTTGATAAAGACTGGAGAAACTCAAAGCGTGAACTTGATAACTTCGGATATAACCCGGAGTAATCTGAATATTTCAAGTACTCTGATTAATAAATCTCATAACTCCCCAATAATAGCATGGCATTAGTAGCAATTGTAGGACGCCCTAATGTGGGCAAGTCCACTCTTTTCAATAGACTGACAAAAACTCGCAAGGCCATTGTCAGTGAAGAAGCAGGCACCACACGCGACAGACAATATGGTAAATGTGAGTGGTGCGGAAGCGAATTCTCTGTTGTTGACACTGGTGGATGGGTGGTCAATTCAGATGATATCTTCGAAGAGGAAATCAGAAAGCAGGTGATGATTGCCACCGAGGAGGCTGATTTGGTACTCTTCTTGGTTGATATCGTTAATGGACTGACAGATCTCGACGAAGATGTGGCTATGATTCTTCGTAGGTCAAACATCCCCGTTATCCTTGTCGCCAACAAGGCAGATAATTTCAACCAGTATTTCGATGCTGCCGAATTCTATAAACTCGGTCTTGGCGACCCATTCTGTACAAGTGCAGCCACAGGTAGCGGCACCGGCGACCTGCTTGACCTTGTCGTGGAAAAACTCAAAGGCAAGAAAGAAACAGAACAAGAAGAGGGTATCCCCCGTTTCGCTGTCGTAGGAAGGCCCAATGCAGGAAAAAGCAGTCTTATCAACGCTTTCATTGGCGAGGATAGACATATTGTCACCGATATTGCCGGCACCACACGCGACAGTATTTATACCAGGTTTGATAAGTTTGGTTTCGACTTTTATTTGGTAGATACTGCGGGCATTCGTCGCAAGAACAAAGTGACCGAAGACTTGGAATTCTATTCAGTGATGAGAAGTATTCGTGCCATTGAGAATAGCGACGTATGCATTCTCATGATTGATGCCACAAGGGGCATTGAGGCGCAGGATATGAACATCTTCCAACTGATACAGAAAAACAACAAGTCGCTCGTGGTGGCTGTCAACAAGTGGGACCTCGTTACAGACAAATCGCAGAAGGCTATCGATACCTTCCGGAATGCCATTAAGGAGAGAATGGCACCATTTACCGACTTCCCCATCATCTTCGTCTCGGCATTGACAAAACAGCGTATCTTCCGTGTGCTTGAGACTGCCAAGCAGGTTTATCTTAATCGTACTGCAAGAGTGGGCACATCAAAACTCAACGAGGTGATGCTGCCTTTGATAGAGGCGTTCCCACCACCTTCAGTCAAAGGGAAATATATCAAGATAAAATATTGTATGCAGATTCCTGACACACAGATACCATCGTTTGTCTTTTATGCCAATCTGCCACAGTATGTTAAAGAGCCATATCGTAGGTTCCTTGAGAATAAAATTAGGGAAAACTGGCAGATGACAGGATGTCCCATCAATATCTTTATTCGACAGAAATGAAAGGAAGGGTTGCTGTATGCCTCTTTCTTGCCATTGCCTTGTTGGCTGCATGCGTCACACGGGAGGATTTCCCACAGGAAGATGTTGCAGCCAATACGGCAAGGTTATATTATCAGTATCTCATTGATGGCAAATACGATGATTTTGTGGCGGGCATGGACCGGCACGTTGAACATTCACAAAATGATGTGAGACAATTGGTGGAAAACGCCAAGTTGTATGTTCAACGACAACAAAACCAGCATCAGGGAATAAAAAGCGTAAGTATAGCCTCTTCAGAAGTGGATACTGCACAACATACAGCGATGGTCTTTCTCATCATGGAATTTGCGGATAACAATAAAGAGCAAATCCTTGTGCCCATGGTCGAGAGAGACAGCCTTTGGCTGATGAGATAGCTTCTTATGTTATTGGTGGTGAAGTTATGTGTGATGCTCGTTGACAGCCGTACGCATCTCTTTAAGTAAATCGCTGGCAAAAATGAAATCAGTGAGATGCTTATTCGTCGATTTCATGATTTCACTGCTGTTTCCTTGCCAGTCCTTGCGGCCCTCATAAATAAATAGGATGTTCTCGCCAATTCCCATTACAGAATTCATGTCGTGGGTGTTGATGATCGTGGTGGTGTTGTATTCCTTGGTAATACCACTCAGTAATTCATCTATCACAAGTGATGTCTTGGGGTCAAGGCCAGAATTAGGCTCGTCGCAAAATAAATATTGTGGATTGAGGGCTATGGCGCGGGCTATAGCAACACGTTTTTGCATACCACCGGAAATCTCGTCAGGATATTTCTGCTCTGCCTCCAGAAGATTCACACGGTCAAGACATTCTTGTGCACGCTTCACACGCTCGCGATAGTTCATCGAGGAGAACATATCAAGAGGAAACATCACATTTTCCAGTACCGATAACGAGTCGAAAAGGGCGGCTCCCTGGAAAATCATTCCCATCTCACGACGTAGAAGCACTTTCTCGCGTTTGCTCATCGACACAAAGTCACGACCGTCGTAAAGTACCTCACCGCTGGTGGGGTCAAGCAGTCCTACAAGGTTCTTCATCAGCACAGTCTTACCCGAGCCACTCTGACCAATAATCAGATTGGTCTTGCCATTCTCAAAAACGGCACTGATGTCGTGAAGAACATCCTTGTCTTCAAACGACTTGCATAGGTTCTTGATTTCAATCATGGCTTTTTCTTGACATTATGACAACAACTGGGTGAGAAATACATCAGAGAATAATATAAGGACACTGCTCGCCACTACGGCATTGGTGCTGGCTTTGCCCACTTCCACAGAGCCACCTTTCACGCTGTATCCATAATAGGAGGAGACACTTGAAATGAGAAAGGCAAAAAACAAACTCTTGATAATGCTCATCCACATAAACCACGGATTGAAATCATGCTGAAAACCAAGTGTTAGTTCGTCGGCACTGATGATATTACCAATATAGGCAGTGGCATATGCGCCAAGAATGCCAGTGGCAGCACTGAAAATCACCAAAAAAGGCATGATGGTAATCATACCAAGAATCTTTGGCAAAATAAGGTAGCTCGCACTGTTCACACCCATTATCTCTAAGGCATCTATTTGTTGCGTCACACGCATTGTGCCAAGCTCCGAGGCAATGTTCGAACCTACCTTGCCCGCTAAAATCAGACACATTACCGACGAGGAGAACTCCAGCAGCATAATTTCGCGAGTGGTGTAACCCGTCACAAACTTAGGCATCCACGGACTTTGTATGTTGAGCTTCATCTGGATGCAAATCACTGCACCAATGAAAAATGAAATCAGCAACACAATGCCTATAGAGTCAACACCAAGGGAAGACATCTCCTTCACATATTTCTTCATAAACATGCGCATACGCTCAGGTAGGGAAAATGTCCTACCCATCAGTAGCAAGTATTCGCCAAACGTCTGAAGTAATTTGATGATGTACATCCCGTATTCTTTATTGCATGCAAAAGTAAACAAAAACTATGAGAATGTGAAATTAATTTGCAAAGATTCTTGATTTCGGCTGCAATTCGTTAATTTTGCACTTTCAAATGGCTGTATCAACTTATGGAAGAGAATATCGAACAAAATATAACACCCGACCAGGGAATGATGTTACGTACAGAGGGGCTCGTCAAAAGATATGGCAAGCGTACTGTTGTCAATGATGTGTCTATCAATGTGAGACAGGGGGAAATCGTGGGACTGCTTGGACCCAACGGGGCAGGGAAAACCACATCTTTTTATATGACTACAGGGCTCATCGTACCCAATGCCGGACATATCTTCCTCAACGACAAGGATATTACTAAATTCCCAGTCTATAAACGGGCAAGGGCTGGAATAGGATATCTGCCACAGGAACCAAGTGTGTTCCGGAAAATGAGCGTCGAGGACAATATTCTTTCTGTGCTACAGATGACTAAGCTGTCGAAAAAAGAGCAGCGTGAAAAACTTGAAAGCCTTATTGCTGAGTTTCGGCTCACTAAAGTGAGAAAGAATAAAGGCGACCAACTCTCGGGTGGAGAACGACGACGCACCGAGATAGCACGCTGCTTAGCCATTGACCCTAAATTCATCATGCTCGATGAACCTTTCGCTGGTGTGGACCCTATCGCCGTGGAAGATATTCAGCACATTGTATGGCGGCTGAAATACCGCAATATCGGTATTCTCATCACCGACCATAATGTACAGGAGACACTCACTATCACCGACAGGGCCTACCTGCTTTTTGAGGGGAAGATTCTCTTTCAGGGAAAACCAGAAGAACTGGCCGCCAATCGTATTGTCAGAGAAAAATATCTCTCCAATAGTTTTGTGCTGCGAAAAAAAGATTTCCAAACCATCGACGAGGAAAGAAAAGCCCGCGAACAATTAGAGGATGGTTAAAAAAACAAATTTTTCCAATTATAATTAGGTATTTAGGCCAATATTCAGTAATTTTGCATTCCATTTTCAGAATATGGCAATATAAGAATTAGCAAAAAATAAATAGTAGAAATTTTAGAAGATGAAAATTGTATTTGAAAACCCAGACAAAGTCAATGGACTGATGACTTTGACTGTCGAGGAAGCTGACTACAAAAGTGAAGTTGAGAAGACTTTGAAAGACTATCGTCGCAAGGCTAACGTGCCGGGATTCCGCAAGGGAAATGTACCTATGGCACTTATCAAACGGCAATATGAAATGCCTGTGAAATTGGACGTGGTCAACAAAATGTTGGGAGAAGAAATCTACAAGTATGTTAAAGACAACAATATCATGATGCTTGGTGAGCCCATGCCATCAGAGAAACAACAACCACAGGATCTGACAAAAGAAGGACCGTTCGAGTTCATTTTCGATATTGCTGTGGCTCCAGATTTCACCATCTCACTCACCGACAAAGATACCGTTGACTACTATGACATAGAGGTGGACGACAAACTTATCCAAAACCAGGTGGATGCTATGGCAGCACGTGGTGGTCACTATGATAAGGCCAGCGAATACGACCCTGAAAAGAACGATATGCTCAAGGGCGACCTTCGCGAACTCGACGAGGAGGGTAGCACCAAAGAGGGTGGTATCACTTTGGCAGATGTCGTGCTTATGCCAAAATACATGAACGACGAAGGACAGAAGCACCTCTTCGATGCATGTACACCGGGCGACATCATCACGTTTAATCCACGCAAAGCATACCCAGAGAACGACGCTGAGCTCGCTGCACTGTTGAAACTCAAAAAAGAGGAGGCCGCTGGTATAACAGCCGACTTCAGCTATCAAGTGACAGAAATCTCACGCTATCTCCCTGCAGCAGTTGACCAGAAACTTTTCGACCAGGTGTTTGGCGAGGGTAATGTGAACTCCGAGGAAGAATTCCGCCAGAAAATCGGTGAGGGACTCAAGGCTCAGTTGAGAGGTGATTCCGACTACAGATTCCTGATAGATGTGCGTAAGTACTGCGAGCAGAAAGTGGGTGAACTCCAATTCCCAGAGGAAATCCTCAAACGTGTCATGAAACATAAGAATGAGGATAAAGATGCTGAATATGTAGACAAAAACTTCGACGCAAGCATCAAGGAACTAAAATGGCATCTCATCAAGGAGCAACTTGTCAATGCAACTGGACTGAAGGTTGAGGACGACGACGTGAAAAATACCGCCATCAACATGGCAAGGGCACAGTTCGCACAGTATGGCATGAACGACGTACCCATGGAATATCTGCAAAACTATGCTGAAGATTTGCTCAAGAAACGTGAAAATCTCGACCAAATCGTCAATAGCGCCATCGACCATAAACTTACTGCCGAACTTAAGAAAGTGGTTAAGTTGAACGTTAAGAGTGTCACTTTAGATGAATTTAATAAGTTAGCAGGCGAATAAAATTGTTTTTTTTTCAAAAAAAACGTTTTTTTTGCTGAGATTATCGACTTTTTTTATTAACTTTGTTCCTAATAACAAAGTAAAAGGTCGATAATCTCTTTTTTGGGCCTAAAAATTTTAGAAACTTATGAACGATTTTAGAAAATACGCAACAAAACATTTAGGCTTCAACAGCCAGACTTTCGATGATGTCATCAGCGCACAAGCACAGTATCTTAACCCTTATATCCTTGAGGAAAGACAACTCAATGTCACACAAATGGACGTCTTCTCAAGGTTGATGATGGACCGCATTATTTTCCTCGGGACACAGATTGACGATTATACTGCCAATACACTGCAAGCACAGTTACTTTACCTCGACTCCGTAGATAGCGGGAAAGACATTTCCATCTACATCAACTCGCCAGGTGGTAGCGTATCAGCAGGATTGGGCATCTACGACACCATGCAGTTCATCAGCAGTGATGTGGCCACTATCTGCACAGGTATGGCTGCGTCTATGGCTGCTGTGTTGCTCGTCGCCGGAACAGAGGGAAAACGTTCTGCTTTACCACATAGTCGCGTGATGATTCACCAACCACTCGGAGGTGTCCAAGGACAGGCTTCTGATATCGAGATTGAGGCAAAAGAGATTCAGAAATATAAAAAGGAATTATATACTATCATATCTGAACACTCGCATACACCCTTTGAGAAGGTGTGGAATGACTCCGACCGTAACTACTGGATGAATGCTGAGGAAGCCAAGGAATATGGTATGATTGACACCGTGCTGACACGTAAGAAATGAAATGAAGAAAGTTTGTAGCTTTTGTGGAAGTAATGAGAAAGAGGTTCGGCTCTTAATCTCTGGTGTCAGTGGGTATATTTGTGAGAATTGTGCTGCGCAGGCGTATGAAATCGTACGCACTGCAGGTATGTTGGGACCCTCGTCGAATAAGGATAAGGAAAAAGATAAGTTCAAGACAAAGAAAATCCCAAAGCCAAAGGAAATCAAAGACTACCTCGACCAGTATGTCATAGGACAGGATGAGGCAAAGAAATTCCTCTCCGTTGCCGTCTATAACCATTATAAGCGATTGAAGCAGGAAGACGATGGCAGTGGGGTGGAAATAGAGAAAAGCAACATCATTCTCGTTGGAAGCACTGGCACTGGAAAAACATTACTTGCCAGGACGATTGCCAAGTTGCTCGATGTTCCTTTCACCATCGTAGATGCCACTGTCTTCACAGAGGCAGGTTATGTGGGAGAAGATGTTGAGAGTATCCTTTCAAGACTCTTGCAGGTGGCCGACTATAAAGTTGATGCGGCTGAGCGAGGTATTGTCTTCATCGATGAAATCGACAAAATTGCCCGAAAGAGCGACAACCCTTCTATCACACGCGATGTTAGTGGTGAGGGCGTGCAGCAGGGACTGCTCAAATTGCTCGAAGGTACGATGGTCAATGTGCCCCCTCAGGGTGGGCGCAAGCATCCCGACCAGGAGTATATCCACGTTAATACCAGTCACATACTTTTCATTTGTGGAGGTGCTTTCGATGGTATTGAGCGTAAAATAGCACAAAGACTCAACACACATGTGGTGGGTTACAATTCCGTGCAGAACGTGCGGAAGATCGACAAGGAAGATTTGATGAAGTATGTGTTACCACAAGACTTGAAATCGTTTGGGCTTATACCAGAAATCATTGGCCGACTTCCTGTGCTTACTTATCTCGAACCGCTTGACAGAACAGCACTCAAGAGAATATTGGTGGAACCCAAAAACTCTATCGTAAAGCAATATACAAAACTGTTTGAAATCGATGGGGTGGCGCTCTCTTTTGATGAAGATGCACTGGAATTTATTGTCGATAAAGCAGTGGAGTATAAACTCGGCGCACGTGGATTGCGCTCCATCGTCGAGAATGTGATGATGGATGCCATGTTTGAGGTGCCGTCAAAGAGGGTGAAACAGTTCCATGTAACCAAAGACTATGTACAAAAACAACTCGACAAGGCAAGACTGCAAAGTCCAGGGAATGACTGACATTCCTGCTTAGATAGTATTCATTGCCATGTCGGCTCTATCATGAAAGGAGAAACACAAATATGCCAACAGACGTTAACCTATTACAACAACTGAAGCGCCATTTCGGCTTCGACAAATTCAAAGGCGACCAAGAGGCTATTATCCGCAATGTACTTGCGGGTAATAACACTTTTGTGCTTATGCCTACAGGTGGAGGAAAGTCGCTTTGTTATCAGTTGCCGTCACTTATCATGGAAGGGACGGCCATCGTCATATCACCACTTATCGCGTTGATGAAAAACCAAGTGGATGTCATCAATGGCATGAGCGAGGAAGAAGGGGTAGCTCACTACCTCAACTCCTCACTCAACAAGGCGGCCATCGACCAGGTCAAAAACGATATTGTGGCAGGGAAAACCAAACTGCTTTATGTGGCCCCTGAGTCACTCAACAAAGAAGACAATGTGGAATTTCTACGTTCAGTGACAATTTCATTCTATGCCATCGACGAGGCACACTGTATCTCGGAATGGGGACATGACTTCAGACCAGAGTACCGCAATATCAGGCCCACAATACAGAAAATCGGTGAGGCCCCGGTCATTGCCCTCACTGCCACTGCCACCGACAAGGTGCGCAGCGACATCAAGAAAAACTTAGGGATTACGGATGCCTTGGAATTCAAAAGTTCGTTCAATCGCCCCAACCTATATTATGAGGTAAGGCCGAAAAACAATGACATCAATAAGCAAATCATCAAGTTTATCAAGCAAAATCCTGGAAAGAGCGGTATCGTATATTGCCTCTCAAGGAAAAAAGTGGAGGAACTTGCAGCTGACCTTTGTGCCAACGATATCAAGGCTGCCGCATACCATGCTGGGCTTGAGTCGACCAAAAGGTCGGAAACACAAGACCAGTTCCTTATGGAGGAAATCGATGTCATTGTGGCTACTATAGCCTTCGGTATGGGTATCGACAAACCCGACGTGCGTTTTGTCATACACTACGATATTCCCAAGAGTCTTGAAGGATACTACCAGGAAACGGGTAGGGCCGGACGTGACGGAGGAGAGGGAAAATGTATTACATTCTATGCTTACAAAGACCTGCAGAAACTCGAGAAGTTTATGGAGGGAAAACCTGTGGCAGAACAGGATATTGGGCGTCAGCTCCTTCAGGAGACAGCTGCATATGCAGAATCTTCTGTATGCCGTCGAAAAATGCTCCTACACTACTTTGGCGAAACCTATAATAAGGATAATTGTGGAAATTGTGACAATTGCCTGCATCCGAAAGAAAAGGTGGAGGCAAGCAAACTCTTGCAAATCGTACTCAATGCTATCGCTGCAGTAAAGGAAAATTTCCGTACAGAATATATAATTGATTTTGTCAAGGGAAGACCCACAGATGACATCGTGTCACATAAGCATGATCAGCTTGAGGAATTCGGCGCAGGCGAGGACGAAGACGAAAAACTCTGGAATCCCGTCATACGGCAGGCACTTATTGCAGGATATCTTCGTAAGGATGTCGAGAACTACGGACTCCTTAAATTGACATCGGCTGGTAAACGTGTCATGAAACACCCTGTCTCGTTCATGATTGTTAAAGACACAGAGTTTAATGCCGACTATGAGGATGACATGGCAGAGGGTGGAGGCGGCGCTCTCGACCAGGAATTGTATGCAATTCTACGTGACTTGCGTAAAAAAATGGCAACAAAACTTCATGTGCCACCATACGTTATTTTCCAAGATCCCTCGCTCGAGCAAATGGCTACTATGTATCCCATCACTTTGCAGGAATTGCAAAACATTCAGGGTGTGGGAGCTGGGAAGGCTAAACGCTACGGACAGGAATTTTGCGACATCATCAAACGCCACTGTGAGGAAAATGAAATCGAAAGGCCTGAGGAACTGAGAGTGCGCACTGTGGCGAAAAAATCGATACTGAAAGTTAAGATTATTCAGAGTATCGACCGCAAAATCGACCTCGAGGAAATTGCCAAGGCACAGGGACTCGACTTCGACGAGCTGCTCACCGAGATTGAGGCCATCGTCTATAGCGGTACAAAACTCAACATCGATTATTTCATAGAGGAAATTGTTGATGAAGATCATATCGACGACATCTATGAGTATTTCCGCGAAAGCACTACCGACGACCTCGAGGAAGCTATGAGTGAACTTGGTGAAGACTACACTGAAGAGGATATACGACTCGTGAGAATTAAGTTCATTTCAGAAATGGCGAATTAGCCTCTCACAAGCGCTGTTTCCCATTGTAATCCGAATAATCTGAGTAATAAGATTATTCGGATTATTTTGATTATTCTGTTTTTTCATAGGATTTTCTATAGCTTATAGTATTCCTAATTGGCACTTATTGCGTTAAATCGTATTAATTCCGAGAGAAAAAAGGGAAAACACCCCCGAAAATGGTTTTTTATTGCTAATTTTGCACGCAATAAATTTTTTAAACTATGTCATCATTTGTTGCAGATAAGATTGTGATGGACGGTCTCACATTCGACGACGTCCTGTTAATTCCGGCTTATTCAGAGGTGCTGCCACGGACAGTGGAGCTGAAAACAAAATTCTCACGGAACATCGAGTTGAACATCCCATTTGTGACCGCCGCCATGGACACGGTTACAGAATCGTCGATGGCGATTGCTATCGCACGAGAGGGTGGTATCGGTGTGATTCACAAAAACATGTCGATTGAAGAACAGGCACGTCAGGTGGCCATCGTCAAACGTGCAGAAAACGGTATGATCTACCATCCTGTGACCATACGCAAGGGAAAGACCGTACGTGATGCACTCCAGATGATGGCTGAATACCATATCGGAGGTATTCCTGTTGTAGATGAAGACAATCATCTTGTGGGAATCGTCACCAATCGCGACCTGAGATTCGAACAAAGGCTCGATACTGCTATCGACGATGTGATGACAAGCGAGAATCTCGTGACTACACATCAGCAGACCGACCTTACAGCTGCTGCACAAATCTTGCAGAAGTATAAAATCGAAAAATTGCCCGTTGTTGACAAGGACAACCACCTTGTGGGACTCATTACCTATAAGGATATCACAAAGGCTAAAGACAAACCTATGGCGTGCAAGGATAGCAAGGGACGACTCCGCGTGGCTGCTGGCGTTGGTGTCACTGCCGACACCCTAGACCGTATCGAGGCACTCGTCAGTGCCGGAGCTGATGCTATTGTCATTGACACAGCACATGGACACTCTAAATTCGTGGTGGAAAAACTTGTCGAGGCAAAGGCTAAATTCCCTGAAGTAGATATCGTGGTGGGCAACGTAGCCACCGGTGAGGCTGCAAAACTGCTTGTGGAGAATGGTGCTGATGCCATCAAAGTGGGTATCGGTCCAGGCTCTATCTGTACCACACGTGTGGTGGCAGGTGTGGGTGTGCCACAGTTGAGTGCTGTTTATGACGTATATTGCGCACTCAAGGATACAGGGGCACCACTGATTGCCGATGGTGGACTGCGCTACTCGGGCGACATCGTCAAGGCCATTGCTGCTGGTGGAAGTTGTGTGATGATTGGCTCGCTCGTGGCAGGCACAGAGGAAAGCCCTGGCGATACCATTATCTTCAATGGCAGGAAATTCAAGAGCTATCGCGGAATGGGCTCACTCGAGGCTATGGAAAATGGTTCAAAAGATCGCTATTTCCAGGCAGGTACCAAAGACACGAAAAAGTTGGTTCCCGAGGGTATTGCTGGCCGTGTGCCATTCAAGGGTACTGTTCAGGAAGTTATCTACCAGCTTGTCGGTGGTCTGCGCTCAGGTATGGGCTATTGCGGTGCAGCAAACATAGAGCAGTTGCATCAGGCACGGTTCACACGCATCACCAACGCCGGTGTTAATGAGAGTCATCCTCACGATATCACCATCACAAGTGAGGCTCCTAATTACTCTCGTCCAGAATAAATTGAATTAGTAAAATTATTTCATAGGTTCACACATGAGAATTAAAATCATTTTTGCAATGCTTGCACTGGCAACGGCAGCATTAGCACAAAGCGACCCTATCATTATGAAGGTCAACGGACAGCCCGTAACAAGGTCCGAGTTTGAATATTCATATAATAAAAATAATTCTGAGGGCGTCATCGACAAAAAAACCGTGGAGGAGTACGTCGATTTGTTTATCAACTATAAATTGAAGGTTGTAGCAGCTATGGACGCACATCTCGACACACTGTCATCATTCCAGCAGGAGTTTGCCATGTATCGTGACCAACAGGTGCGCCCATCGTTCATCAACGACGAAGATATTGAGAAGCGTGCTCGACAGGAATACGACGAAGCATACCACTATATTGACTCGCTCGGTGGTATGGTCCACCCGTCGCATATTCTTATAAAGGTGGGACAAAAAGCCCCTGAGAGTGAGAGAGAAGTGGCAAAACAGCGCGCCGACTCTATTTATAATGCGTTGCTCAACGGTGCTGATTTTGCCGAGATGGCAAAGAAATTCTCACAAGACGGTTCTGCACCTAAGGGAGGCGATCTCGACTGGATTACTCCTGGCCGTACAGTGCCAGATTTTGAGAAGGCAGCATACGCACTGCAAGTAGGCGAGATGAGCAAACCTGTTCTCACCGACTTTGGCTATCATATTATTAAAATGAATGAGCGACAGATTTTCTTCCCCTATGACTCTGTACATGCCGATATCCTCACCTTTATCGACAGAAGTGGTGTGAAAGAGAAAATCATTGACGACAAACTCGATGAGATAGTAGCTTCGCAGCCTGGTGTCACACGTGAGCAAATACTCGAACAGCGTGCCATTGACCTCTCTGAAACCGACAGCGACTTGGCCAACCTCATCCGCGAATATCACGACGGACTGCTGCTCTACGAAATCATGAATCGTGAAGTGTGGGAGAAAGGTGCCAAGGATGAAGCCGGCCTGGCTAATTATTTCAAGAAAAATAAGAAGAAGTATGCCTGGGATTCGCCACGATTCAAGGGTATCGCATACCATGTGAAAGATGCTGCTGATGTCAAGGCGGTGAAGAAAGCTGTCAAGGGCTTGACTTTCGACAAATGGGCCGACAAATTGCGTACTACCTTCAATGGCGACTCCGTGATACGTATCAGAGTCGAGAAGGGTATCTTCAAACAGGGCGACAACAATCTGGTTGATAGGGAAATCTTCAAGCAGAAAGTGGAAGTGAAGCCTCTCAAGGATTATCCCATCGATGCAGTCTTTGGCAAAGTGCTCAAAGCACCTAAAGACTATACCGACGTGCGTGGACAGGTGACAGCCGACTACCAGGATATGCTGGAGAAAGAATGGGTGGCTCGCCTGCGTGAGAAATATCCCGTCGAGGTCTATAACAACGTTGTAGCAACGGTCAATAAACATTAAACGATATAAAGCTTTTCATGAATCATCTGCGTCATTTTCTCTTGGCTCCAGTGATAGGAGCATTTGTTACCGTTGCTGTATGTGCGATGCCGCGATATACCGTAACTGTAAACAGTACTCCCGACGACTCCACAAAGGTTGCCACAACTCCCGACGACTCCACGAAGGTTGTCGCAACTTCTAATGACTCCATTGCCACGGCCGTTCCCGAGAAAGTGCACCTTATTAATCCTGCAAGTATCATCGACGAGGTGGTATGGGTTGTCGGCGATGAGCCTATTCTCAAGTCTGATATCGAGACCATGAGACTCCAGGCCGAGGCTGAAGGAGTAAGGTGGGATGGAAATCCCGATTGTGTCATACCAGAACAACTGGCAGTACAGAAGCTTTTCCTCCATCAGGCGGCAATCGATAGTATTGAAGTCACTGAGGCTGAAATCAACCAGGAAATTGAAGACCAGATTAACTACTGGATACAACTGGCCGATGGGTCGCGTGAGAAATTGGAGGAATATCGCAAGCAAAGTATTTCCCAGATGCGACAGCAGATGCACGACGACTTCCGTAACCGTGGACTGATTCAGGAAATGAAGAAGGAGCTGGTGAAGAACATCACCGTGACACCTGCCGAAGTGAGAGCTTTCTTCAAAGACCTTCCTGAGGACAGCATACCCCTTGTGCCCACGATGGTAGAGGTACAGATTATCACTCGTGAACCAAAGGTTTCGATCGATGAAATCAATCGGGTGAAAAATACTTTGCGTGAATATACCGAACGTGTTAATAGTGGGGAAACTTCTTTTGCCACACTCGCACGTCTCTATTCTGAGGATGGCTCTGCAAGGCAAGGTGGAGAGCTCGGTTATACACCTAAGGCGGCTCTCGACCCCGTTTTTGCTAATGTGGCATTCAATCTCACCGACCCCAACAAAATCTCAAAAATCGTCGAGACTGAGTTTGGATTCCATATCATTCAGCTTATTGACAAACGTGGAGAGCGTATCAACGTGCGACACATTCTGATGAAACCGAAAGTTACACAGGAGGAACTCGATAAGGCCAGTGCCGACCTCGACTCCATTGCCTCCATCATACGTAGTGGAAAATCCACTTTCGACGAGGCTGCACTCTATGTCTCCGACGACAAAGATACAAAAAGTAATCATGGACTCATGGCCAACTCTACGGATATGACGCGTACATCAAAGTTCAAGATGCAAGACCTCCCAACCGAGGTGGCGCGTGCCGTCGAGGGACTGGAAGTGGGGGAGATCTCAAAACCTTTCGAGATGATCAATAGCAAAGGCAAAAGAGTTTGTGCCATTATTTTGCTCAAGAGTAGGGTGGAAAGCCATCGGGCAACTATCACCGAGGACTTCCAGACCATGAAAGAAGTGGTGCTCGATCATCGACGGGGAGAATTCCTCGACGACTGGGTGGCACAGAAAATCAAGAATACTTACGTCAAAATCAATGACCAATACAAAGATTGTAAATTCCAATATCAGGGTTGGATAAAGTAAATGAAACATAGCGTCTGCAGCATATATCGACATTCTTACGGGCACGGAATCAGCATACTGGTTTTGTGCCTGTTTGCCATTTTCTTTACACTCCCGGCACAGGCGCAGAAAAAAAACCGCTCACAAGACCCACGTATCTATCTCGATCATGCCGACTCCCTATACTATGATGAGTATAAAAGATACGACACACAGATTGTACGAGGACATGTGAAATTCCGACACCAAGGCACCACATTGTATTGCGACAGTGCATATTTTAAGCAACAGGAGAATACTTTCCACGCCTATGGGCATGTGAGGATGCTGCAGGGTGACACACTGGAAATCACATGCGACACTGCTTTCTATGATGGGCGTACGGACGCAGAAATGGTCCATGCACAGCACAATGTGGTGGTCACTCATCGCAAAACATCGGTGCTACGTACCGACAACCTTATCCTCGACCGTAAGTTTGATATTGTTTATTATGACAATGGTGGTAATTATACCGACAAAAGTCGGGGGATGACACTGAGCAGCGACTGGGGTAAATACAACCTTAACACCAAGGATGCAGAATTCTTCTATGCTGTGACACTCAAGACAAATACGCATGTCATCACCACCGACACCTTATATTATAGTCCGGCAAACGACAGAGCACATATCGTAGGAGGGAAAACCGTCTTCGACAAGGAAGGGGGAGGACCCCCGAAATGGTCAAAGTCAATCATACATTCTCTCAATGATGGATATGATGTGGAAACCACCAACTGTTTTTTCTATATGAAAAACGACAAGGTGGAACTTTTCGACAATTCGCTCATTGCCGACAAGACAAGGTCAATCACTGGCGACAGCCTCTTCTACGACAGCAAGACAAAGTATAGCAGCGGATACGGGCGTGTTAAGTACGAAGACCATAAAAACAAAAATTCACTCACTGCCGATATCGTGCAGTACGACGAGAGTAAGGGGGTGGGGTATGCCACCAACAATCCTGTGTTTATAGATTATTCTCAACAGGATACCTTATACCTGCACTCCGACACCATACGTATGGAGACGTTCTTTCTCGATACCGATTCTATGTACCGCAAAATACATTGCTACCCTAAGGTGCGTATGTATAGAAAAGATATGCAGGCCGTCTGCGACTCTTTGGTATTATGCTCTCGTGATTCTACCATGACGATGTATATCGACCCCATTGTATGGAATGCACATAGACAGTTGCTCGGCGACAGTATTCGGGTTTTCGTCAACGATTCCACTATACGCGAAGCCAATGTGATGCAAAATGCACTCTCTATTGAAATGATGCATGATATGAAGAATCCTGATAAAATCTATTTCAATCAGGTCACTTCCAAATTCATGAATGCTTATTTCAATGAGGGAAAACTAAGGCAAAGTGAGGCGGTAGGCAGTGTGCAGACCGTCTATTATCCGGTCGATGATAAAGACAGTACGCTCATCGGACTATGTTATCTTGAAACAGATACCTTACGCATGTTTCTCACGCCTGAGCGTCAACTCGAGAAAATATGGGCCTGCAAGTCGGAGGGCGTCCTTTATCCCATGACACAGATACCTCCGCAAAAAAACAAATTGCCCAATTTCGGATGGTATGATGCCATTCGCCCACAAAACAAAGACGACATCTATTATATAGAGGAAAAACATCAACGTATCAGCAACCCATTATATTAAGCCATGAGCGATATCATTCAACTTCTGCCCGATTCCGTGGCCAATCAGATTGCTGCCGGGGAGGTTATACAGCGACCTGCCTCCGTCATCAAAGAATTGGTGGAGAATGCGCTCGATGCTGGTGCTACGTCTATACATGTGCTTGTCACTGATGCCGGGCGTACATGCCTGCAGGTAATAGACAATGGGTGTGGTATGTCGCCCACAGACGCACGACTGTCGTTCGAACGCCATGCTACCTCCAAAATCCGTGAGGCATCCGATCTCTTCGACCTTCATACCATGGGGTTCCGTGGTGAGGCTTTGGCATCGATTGCAGCCGTTGCACAGGTTGAACTGCGCACAAGAACCGCAAACGACGAGTTGGGCACCTTGCTTACTATCAATGGGTCGAGATTTGGGGGGCAAGAGCCTGTGTCATGCCCAGTAGGGTCTAATTTCAAGGTGGAAAACCTTTTTTATAATGTGCCGGCAAGAAGAAAATTTCTGAAGTCCAATTCTACAGAACTCAATAACATCCTTAGCGCGTTCGAACGTATTGTATTGGTCAACCCCGATGTTTCTTTTACTTTGCATAGTAATGGGGCAGAATTGATGAACCTGCCGGCGACAGGCCTCCGTCAACGTATCGTCGATGTGTTTGGGAAGAAAATCAACCAGGATCTGCTGCCAGTGAGTGTGGACACCACGCTATGCCGAATCAATGGATTTGTAGGAAAACCAGAGGCTGCAAAAAAGAAAGGGGCATACCAGTTCTTCTTTGTCAACAACCGCTATATGCGGCATCCGTATTTCAGCAAAGCTGTAATGGCACCATACGAAAGACTTGTGCCACAAGGGGAGCAAGTGCCGTATTTCATCTATTTCGACATCAATCCATCGGATATCGATGTCAACATCCATCCCACAAAGACGGAGATTAAATTCGAAAACGAACAGGCTATCTGGCAGATTCTTTCTGCTGGTGTCAAAGAGGCAATAGGAAAATTCAACGAGGTGCCATCGATAGATTTTGATACTTTTGGCAAACCAGATATTCCTGTTTACAATCCTTTCGACAATAGTAAACCGGCTCCTGGGGTAAAAACAAACCCTCAGTACAATCCTTTTAATACACCGCAAAAGCCTAAGAATAATATCGGCCAGTGGCAGCAACTATACGACGGCATCGAAACGGGAAAGACTACCCAGGCATCACTCTCGCTTTTTACGCAGCAAGAGGGAATGACCCCCGATGCACAACAAACCATGGCTGGAGGTGTCGGTGAGGAAAAATCACCCAATCACTATCAATATAAAGATAGGTATATTGTCACTGCCGTGAAATCTGGACTTATGATAATCGACCAGCATCGTGCCCACCTTAGGGTGCTTTATGAGGAGTATCTTGATAAAATGAAACAGCATAGATGGGAGACACAAAAGGTGCTCTTCCCGGAATTGTTGCAATTCTCACAAGCGGAGGCCGTGACAATGGAAAACATTCTCGATGAACTCTCGACGATGGGCTTCTCGGTCACCCCATTAGGAGGAGGCTCTTTCTCTGTCAATGGTATTCCTGCAGGAATCGAAGGTGTGGACACTGGTACTCTACTGAGAAATATGGTGCAGACTGCTATTCAGATGACCGAGTCGGCAAAAAATGAGGTCAATGCATCGCTTGCTCTTACCATGGCCCGCAATACTGCTATCCATGCAGGGCAGACTCTTTCAAACGTGGAAATGGAAAATCTTGTTAATAGACTTTTCGCTTGTTCCAACGTGAATTTGACACCCGATGGGAAAAATATCCTGACCATCATAAAACAGACAGAAATCGAGCAAATGTTGGGCTAATTGAGGAAAATGAGAGAAAAAGTAGCAAAATTTTGCACTTTTTTTAAAAAAAATTAAAAAATTCTTTAGGAAAAATAATTAGATTTGAAAAAATATATTATCTTTGCCACGGAAAATGCAATTTCGATTGTTTCGGATATATTAATTTTTGATTTTTAAATAAAAAGGTTATGAAAAAACTATTAATGGTACTGGCATTGGCCAGTGTATCTTTTTCAGCCATGGCACAGGACGATCCTACACTGAAATATAGTGTAGCTACTAATTCGTTCTGGAGCAATTGGTTTATTCAGGTAGGTGCTCAGTGGAACGCCTGGTATTCTGCAGAAGAGCACGGCTCTGGTCTGGACACAAGTCCATTCGCTGACTTCCGCTCAGGCCCAGGTGTAGCTGTTGCTATCGGTAAATGGTTCACACCAGGACTCGGACTCCGTACAAAACTTCAGGGCTTCTGGGGTAAGACTGTTTACAGTGTAAATGGAAACGGTGAGAGTGAAGACAACAATTACTGGATCCTCAATGAGCACGCTTTGTTCAACTTGAGCAACATGCTTTGTGGCTACAACCCCAACCGTGTATGGAACTTCATTCCATTCGCTGGTGCCGGTATCGGTCGTTCAATGACAAACAACAGATACGGTATGGATCTCAGCGTTGGTATCCTCAATGAGTTCAAACTCAGCCGTAAAGTAATGCTGAACCTCGAACTTGGTTGGAACCGCTGTGAGACTGATATCGATGGTCAAATGCGTGTTGTTGACCCAGGTACACGTGGATGGGATACTCACGACAATAACCTCTATGGTGAAATTGGCCTGACCTTCAATCTCGGTCGCGCTACATGGGACAAAGTGCCCGATGTTGATGCTATCCGTGCTAACTACGAGGCTCAGATCGATGATCTCAACAACTTGCTCAACAATGCTAATGCTGACATCGAAGACCTCAAGAATCAGATTGCAAACCACAAGTGCCCACCAGCAACTGTCATTAAGGGTATTGCTGCTCCAGCAACTGTGTTCTTCTATTGCAACAAGACCAACAGCGGCCCATCATACGCTCGCGATATGGTCGATGTACGCACCGTGGCTAAGTATGCTGTTGACAACAAGGACGTCAACCTCCTCGTTACAGGTTATGCTGACAGCGCTACAGGTAATCCCGAGCACAACCAGTGGCTCTCCGACGAGCGTGCTAAGACCGTCGTTGAGGAACTCGTTGGTATGGGTGTAAGCCGCAGCAAGATTACTGCTGAGGGTAAGGGTGGTGTTGATATCCTCTCACCATTCGAGCACAACCGCCGCGCTACTGTTGAGGTGAAGTAATTCTAATCAAAAATATTTAAATAAAAAGAGCGTCTCGTTTAAGAGGCGCTCTTTTTATGTGTGTCGAGGTGAAAGGTTATAGATGATCTGAGTTTTTCAGTAATTTGTACCTAATATTCCTGCGTCACCGTTTTTGGCTTTGCCGGACGCCCGCGCTTTGGCGTGGCGGATTTCTTCTTTGACA